>NZ_OY764081.1:1408788-1760986 GCF_963667985.1 uncultured Methanocorpusculum sp. | reverse complement strand
TACTACCCTCGAAGGACAGGAATATTCAATGACCGGACTTCTCGATGCAGACTCTCATATGGAAAAACGGTTCGTCGCTTTGAATTATGTAGTTGGAAAAGTGACTGAACCCTCCATTTTCCCCGCGGGGATGAATTTTCGGGGTCATGAATTCCATTACTCCCGGACCGTACCGGATTCCGATGTAAGATATGTATTCACACTGACCCGTGGTGATGGTATTAGTAACCACAGAGATGGAATTCAGGCCGGATCTGTTCTTGGAGGGTATACGCACATCTACTTTGATGCGACCCACATGTAAAATAGGTTGAAAACAAAGATACTAGAAAAAGGTGTTTTTGTGACGCAAGGGGAAGAACGTATATCTTTCAAGAAAATCCTATTGATCGGAATAACGATTGGGGTCATTTCCGGTTTTGGGACAATTTTATTTTATGTGGGTCTTGAATTCTGCATCAACTTATTTATGGGTATTTTCTATGACGGCGCTTTCCTGGAGCCGGGTCTTTCCAGCGAAGGAATCTCAAGCTGGACGCCCCCGCCGGTCATCTGGCTCATTCTTCCAATAATCTGCGGCGGAGCGCTTCTTTCGGGAATCATCGTGCAAACATTCGCACCGGAGGCAGAGGGTCATGGTACGGATGCGGCGCTGAAAGCGTATCACGGAGACGGCAAGATTCGCTGGCGTGTCCCATTCATAAAAGCGATCGCTTCTATGATCACTATTTCAACCGGAGGTAGTGCGGGACGTGAAGGGCCGACGGCGCAGATCGCTGCCGGCTTTGGCGCATTTATCTCTGACGTGTTCAATCTCTCACCTCGAGAAAGAAAAATCGCGATCGCGACCGGTATCGGAGCAGGTATCGGTACGATTTTCAAAGCACCCCTCGGGGGAGCCGTACTTGCAGCAGAGATCCTCTATTTACGGGATGTTGAAGCAGATGTTTTAATCCCTTCATTTCTTGCATCGATCATCAGCTACTCGATCTTTGGTTTTTCATGGGGTATGAGGCTATATTCGGCGCTACGACCCTGACATGGTCCGTTGCTCAGGTCCCCTTCTTCATAGCTCTTGGACCCATCTGCGCTGTGATCGGGATCATGTACATCAGAACATTCTACGGAACGAAAAATATCTTTGACAAATTCTTTAAAAAATACAGTCTGCCGGGTTTTCTCAAACCAGTCTTAGGCGCTTTCATCATTGCAGTATTCGTAATCGTCTTTGCCTATATCTCTCCGAATACACTTCTGGTAGCCCTTGGCAGTCTTGGATCTGGTTACGGATTTGTGCAGCTTGCTCTTTACAACATGCTTCCCCTTACCGTTTTGATCCTTCTTCCATTTGCCAAAACTCTGACGACATCTCTTACAATTGGTTCCGGCGGGAGCGGAGGAGTATTTGCGCCCGGTCTCTCGATAGGAGGATTTACCGGCGGAGCATTCGGGATGCTGCTGCATATACTTTTCCCGCAGCTGATTCCAATCACCACGGTTCCGGTATTCGTTATCATAGGCATGATCGCTCTCTTCGGCAGCATTGCTCATGCGCCGATCGCGGTCATGATCATGGTGCTCGAGATGACCGGTGACTTTGGAATCCTCATCCCTTCCATGGCCGCACTTGTTCTGGCTTGTCTTATCATGGGTAAGAACACCATCTTCAGGGAACAGAGGGAGAGACGTGAGGATATTTTACTTCCTCATAATTAGCAGCATGAGAGGGTCAGCCTCTCATCACTTTTTCCTCAACCAGATTGAGTTTGCCTGCCATATGGATCATATCCACCGGCACGGCCACCATGTTCAGTGATGTACTCGGGAAGTCCAGCACGATCTCCAGCACTACGGCGATACCGAGTGCTTCAACAGGTATTCCCAACTGAAGGAACAGAATCGAGTAACAGGCGATCCCGCCTCCGGGTACCGGCGGGACTGCCAAAGCAAGAAGGCCGCAGGTCAGTATGGCGGCAAATATCCAGGAAAATGTGATCGGGACGCTGTAGGTATCGGCCATAAATAAACAGACGCAGAAAAATACTGCAGCATGACCTGGTCTTGAGAAGGCGGTTCCAAGAGGGACGCCGAAGTTCACGAGTTTACGCTGTATGCCCAGTTTTTTCTCGTATCACTCCATGTTCGTCGAGAAAGTAGCTGCTGATGAAGCGGTCGTAAGGGCCACCAGAAAGGAGGGGAGCAGTTTTTTGACCAGAGTGATCGGTGAAATTTTTCTCCGAATCGAAACACTCATGATCATCAGGACAAGGTTTGCACCGACACAGAGGAAGATGATTACAAACAGTTTCACAAGACCAGTCATATCTGAAAGCATATCCGTCAGCATAAGCTAAAGAATGCTGATGAAGATGATCAAAGGAAGGAGTGACGTGATCCATTCCATGATCAGCTGGATGATGTTGTTTGCCTGTCCGACGAACTGTATGATCACCGGGATCTTTTTGTTCAGGATAAGCATGGCAAGACCGAAAGTCACTGCCAGAAAGATGATCTGCAGTGAGTTTCCTTCAACGAACGGAGAGATGAGATTCGATGGAATGATATCGAGGATCATGGAAAAAATCGCCGTGAACTCCCCGCCGTTCACTGTAGTCCCGCCGGCTGCATACGTGAAAAACGGAATGCAGACAAGAGTGCAGATGACCAACGTGAAGTAGATTCTGCCAAGATATCTGCCTATAACGCGTTTGCCGATATTTCCGAGTGTCGCCGTATCGCCAATACTGTAAATTCCCCAGATAAGGGATAAAAACATCATGGGAAGGGCCGCCGCGATTAAAAGTCCTATGAAGGTGTCGAACAGCGGGACAACAACCACCTCGGAAACGGCGTGTCTGATGTCAGAAGGCAGTTCACGGCACAAGAGTCCAACGAACACTCCCGCAAAAATCGAGCAGAAAAGATAAATCAGCGGATTGATCTTTTTCCGTTTCGGCATGAGCGAGATCTGATTTTCGCCGTTTACGTAATGATACGATGGGGTAAGTCCGATATTTGCAAGCAGCGTCTGAACAGAATTGCCGCCGTTCAATACGCAGTCTCCACCATCGTCACCGAATGGATTTACTCTGGGTCCTATAACCGAGAGGTTAATGTACTGACGACCCAGACGTTTGCCGCTCCGGTATGTCCCTTCGATACCTTCTCCAAGAACGTCGAGCCATTTCAAAAGGACCTGTTCAACGGCAAGATGCAAACGTTCGATATCGTATTCTTCAATATTCCCTTCTTTGAGCGCCTCGGCTGTTAAAGAACTGATCTGCCCTACCGCATCTTCCGAGAGATGAAAAGTGAGTGTTTTTGAGGATACTGCCATACTCTTGTGTCCCGAACCTGTGACCGATATCCTCACAGGTTGTTTCTCAGGACATATAATTGCTCTAGTTCTTTTTGGTAACAGTTTTTGGACCGAACACTGTGTTATGTTCGGCAGAGATAGAAATAGGCTGACAGCGAATATTTATTCTGGAACGTCCTTATGGCAGACATATTCATCCCCTCCGCAAAACTCGACCGTTTTCAACGCAAATTCAATGACAACCAATTCTATTTCATTTCACTTCATCTGGAACTTGACGGATATATCGACCTGAACCGTCTGGAAAAAGCAATTGAAAAAGTTGCAGATGCCGTCAAAATTCTCAGGTGTTATTATACCGGCAGTTATGAGGACGAGAACAGCGGGTGGGTGCTGCTGACCAGAGAACCAAAATGGCTGAGCGTGGCCAGTTCCGACCCCGCGAGTGTCACGGCCGTTCTGGATAATCTGCCAACCGAACATCCTCCCCTGCATGTGACTGCAAATCAGAATGAATCGCATTGCACGCTGGTTTTCTCGATAGATCACACGGTAACCGATGCACATGGCTTATGGGATATTGTCGGGATGATCTCGACATGTTACATGAATCTTGCGTGGGATCAGGATTACACGCCGGCTCCGGTCAGTGACTGGAACACGCGATCTATGGATCCACTTCTAGATTCTTATTCCCGTGAAGCATGCGCCGCAATGTGCCGTATTGAAGCGGTAAAACGGATCCCTGTCCAGCAATATCAGAACTTCTTTCAATTCCCACAGGAAAAACGCGGAAAACCTCAGCTTTTTGTCGAAAAGATACAGCCCCACACACTGAACTCAATGAAGGAGTTTGCCCGCCGAAATAATGCAACATTGAATGATGTTCTGGTTACGGTGTATGCGGCTGCATTACAGGAGTATGTGCTGGAAAAATTCCAGACCTCGATGTCTATGGTGCCGATCCGCGGGGCGGTGGATCTCAGAAGATATCTGCCTCCCTATCTTCGAAACGAAATTAAAAATTATTCCGTTTCCTACTGGTCAAGAGCACCAATCCCGAAGTCTGGAGATATAGTCTCAATTCTTCGCGAAGTAACTGCATTATCAAAGATGCACCGGACGACAGCGCCGGGTATTGGAGAACTCTTCGCTATAGAAGAGCCAGAGTCAGAAGCTGCTAAACCGTATCTCGAGCCGGAGTATTACTCAACACCATTCATGTCGAATACCGGGATCCTGCCGAAAGATGTTGTGGATTTCGGCAACGATATTTCTGTGATAGAGGCCGTGAACTATGCAAACATCACCACAGGAAATCCGTTTGTTATTGTGGTTCTCACGTGGAATAATACGATATCATTTTCCATATTCACTGATGGTGAGTATGATACAGCACAGTATCTTTTAAAACGGATGAGCGAGCTTTTGTGTGAGCTCAACTGATCCATAAACTCATCCAGAACTCTGGATCAATCATCACTTTTTTTATGAAATTATCTCTGCAGATTTTTTTGCAGAACTGTTGAAAAAAGAAAAAAATGAGTGGTTTGTTATCCACTTACTGTGCCGGGATGATGAGGGATCTCTCACCAGCAGGCATGAATTCGCGGATTGCTCCCTTGGCGAATTCTGCACGCGGGTGGGCGAAGTCGAACTTCAGGGCCGGGTCTGCGAAACAGATCTTGATCAGCGGGGAGAGCGTCCATGCGTCGCCGCGGCCGAAGTGGGCAGAGGCTGCAATTGCTGCGTATTCTCCCTGGTGACCGACGTTCATTGCATAGTTCGGGTAGTTCGGTCCACGGAACTCGCCGATACAGCCCTCGTCGGGTCTGATGGAGAGTGAGTTTGCGGAACCGCACTGATCCTGCAGATCGTAGCCGAAGAAACCAAGTCTGGACCATCCGTCTTTGTGGAGAAGCATGGACAGATACCAGCCGTTGAGACCGGCGTTGGAATTTCCGGTTCCAATGGATGTGGTGATACCGGATGCTGCTGCAAGAACTGCTGCACGCTGGGAACCGCCGAAGTGGTCTTCCATCATGGTCGGGAACTGTTCATACTGCTCCATACCGTAAAGGTTGACTTCCGATGCAATGTCGTTGACAACTTCCTGGGTTGCTTTGACTTTGTCTTTCGGGTTCGGGTTTTTGATATCAACCTTGTACTTGTCGTGGAGATAGTCCATTCCGTAGTAGGTGAAGTCATCAAGGATGTTATCCGTGTATGCTGCAGTTGCGTACTGGGTGAAACCGACACCGCCGGACATATATGATCCAAGCCAGATCTGGTCGAAGAGCATGGCTCCTGCTGCGACATTTTCCAGGGATGCTTTTGCCGGGTCGTTCGGGTTGACACGGTCTGCCTGGATCATATCGGAGAAGTTACCAAAGAGCATTCCTCCGGGCTCGTTCGGACCGCGTGCACGGCGTGCAGGCAAGTGGTGGGCCATGTTGATGACACCAGCGTGCTTTGCTGCAAAGGACAGGTCAGCGACTGCTGCTTCACCGGCGCACATACGGTATGCGGCAATGAAGGACATACCGATCTGCATGGCGGACCAGCGGGAGGTCGTTCCTCCATCGCAGGTACGGCCGACGATGGTCGGCATGTGGACGCACTGCCAGAGGGATTTGCCGACTGCTGCCTGGAGGGCCTCAGCCTGCTTCTTCGGGAAGAGCTTCTCGACGTCGATGACGAACTGGGGCTCGAGATTGTCGGCGAGTTCCTGGTCACCGGTAAACACACGGACGTAACAGTCGTCGGTAAGTCCCGGGTGGGTCTCGACCATGTGTTCCTGAACGACGGCGCCTCCGGGCATTGCGTGGTTGACGACGTGGAGATACTCGTTGATGGTTTCAGGAGTAACTTCCTTGCCGAGACGCTTCTGCAGGGTCTGGTGGGCCATATCCATGGACACGATTACGGTTCTGCGGATATCATCCCACATCTGCTGCATGGCAGCATTGTTGACGAAGTGAAGGTCATCACCCTCAACGAAAGTTCCGGTGCCGGAGAGTTCGTAGGTCATCAGCTGGCGCTGACCCATCGGGATACCGCCGAGGTGGCAGCGGTTCGGGTCGTACATGGAGATACCGCGTTCAGCTTCGATCTTCTTGTTGATGGCCATGAACTCCTTCTTACGGGGTGACTGCTCAAGACCGTTGAATTTATAGAACTCTGCGGTGGTGGATGCTACATCCTGTTTTGGGAACTTCTGCTTGAGTGCATCAAGGAAGAGTTTCTGGGTCTTTTCTACTTTTGCCATATTACTCAGGCCTCCTTGGGCATGAATCCGTATTTAGTACGGAGGGCGTGGATACGCTGAACGTATGCAACATATTCACTGTCGGAGCGGAATGCAGTTCCGACAAGGGAGTGGAACATCGGGGTGTTTGCTTTCAGCCAGGCTGCGTCCATCGGTTTACCGACAGCAACTTTGCGGTCAAGTGGGACACCGACCTGATCTTTAATGTATTTGACAACACCGTCGGTGTCGAGGATACAACGCTGGAGCATATCGAACATCATACCGTTCTCTGCGAGACGGAGCGAGTGTCCATGCACTGTTGCACCGCGGATACCGGTGGTTGCCGGGTCGAAGATAGAGGTCTCGATAAGCTCACGTGCGTATCCTTCAAGGTCACGCTCGCGGCACTCGACGATCTGACGGCCGGAGAGAGTTCCTGGGTCGATACCACGGAAACGGTAGCATTCGAGATAGGTTCTCTGGTAAGGCTGGGACGGGCCGTTCAGCATAGAGTCAGCGAACTGAATGTATCTGACACGGTCACCGGCTTTTGCGCCTTCGGTCGGTTTAACGATTTTGCGGATCGGGCAGTCGGGTTCTCCCTGCTCTGCGAGTGGGGGGTGTGCCGAAGGGTATGCCTGTCCTGGTGCACGGTGTCCCATAATAAGGACGATGTCCTCATCAGTGACGCTGCGAATCTTTTCGAGCTTTACGTTCGGGTTCATCTGGTTGCGACGTACTTCCGCAACTTTGGAGGTTCCCGGACCATACTGTGGTTTGTATGCCATAGTTTGTTCACCTAATTTGTAGATTTGATTATTCTGAGTACTTCATGAATGACATCTGACATGGCCACACGACTTGGCGTCTGTCCCCGGGTGATGCCGGTAACAAGTCCCATTACTGTGCCTTTGGTCCGAATATCGTCTGGTTTTGGCATGACGTACGCGGTCTTAACTCCGGCTTTTGCAAGATCCTCATAATCAACAGGAGCCTGGCAGACAACAACGGCATTTACGTTGCATTCCTGCAGGATCTTCCTTGATTTGTGGACCACATGAGACCGTATGTTACCGTGGTGAAGAACAGCCACTTTATGGCGTTCTATCTGTTCTATCTCGCGATCGAGAATTCCGAAATTTGAGCCGAGTGATACCCCGCCGATATCCGCATCAGGCGGGACGCCGCTGCCTGCGTTCAGCACCAAGGTACTTACGCTGTATTCGATCCCCTGCTGCCGCAGTGCTGACGTAATATCGCAGACAGGTTTTGTGATATGCCTCCGTCCTGGAGACATGCCCACGATGATGACATCAGGATTTTTACATTCAGAGATGGTTCCCCTCTGAGCAAGAGATCCCCCCTTACCCATACCCATACTCTGTCTGCAATCGACGAGTTGTGTTACACGACCAAGAGGCATGCTTATTTAGTTCCCTGAAGGATGATAGGGCGCTGCTTGCTTTTTGGATCGCTCATTCCGAGAATTCGTTTATCATCGACAATACCGTATTTGGCATAGTCGGTGGTCGTCATGTTCGACCGCATGTAGGTACCTTCGGTGATTCCATACGGGAATTTGTCAGCGAAGACCTCATCGCATGCCGCCTTGACAAGCGGAATCACAGAAGCATCTTCCAATTCAAGAAGAATTGCACCGACCTGAACGTGGAGAAGATAATCTTCACCGCAGACTTTTATGACACGCCGGAGCGAGTTATCATTGACCGTGCCTCTGGCCGGACCATAAGGTACGGTAGCCGGAAGGTTTGGGCCATTGAGCACAAGGCGGCGTATCCCATCTATTGTGTAGATTTTTTCGAGAAGAATCTCGGTGGTCTCCGGATTCAGGAATCTCGTGGGGACGATTCTTAGTTGTGGGTATGTTGATTCTGTCATTCTAATTCCTTTCCGCTTACGCAGAAATCAATACAGGTTTAAACTGCTTTTGCAATTGCCTGGAGCGGGTGGGCAAACTCGTCGATCTGACCGAAGGTCTCACCATAGATCTTGGCGGTTCCTTCCGGGGAGAACATCTGAGTTCCTGCATCAAGTGCACAAGCTGCAACGATACAGGGCATACCAACACCTGCTGCGTGACGGGTAACGACGTGGTTTCCGTTGAAGATACCCGGTCCTCCGCCACCATAGATGGAGTGGCTGAAGAAGGAGAAACCGACCGCAACACCCATCGTTCTTCCGAAGTCAGAGCCTGGAAGTCCGGTTTCGTGTTCGATAAGGTCGTTGAAGTACAGTAAGGTTGATGATACTGCCTGAGCGAAACGTCCGGCACCACAGTTGACCATGGTTGCTGCAAGAGTTCCTGCAGAGGTATATGCATTCCAAAGCATTGGGTCTTTGGTTTCGTAGGGCTTGAAGTATCCGCCTTTAGCTGCTGCACCCTGGGTGATGACTTTGTCTTCGATCGCACGCTCGACTAAGGACTGGACAACAGTACCAACAGTACCGGTCTGACCGTTCTCTTTTACAAGGTCGTAGACGATGTTGTTTGCGTTCAGACCCTGGTATGCGAGAAGTAAGAGCTGTGCACGCTCGAACGGACCGATTGCACTGCCCATTTCGAACTCTCCTGCCTGTTCAAAAACAGAAGTAAGTGCTGCACCCTGCATTGCATTACGGTGAGTGATCATCACAGACTGGTTGGCCGGGATGTTACGAAGTGCGTATCCGAGAGACTCGTTGTTCTGGGGGATGGACATGATCATAGAACATGCTCCGCCTGCGAGATCCATGGTGACCGGGTAAGTACCGAATGCTGCTGCTTTGACGGTGTTTGCGTTGAACATGTCAACGTTGAACTGCTCGACAACTGCATAGGTGGTTGCTGCTGCTACAGAGGTGAGGGCTGCATCGTAGGTTGCTGCTGCTGCAATACGTGCTGAGGGGACCTTCACTAACAGAAGTTTTCCGCCGTTGTAACGTTTAATCATCGTGTCGTCGCCTGCTTCAACAGAGACGTACTCTTTGATTTTTGCTTCGATTGCGTCAATGTTGCCGACGATATCGAGGTTGAGTTCACGACCGAGAATCTGCTGGTGCTTACCGATCTTACCGGTCTTTAATGCATCCTGCATGCCTCCAAGGTTGACCGCAACGGTCCTCTTGGTGTCGTCGATGATTTTCTTAATTGCCGGGTTAACCAGCGGGCTGATCTTTTCGAGTGCGACATTGCTCTTTAAGAGTTTGCCGTTGTCGTCGTAAAGGTCGATTACATCTTTGTATTTTGCCATAATTTTTCCTCGTTTGTAAGGTGATTTGATTGGCTGTTTTACCGTTACTTTTCCTGAAAATTGCTGATTGTCGCTAATAGGATCACTGATAATTGATGACGGTTACTTTTTTTTCACGTCCACGGCCGGGGTTTGTAAAACCTTTTGGCCAGGCAGATATGCATAGCTATGATATCTGCCCCCTCTCGGGACATTTTAACTGTATCTTTGTGTCGAGATATAAGGATTCTCTTTACAAATGAGGGGGTCAACATCATCATCCAAAATCAGTATTTCGGTCATTTTTGTCAATTTAAGGATTTTTAGAGCGCTTTTCATTTGAAGTAATTTTTTGTTATGCATTCCAATAAACATTTGTAATACTTTATTCGATTAACGTGTGATACGTGTGATACCCTCGTGTGCGCCCTCTGAATTAGAAGAAATGAGTATTACATGAAAAACCCAGATGAGCTTTTCATTCCATACCTCCTACTATACAGCACAATGTTACGATTTGCCGTAATAGGACACAAAGCAGTCACAACACCCGACTTCTCCTTAAACGATATGCCGGGAGGAGCCGGGCGTATGGATGTATTATGCAGATGCATCAACGCCTCGTTTTTTTTGAGTCACGACCTTCGGCGGGACACTGAATGTTTCCTGATTCTCAAAGGAGGGGAACAGGCCGATCCTGCGAACACGGTAACGCTTCGGTTCTCAGGTGAAAAAATTAAATCCCTCAACCCCGACGAGCGAAGTGCGGGAGCTCTAATAAAAAAAGCACTCGTAACAATTCCAGAAGAAGAATATCAGCGGGCGGCCCCGGGCATATCCATCAGAAAAAGCGGCCTTTCCAAACTTCTCGAAGAACATCAGTTTGCAGTTCTCGACGAAAACGGAGAGGATATCAGAACCGCAGAGACCCTGCCTGAGAATTTCATATTGAGCGACCATCAGAACTTTACCGAGGAGGAAATGGAACTGATCAAAGATCTCCCCAAATACTCGGTCGGCCCCCGCGTTCTCCACGCCGATCACACAATTATAGTAATCCTCAACGAGTTCGACAGCCGGGGAGAACAAGCCTAAATGGTTTCCCGCCCAATAATAAAGAATCAAATGCTTGAACTCGTCAACGCCATATTAGAATACGGAGATATTTGCGATCACTGCCTTGGAAGATTGTTCGCAAAAAAATCATTCGGACTCACCAACGAAGAACGGGGTCGTTCACTAAGAATAGCCCATTCTCTCGCATATAATATCCCCTACAAACCATACGAAAAAGGAACCTGCTGGGTCTGTAACGACTTATTCGATACCATCCCCTACTGGGCTGAAAAAGCAGCAGCTGCCGTACAAGGAATCGAACACGAAACATTCGTCATTGGAACAAGAGTTCCCCCGATGATGGCAGAATCGGAAGAGATGCTCTGGTCGGATCTATCGCTTGACAATCCCGAACCCCTCAAATCTGAGATGAACCGCGAAGTAGGAAAGGCGGTTTCTGCCCTTACCGGCAAACACGGAAATCCGAAAAATCCCGAGGTCACCATCGTCCTGAATATCGCAGACGACTGTGTTGAGGTTCAGATCGCATCCCTATACTTCTACGGCAGATACCTGAAATACGAACGCGGGATCCCGCAAACGCACTGGGACTGCCGCGCATGCAAAGGGAAAGGCTGCGAAATCTGTAACTTTACCGGCAAACAATACCCCACATCAGTAGAAGAGCTCATAGCAGAAGCGCCGAAACGCATTTTTGCCAGCGACTGCGGGGTTCTTCACGGAGCCGGTAGAGAAGACATCGATGCGGTGATGATTGGAACCGGAAGACCCTTTGTAATGGAGATGCAGAACCCGAAAAAACGTACATTTGATTTAAAAGAGCTGGAAAATGCAATAAATGCATCTGCCAACCCGCGGGTAGGAGTCGTCCTGGAAAGCTGGTCAGACAAAAAAACCGTGGAAATGCTTAAATCAAACAAAGGGCATAAAACATACAGGATTCTAGTCTCAATAGATGACCGTATCTCTCTGGAAACCGTGCAGAATGCTGTATCCAAGCTCAAAGGAGCCTGGATTGATCAGCGCACGCCTGAACGGGTCTCGCACCGACGTGCCGACCTCGTTCGAAAGAGACAGGTCATTGACATAGGAGTTCTTGGTGAGGAGAATGGCCTTTACCGGCTCGAAGTGCTTGGTGAGGGAGGTCTCTATATCAAAGAGCTCGTATCAGGAGACGGGGGCAGAACAACGCCCAGTCTTGCTGAAATCCTCGCCGTACCCGCCAAAGTCGTCGAATTAGACGTGGTGCAGGTAGACGGATTACCAAATAGTGGAGATGAGTAAACATGGCAAAGCACAATGGAATTAAAAAACGGACAAGATATAAGTTACAGAAAACCCTGCGTACCCGTGGTATGCCCAACGTGACCAAGGTCATTCAGAACTTCGAAGAAGGACAGAAAGTTCACCTTGTCTTAGACTCAAGCGTTCAGAAAGGTCAGCCCCACCCGAGATTCCACGGTAAAACCGGAACAATCGTCGGCAAGAGAGGCAGAGCCTGGCTCCTTGAGATCAAAGACGGCAATGCAACCAAAACTGTCATTGCAAGACCGCAGCACCTCACGGCGCAGAAATATAATTAAACCCCCACATACTTATTTTATATTTATCAGGAATCTCGCATGAAAGAAAAGAAAATTATCAGTGAAGATATGATGACCCTCCCAGAGCTTCGCGAAGAACTTATTGCGATCCGCGAAAATCGTTCCAAGGGGGAAGAGGGTGACGACACCGCCAGGAGCATATCATACGAACTGCGTAAGAGTATTGACCATGCAGACAGTCTCAGTAAATGCAGCGTTGAAACGACAAAATCCCTTCTAAGTATTCTCGAATCCATGGAGAAGACGAAGCCGGAAATCGCCTGCAGGATAGTAAACATCATGCCAAAGAGCCGTGATGAGATCCGGGCAATTTACGCGAAAGAACGGTTTACTCTTCTCCCCGAAGATTTAGATCAGATTCTTGACACTCTGCATAAATTCGAGTGAGTGGTAGAAATGCCGCCAAAGACTGAGAGGACCAATAAAAAGGAAGTTGAAGCCGTAGTGCTTGATTATCTCCAGTGGGGATATGCAAGCGACCGGCGTCCTTTGAATCAGCGCGAATCAATCATTCTCGCAGTAGGTACTGACCAGTTCAAACTCCTCGAAATCATCGCAAAGAAAGACGTGGCGATCAATCTGCACGACAAAGTCTACATGGGTGAAGATGAAAGAAAGCATGTCGAGCGGGTAAAACGCCGGTTATCCTACGATGAACTGACACCCACTGCAAAAGGCGAGCTTGAGCCGGTAGTCGAGAAAATCATTGCCGAGTCTGAAGGACGATTCGTGGAGTTTTACAACACCGCAGTTCCAATAAGCCTCAAGATGCACATGTTAAATCTGCTTCCCGGGTTCGGTAAAAAAACACTGACCGACACCCTGGAAGAAAGACAGAAAAAACCGTTTGAAAGTTTCGAAGACATTCGTACCCGGGTGAAGACCCTCCAGAAACCGGAGAAGTTTATCCGCGAACGGATTATGCTCGAACTCGAAAATCCGGAAGAGAAGTATCATCTCTTTACCTCCAAATAATCTTTTTTTATGAAAGCGCCAAAGGATCAGCATTTTCTGATTGATACAGACGCCGTGGATTTTATCGCCGATTCAGTCCCGATTCAAGGAAGAACAGTGCTTGAAGTTGGACCCGGCGGCGGAGTCCTGACAGCAGCACTTCTAGAGCGGGGAGCAAACGTCAGAGCAGTCGAACTTGACGGAACACTTCTGCCGAACCTTGAACTGCGTTTCGAAGAGGAACTTTCCACCGGTCAGCTGACGATTACCAGAGGCGATGCATCAAAGGTGCCGCTTCCCGCATTTGATCTGGTTATTGCAAATCTCCCTTACTCGATCTCTTCGAAGATCACGTTCCGGCTCCTTGAAATCGGATTCGAGACCGCTGTTTTGATGTATCAGTGGGAGTTCGCAAAACGAATGGTTTCTCCGCCGGGCGACGGTGAATACGGCAGGCTTTCCGTGATGGTCCAGACCTATGCGGATGTCGACCTCATCCTCAAACTCCCGCCGCAGGCATTCAACCCGCCACCGGAAGTTGATTCAGCGGTCGTAAAAATCATCCCGCATGAACCGCCGGTCAAAATTCTCAACCGCGATGTCCACTCGGTTCTCGTTCGGGAACTCTTCTCCCACCAGAGAAAGACGATCCAAAACGGACTCAAAGGGATGAAAAGTATCTACGGGGAAGAGATCATGGCAAAACTCATCAGCAGTCTCCAAAAAGATCTGCTCGGCAAACGCCCCGAGATGCTGTCAATTGTGGATTTTATTGAGCTTGCCAACCGGCTTACTGACCTGCTATAATGGATATCGATACAAGCCAGATCTATTTTCCCGCAGAAGATACGTATCTCTTAATCAAAGCGGCGCGTGCCGAAGTAAAACCGGAAGACCGCGTGCTGGAGATTGGAACCGGATCGGGTGCCGTGGCAAAATCCGTAGCCGAGATAACCCCGCAGGTCCTTGCCGTCGAAATAAATCCCCACGCTGCACGATATGCCCATGAGATAAACGGTATCGAGGTCATCAGAGGGGATCTCATTGATCCGATCTCTGGAGAGTTCGATCTGATACTATTCAACGCACCCTACCTTCCAACCGATCCAAAGGAGTGGTTTGACGACTGGCTTGAGTATGCTCTCGACGGAGGGACTTCGGGGCGTGAAGTCGTCGAATGGTTTCTTCGAGAAGCGCCGGCACGCCTCGCGACGTTTGGAAGAATCCTTCTTCTCATCTCTTCCCTTACAGGCATTAACGAGATCCTCAAGCTTTGTCACGCACAAGGACTCATTGCCCTTGTCGCGGCAGAAGAAAAGCAGGAAGACGGCGAGATCCTTTATGTCCTCAGGATTTCGCGGGATCTGTGTTCTCTTTGCGGAACCTAATTAATCCATGAATCCCCAATGTAGAATATGTCTCGCATATTATCCGAACACGATATCGCTCTTCTTTTAAAACTCGCACCGGAGTGTGATACGCTTGTCTGCGGAACATCGGAAAATCAGTATCGTTCGATTCTTCCGCCGGTGGCAAACCATTATGCAAAGGACGCCGATGATTTTGCGGCACGTCTCAACAGACTAACAGAAGAGGAGTTTGTTTCGCTTATCGAACTCATCCGCGTGGGGGAAGAGGGGATTACCTGCCTGCCGACGGAGTGTGCGGAAGTGTTAATCGAGCAGACGATGCGGCGTGCCGGACCAGAGGCGGCAAATGAGCTGTATGCACTGTACGAAATGGGTATTCAGTGTCAATAAAGTATAGAATCGGCACGTAACCGCAAATCTTCCGATATCGAAGATATAAAAAATTAGAGAAATTTTTTTATTCTTTTTTCTTTTTCACAACTGCCGGCTGTTTTCCAGAGTCTGGTGAATCATTATCGATATCCACCGTGATCCCGATAAGGAATGCATTCATTCTGTCGATTGCTTCCCGATTCTGGGTATTGGCCGCTGCCGCTTTCTGATAACACAAATATGCCGTGTCCCGTTCACCGCGAAGGTCGTACACCTTACCCAGTTCAACCAGAGCGCGGCTGTCTTTCGGATTATCGGCAACGTAATTACCGAGGATCTTTAATGCCTCGTCATACTTGCCGGCACGACGAAGATCGACAGCACCTTCAATAATATTGACCGGATCGCCGGAGGGGCCGGTTGTAGATCCCTTGCCGGAAACATTTGGACCCTCACGCGGTTTTCGCTTCGGCGGGGGAATAAACTGGGAAGCCTCGCGCTTTTTGCGTTCCACGCGGTCTTCCATCTCCTTGCTCGCCCGGCGGGGAGGTTTCGAAACCTCGACTTCTTCCTCTTCGCGGCGCAACTTGCGGGACCCGGCCTTCTTGCGCCGTGCATCATCATGAGCATGCTTTTCCACTGCATGGATCTCTTTCTTTTTTGCGACCCAGGCTGGCTCGGAATCGGGTTTGGCATAGGCTTTTTTGTCGCCGATCCATGCAGATTCTTTTTTCTCGGTAGAGCGGCGGTCGATCCTGCGTTTTTCTTTTTCCCGTTCCTCATCCATGCAGAAAAGTTCGGCGATCATTTCCAGAGGATCGTCCATCACGCGAACGAGTTTGTCGATCTCCAAGAGCCGCTCCATGCCGATGAAATGCTCGGCCATAACTTTTCCAAGCGGAGAAAGCTCCAGGAAACCGCCGGATTTTTTGACAAGTTTATGTCTGAGAAGTTCCTGGATCGGATCGTCTCCCACACCGACCATAATGTTTCCAACGGTGATGATGTCAGCCTCGCGGCCGCGGCAGGTTATGGCGTTTGCCGCAAACTCTTCGGATGTTTCCTCGATGTCGTATACCGGCGAGACCTCTTCCATATCTCCTTTGAGAAGCTGGATGGCAACTTCCTCCTCGGTCAACTTTGTCTCACGCGAATAGGAGACACCGGGTTCGGCGAGAACAACGACTCTTCCAAGATCATGGAAATCCGGACGGCCGGCACGACCCATCATCTGATGGAACTCCTGAACGGAGAGCCAGTCGATTCCCATCGCGAGAGCATCGAATATGACCTGACTGGCCGGGAAATCCACACCGGCAGCAAGGGCCGCAGTCGTTACAACACAGGCGAGTTTTCCCTCCTCGAACTGCCGTTCAACGGACCGGCGTTCCTGAGAGGTGAGACCGGCGTGATAGGGTGCGGCCATCCCGCCAATTGCCTCGGCGATTGTATGACATCTGCTCCGTGCATTCGTGAAAACGATCGTCTGACCTTTGTATCCTTTGGAGGAGGTCTTGTTGAACTCTTCGAACACCAGCTTTTTGATGAAGGGAATCTTCCCGTCTTTTTCCGTAAAGATCAGATGACGTTCCAGAGCAACCGGACGTTCCGCATACGAAACAAGGGAGGCATTCAGTTTTTTTGCGAGAAGGTTCGGTGAACCGATCGTTGCTGAAAGATAGAGGAACTGGGCTTTGGGAGCGACGTATTTCAGTCTCGCGATCAGTCCGTCGAGACGGTGTCCCCGTTCTGGATCTTCGAGCATCTGGACCTCGTCGATCACAACCGTTCCGATATTGCTGACCGGCATGCCCTTTCTCAAAAGATTGTCCATACCCTCATAGGTTCCGACAACGATCCCGCCACCGGCCCCGCGGTTTCCTACCGGGCGTGTTTCCGGCAGATTCACACGGGAAACACCGGTCATTATGGATGTCTGGGTTACCGACTTGTATTTTTCAGAGAATCTTTCGTATTTTTGATTTGCAAGAGCCACAAGCGGGACCAGGAAAAGCATTCTTCCGCGTTTTTCCAGATAGTTTTTCAGCCCCGCCATTTCTCCGATGAAGGTCTTGCCGCTTGCTGTAGCCGCAACGACGAGCAGATCTTTTCCGTACAGGAGACCGGATTCGATCGCACGTTGCTGGGCGGGCATCAAGGTTTCGACACCGCATAAATCGACAAATTGGCGGGGAAGCGGAAGATTTTCGATGCGTTCGGTCGGCGTCTGATCATGGGCCTCGAGCCGGTCGAACATCGTTTTCTTGGTATCGAGAGACTCCGGCTGAAGGATCGCAAGCACCATGTCCAGATCGCGATACTCTTCCAGAAGATTTTCGATATGCAGTTGGGTTCGTTTTCCCAGATGTTTGATATGACCAAGTTCGCGGCGGAGCTCGCGCTTCGCACAGTCGAGACAGACATACTCCTGCCCGCACCGGATCCGCGTTTCTTCCGTGAGGGACGTCAGACGATCGTCAAAAAGACAGGTCCGGCAAAGAGTCGTTGTCTCCCAGGAAAGCTGCATTCCACGCAGGAAATCCTGAAACGCCGGCATCGTCTGAGTGAGTTTGATCGGGCCGTTTGCGCGAAGAACCGTGATGAACTCTTTCGTCGGCGTCTTCTCGGCATGCGAAGTCCCGGGCCGTCTGACGAAAAACTCGGACGGACGCATCCCTTTAGAAGTTTCTTCGAGTTCAACGGTCCCTACATGTTTGATTTTGCCTGCCTTTGCGTCGTCACAAAAATAGACTTTATACCCCTTTTTCCAGGGTTGGACGATGGTCGTCACGTTATTCGTTCACCAGTTCGTGGATCGTATAGGAAAGACCCCCTGTTTCCAGACGTTTCAGGAAATCGGTGAACTCCTCATCAACGACCAGAATCAGACAGCGCATTCCATGGAACGCCGCCTCGACGGTTCCTTCCCGTGCCCCGAAAAACATATCCGGTTTGATCCCTGAATTTTTACAGGCCAGATACGCTTCCAGTCCGACCGCAGCGATGATATCGGCATTTTTTGCAAGAGAAAGAAATTTCTCCATCGAAACCATCTTCGAGCCGCCGCGTTCGATACGCGGGACTTTCGCAACATCCACTTTTCCTTCGGTGTGCTCGATGATCCCCGCAAGCCGGGCTACGCCGACATCCATTCCTTCCGACGCATCTGCCGTGACCATACCCATCGCCGTCTGGGGACGTTTGCCTGCATACAGCCATCCGGACTTCATGTACACGCCGACCGAGTCGCCTGCTTTCAAATCGGAATCCGCAATGGCGGGCCAGGTTACGACCTGATGAATGATATCCCGACGGACGTGACGTGCATAAGATTCAAGAATCTCCGCATTATTCAGGACCCACTCGACTCCTTTGTGCGTAACGTAATATCTTCCTCTTCCTTCGGCACTGATGTAGCCTTCTTCTGCGAGATCACGGACGTATTCAGATATTGCCTGGGGGGTCACGCCGAGTTTTTCCGCAATTTCCTGCTGGCGGATCGAGGGCTGGTGTTCGGCAACCTCAACTAAGACCTGGAATCTGGTCGTCTCACGTTTGCTGCGAAGGATGTTGGTTAATGGATCATCAGGCATGGTGTATCTCCTATTCTGTATTATGGGCGCTCCACAAAGAAAATATGTGGGGCACAAAACCCTACACTTATATTGTCTGTGATTCTATAATCCTTTTTGAGAAGGATTGATGAAGTCTGGTAAAATAATCCTGCGCGGGATCGTACAGGGAGTAGGATTCCGCCCGTTTGTCTATGCCCAGGCACAACGGTTTGGAATAAAAGGGACGGTCATCAATCACGGGAGCGAAGTGGAGATCGATGCTGCCGGCGAGGAGTTCGATGCGTTCTGCCGCGAGGTTGTAAAAGGACCGAAGATGTCGGTCATCGACTCGGTATCTATCGAACCCCTGCCGCACTGGAATCCCCGGGGAAATTTTACTATTCTGAAAAGTCAGGACGGGGCAAGGACGGGATTTGTTCCTGCAGATATTGCGACATGCGAGCACTGTCTCCACGACATTATGGATCCAAACAGCCGCTATTTTGGATACTGGGCAACGTCATGTACCGACTGCGGGCCAAGATACAGTATTATCAAATCCGTTCCTTACGACCGGGAACGAACGAGTATGGATGCATTCCCGGCATGTACTGATTGCCTGAAAGACTACGAGAATCCGGGAAACAGGCGGCATCATGCTCAGACGATCGCCTGCAGAGAATGCGGACCTAAACTATCTCTGCTGAAAGGAACAGGGGAGACAATACAAGCGGCCGACCCGATTTCTGCGGCGGCGAACCTGCTGGATGAGGGAAATATTGTTGCCGTCAGAGGGGTTGGAGGATTTCATATCTGCTGTGTTGAAAAGACGGCAGAACGCCTGAAACAAAATCTCGGACGACCGAACCAGTCCCTCGCCGTGATGATGAAGCCAGAAATCATCCCGGAATTTGTCGTCGAGCCAACCAAGGAAGAGTGGGATCTCCTCAAAGGACCAGTTCATCCGATCATGATCCTCGATAAGATCGATCCGCTATCCCACACGTCTTTGTCCCAGCTCCACAATCTTGGTGTGATGCTGCCGTATACGGGACTCCACCACCTGCTGTTTGCAAAACTCAAATCTCCCCTTTTGATAATGACAAGTGCGAATGCTCCGGGAACGCCGATGATCACGGAGACAAAAACCATCATCGAAAAGATGGGGGGAGTTGTGGATTATATTCTCACTCACGACCGCGAGATCGTGAACAGATGCGATGATTCGGTTGTAAGGGACGGATATCTGATCAGGATGTCACGGGGCTTTGCCCCGCTCAGAACCAAAATGGATCTCGGGGATAGGCAGATCCTCGGTGTAGGGCCGGAACTGAACGCGAATGCCACGATTTACAAAGGCGGATTTCTGATAACTTCGCCGCATATCGGAAACATCAGAAATCCACCTACCGTGGCATATTTAGAGGAAACGATCGAGAAGCTGACCAGTCTTACCGGATCGATTCCCGAAATCATTGCCCATGATCTCCACCCGCAGTTTCTCAGTACGCGGGTCGCTCAGGAACTTGCCGAAAGATACGGGGCAACTCTCTGCCCGGTCCAGCATCACTGTGCTCACATTGCCTCGGTGACCACCGAAGAGGTTGTGGGTATCGCCATCGACGGGGTCGGATACGGAGAGGATGCAACCATCTGGGGAGGGGAGATCCTTGCGGGATCGCCGGGGAACGGATACATGAGAACCGGGCATCTCGAGCAGGTCCTTATGCCGGGAGGGGATTTGGCAACAAAATTCCCGGAGAGGATGCTCTACGGCATTCTTCCAAACGAAGAGACCTTGTCGCTTCTCCAAAGCAGAGGATGGAACGAAACGGCTCTAAGGATCCTTGCCCAGCAGACGGAAAAACGGTTCAACACTCCGGCCACAACATCGACCGGACGGGTTCTGGACGCCGCCGCGGCACTCCTTGGGATCTGCCAGGAAAGAACATACGACGGTGAACCTTCAATGATGCTGGAGGCATACGCAGCCCGAGGTGTAGCCCAGTCGATGGAAATCAGCATCGAATCACGGGACGGTCGGGATGTTTTGCTGACATCCTCCATCCTTCGTGATGGTATGGAAATGTTGAACGAGGGTATTTGTGTCGAAGACATTGCGGCTTCGATTCAAACCACTCTTGCAAAGGGCATCGCACAGCTGGCACTTGCAGGAGTTGAAAAAACAGGCATACAGACATCAGCACTTTCAGGGGGCGTGGCAATTAACCGTTCCATTCGGGAGACGATCATTGAAACGCTCAAAGAATCCGGTGTTGTCTGCCTGACGAATCCAAGATATCCGTTCGGTGATGGCTGTATCTCCTGCGGCCAGGTTGTTACCGCCGGAATTCTTGCAAAAGAGGGACGCATATGACATCATGTGAAGTACACGAGAAATGGAATGAGATCGAACTGAGAATCGCGCAGCCTGCACAGTTCTATAATCTGCTCGACCCTGCGCCAAACGACGAAAAAGAGATCAATCAGGCAACCGAATCCTACATCATGGACTCGCTCGATGACATGCAAAACGATAAACGCGGTACCGCAAAGATCGTTTTGTATCTAGAACGAAGCCTGTACGATGATGAAAAGACACGCACGGATATGGAAAAGGCGATCCATGCACATTTTGCCGAGAGAGTTTGTTCGGCGACCCAGAAATACAAACTGGCCATGAACAAAGGGCGAAGATATCTTATCCGCGGATTGATTTTCCTGATAATCTGCCTGATATTCAGTAGTGTGGTAACCAGCATTCACAATCAGAATGATATCATCTATGCAATCGGACAGAGTTTTGTCATTATCGGCTGGGTCGCCCTCTGGAGACCCGTAGAATTCTATCTCTACGATCGCCGCGACATGATTGACGAGAAAAAAATGCTCGCGTAGCTGGAAACGATCCCACTTGAAACACGCTGATGGGATAAAAATCCTGAAAAATAAACCACCCGTTTTTTAAAAAGAATTCCTTCGTGAAAATACTCTAAACTATGGAAAATGTATCAGCCAACTGATGCCGGATTAATTATTAAAAAAAAGATTTAGCCGAAGAGTGCGCCAAGGCCTGCCATGGCATTCTCTTCCTCTTCTTCCTTGTTCTCTTCGGGTGCTGCTGCCTCTTCGACTGTTGCTGCTGCGCCTGCTGCTGCGGCAACTGCTACAGGTGCGGCTGCTGCCTTGGAGATTGCTTCCTCGATGTCAACACCTTCAAGTGCTGCGATTAATGCTTTGACACGGGAGTCGTCGACTGCGATACCTGCGGCAGAGAGAACTGCCTTTACCGATTCTTCATCCACAGTTTTGTCTGCGGAGTGAACTAACAGAGCTGCGTAAATATACTCCATTTTGATTTCACCTATTTCTGATTTAAATTGCCTTCAGGGCGTTTGCTTGTCTGTATGCCTTGCTGATGATCAGCTCGATGACACCCTTCTCATAGATGGATGCTTCTACACCGAGGTTTCTTGCCTCACGGACGGCCTTCGCGATCTGAGCCTCAGTAACACCGGCACATGCCGTTGGAACTGCTGCGTTGACTGCGAGGTTGAATGCCTGCTGTGCTGCGAGAGTGATCTTTGCCTTGTATGCCTCGTCGTCTACAGAGAGGACGTCCGGCAGATACATGTCTCCCTCGTAACATACTGCGAGGAGGGAGAGACCGACCGGCATTGGTTTGATGCCAAGCTTCGAAAGCACATCGGCCTGTTTCTTGTTGATAGCCTCACCAGCCTTAACAACGGTCTTGGTCTCTTTAATTTTGACCTTTCCGCCGTCGATGGCTGCCGGGATACCTGCCTGCTGGAGTTCTCCTACGATCGGTCCGGGCTTAAAGGTAGTTGGTCCTGCCGGAACAACAATGTCTTCAGGAGTGATCTCGCCTGCTTTGGCGGAGCGCTTTGTCTTCGTCTGTTCAAGGGACTTGAACAGTTTAAACGGGTTACCGTTTGCAAAGATAAGTGCCGAGTGCTCGGAAACTTTCCCGTTCAGATCAACGAAGTGACCGCCGAGTTCATTCATGGAATGCTCGACAAGGGTGTTTCTTGCAACCTTCACAACTGCATTGCTGCGCAGATTTCTGCGGATCTGCTGGAACTGTCTTGCGGGAATACCGTAGACATCAACTAAGCCGACGAGTGTATACTTGTCGGCGAGATCTTTGATCTGCTCAACTTCTTCACGTTTCCATGCGGGAAGATGGTGGGTATAAATTGGCATGTTTACATCACCTTCACTGCTGGACCCATCGTGGTTTTGACGTAGACGGAACGGATGTTTAACTCTCCGCTTTCAAGTCTTCCTACAATCCTCTTTACGACGGCGTCAATATTTTCAGAAACTTCCTCAATGGTCATACCGGTGTTTCCAACCTTAACAGACATATTGAGTCTGTCTTTTGACCGAATCTTTACGGAGTTTCTCAGACGCTCGACGATCGGAGTGATGTCCTGGGTCGGCGGGATCGGCTGCGGCATTTTACCGCGTGGACCGAGTCTCTGACCAAGCCAGCGACCAACAAGGGGCATAACCGCAGTCTCTGCAAGGAAGAAGTCATACTGTCCGGCCATTTTGCGTGCTTCACGCGGAACGCCGCCCAGAAGCTCGATTTCGTCAGGACCGATAATTAAATCGACACCTGCGTTACGTGCCTGGGACACAATATCTCCCTTACCAAGAACGGCGATCTTTTTGACGCCTATTGCCTGTGGCAGAAGAATCGTCTCATCAATACGGTTTTTTGGCTGGGCCATGTCAACGTGTTTCAGGTTGATAGTAATATCAATACTTTCCTGGAACTTCCGTTCGGGGGCCTGCTTGATTGCTGCCGTAACAGCATTTATAATCTGGGTTCTTTCAACCATTTGATGAAGCCTCCCATAGTTCTTCGACTGGAGTGTTCCCCAATCTCCTATGGTTTTGTTCTCTACTACTGTACATTTTTTTACGTGGGAAATCCACGTACCCGTTTGAAGCGGCGCGAACTATTGCTCGCTTACGCGAGCTGTGAGTCCCACTCGCCTGCATTGACGGCGGCAATTGCCTCTTTGGCAGATTTGCCTTCGATGGTCACACCAACGGAAACGCAGGTGCCCATGACTTCTTTTGCGGCCGTTTTCAGGTCGTAGGAAAGCATGGATTCCATCTTCATCTTTGCAATGCGAATGACAGCTTCAAGCGGCAGATTACCAACTGCCTGAGTGTTCGGAGTGCCGGAACCCTTCTCAATACCCGCTTCTTTCATTACAAGAGCGGTTGTTGGAGGAATACCGACTGTTAACGTGACGTTCTTTTTGTCATCGACCGTTACCGTTACCGGAACGGACATGCCATTGAACTCAGCAGTCTTTTTGTTGATATCATCAACGACTGCTTTTACGTTGATCCCAAGGGGACCCAGTGCCGGACCAAGTGGTGGTCCTGCAGTTGCTCTACCGCCGGGTACCAGTACCTCGACAGTTTCTGCCATTGTATCACCGTATGCTGGCGCATACCCGAAGGTAGCCCAACATTGGTTCACTAAGGTCGACCTCTGAGAACATAAACCTACTGGATAAACATCCCCGGAAAAAGAGATTGATTGGAGAATAGATAGGGATTTTTCGCATTCACGCGGGGAAAACCCAGCTCATTCCTGATTACGATCGATCACGCGGACGTTATCGCCGCGAATCGTGATCGGGATTGGAACGATCGATTCGTAAAGTTCAACGGTGATTTCTTCTTTGGTGTGATCAACGCGCTTAACCACTGCCTTCTCACCTTTAAACGGTCCTGCGATCAGCTCAACGATGGTTCCCTCGTCGATACCGGAGACTGCCGGTTTTGGAACGAGGAAGTGCTTGATCTCTTCCAGCGACGTTTCATTCTTGAGAACGACTCTGGCATGAGCGATCGATTCGACGAGCTCTTCGATTCTGGCATGCTCTTCGGGACTTTCCACGAAGACGTAGCCTTTGATATCTTCCGGCACGACTACTGCGGTGACGACGACATCCGTTATATTGTTCTCTATTGCCTCACGGATGTTATCGGCAACGGTCCGCTCGTGCTTGGAGGTCGTCTTTAAGATATAGTAGTGATTGCCAAACTTTGATTCAGTCATAGTTATGGAAGGAGATATTCAAATATCAGATATATCAGAAATCCTAGAACGCCGATAAGTACAATTCCTACCGCAGCGACTGCGGAAATTTTCCAGAACTCCTCTTTTGTGGGTCTGCGTGCAAGTTTTAGAACACGGATATATTTTCTGAAGAATTCTGAGACACTTGCTTTCGTAATCTCCGGTTTCTTTATCTGGACGGAAGGGAGTGCCTTTTTTTCATCGGTCTTTTTCTCGTTTTTAGCCATGTATTCACCTCAGGAAGTCAATCTCAAACTTTGAGCGCTGGACCTGACTTGATTGTGATGCCCTAGATATTTGTTCCTGCTTACCATAAATCTGTGGTGACTGCACACCGGTAACGATAAGCATTGTCCGCATACGGCCTTCCATCTTCGGATCGACCTGAACACCCCAGATAATGCGCGCAGAGGGATCGATTCTCTGATAAACTTCCTGGACAACACCTTCGGCCTCGACCATCGTCATATCGGGTCCGCCGATAACGTTGATGAGAGCGGCCGTTGCGCCGGTAATATCGACGTCGAGAAGAGGAGAGCGCAGAGCTTTCTTGATTGAGTCGGTCGCTTTATCCTCGCTGTCAGAATCGCCGACACCGATCATGGCGATGCCGCCCTGTTCCATAACGGTCCGGACATCGGCAAAGTCGAGGTTCACGAGACCCGGAAGCGTGATCAGTTCGGTGATACCCTTCACGGCACGCATCAAAACCTCATCGGAGACCTTGAATGCCTGGGCAAGCGGGAGACGCGGCACAACTTCCAGGATGCGGTCATTGGGGATTACGATCACCGTGTCGGCGACTTCCCGAAGACGCTCGAGACCGATCTCGGCATTTTCCATTCTGGTAGCACTTTCGCTGGTAAAGGGCAGAGTGACGATCGCGATCGTCAGAGCGCCGATCTCTTTGGCGACTTTGGCAACGACCGGGGCCGAGCCGGTTCCGGTTCCTCCGCCGAGACCGGCGGTCACGAAGACCATGTTGCTGCCGGCAAGTGCCTGACGGATAACATCCTCGCTTTCAATGGCAGCCTCTTCGCCGCGCTGGGGGATGGCGCCGGCTCCAAGACCTTTGGTTGTCTGGCGGCCGATAAGGATACGGCGGCCGACTCTTCCCCTTAGCATCGAGAGGTGCTGGGCATCGGTGTTCAGTGCATAGATCTCTGCACCTTCCACTCCTTCCTCATAGACACGGGCAACGGTGTTTGATCCTCCGCCGCCGCAGCCGATTACGGTGATTTTTGTCCGGAGAGCATCAAGGATCTCATCGAATTCGTCATCCTCATCCGTCGGTGTCGTCTTGGCAGCGGAAAAACTGTACTGACTCGAGTAGTCAACATCGGGTTTCGGCTGCTCTTTTTTCACGTCGGGAGCCTGAACCGGGGCTGCTGCCTGAACCGGTTCGGGCGTCTGCGGACGGACTGAGTAGGTTTTTGCACCGAGCTCAGCTTCGGTTTCTGCGTCGTAAATTGCGGAAACCGGTGTGTCGTCGCGTGCAACGTCTTCGAACCGTTTGCGTGATAATGCTTCTTCTACAATTGATCTCATGAGTAATTCTCCAATCCCGGTATTTTGATGGATGTCCTGGTCACTTTTGTGACCATGTCCGGCGTGATCGTGCTGCCGTCGGGAAGCGTCACGGATTTTCCGGCAACAAGCTGCCCATACAGCGGACCTGACGGGACCCCAAGCGTGCGCGCGAGCTTGGGATCAAACTGCCGGCGGGTTATCGTGATCTGATCACCTTCCACCAAACTATCCTGTGTACGTGTTATTTGTTGAACGGATAAGACTATTAAATCACCTGATACCTTCTGCCTGTTTTTGGCAGAAGTGAACAAAGTCTGCATAAGTCTGCCGCCTTTTCCGGTCGTGTGAAAAATATTTCCCATTTTGTCCAGCTCAGCTAAGAAAATCTCTTCATACCCGAGATATGCTGCAGAAAACAGATCAGACGGAAGCTCAATCGCGGCCGGCTCCTCGTCCAGTATTCTGCCGTGCGGGAATATTTTTAGATCAGGAGCCTGCAATGCGGCCAGATCGCGGTAGGCGATCCAGGTCGAAAAGGACATCGCGTTCATTTTACGCAAGTCCCCTTCGGTGATCTCGTCTAGTTCTATTTCAGCAAGGATCCCTTCGATATGGGAGATTTCCTGCTTGGACAGAGCTTTCCGGTCGATATGCGCGGCAAACACCCCGCCGGACTTTGCGATCATCTGGGATATCATCTCCTTGGAAACCGAACCGACATCCCGCGTATGCATCATATGCCCAAACGCCCCCTTCGTCTCAAGACCGATCGCCGTCTGACGAACCGCATAATGCGTACCGCCAAACCCGATCAGAGAGACAATCTCCGGCGACGGGCGGGCATACAGAACGCTTTTTGCCGCCGCAATACAGGCTGCGGGATCATTCCACTCCTTTTCCGTACTCCCCACCTCGACAAAAAAGAACGGGACCGGGAAATCCGTCGGGCCGTGATGCGTGATCTCATACGAGACACGATATCCTTCCGGAACGAACTTTGCATGATTCTGCAGAATCGACTTCATCCAGGCAGGACTCGTCAGGCCCAGTTCCCGGTCGTTCCCGCCAAGCCCCGCAACCCCAAAGTTCCCTGCCGGATGGACAGTTAGAACAGGAACCGGGTTCACGCTCGAGTGACGCGAAACAACAATAATGAGATCCGCATCAGGGTTCACCGCGGTTTTTTCCGCATGGATGATCCGGCCTGAAACGGTGTGAAACGTCACCTCATTCCCGTCAAAAAGAGGAAAGCCTCCCTCCGGCGGATTTTTCAAAAGTTCATCGATAGCTGCCCGGATATTTCGCCCGGCCGGGTCCGAGTCGGAGTTCAATATATCAATAATCATATTACAAATACCCAATTCCCGTCAGGGAAGAGAAGATCCAGAGGATGACGAAGATCACCGGGATGTGGACGAGATAAATAAACAGCGTCACGGCCCCGTTCCCGAGTTTCGCAAAAGCCTCCCCGATTTTTCCCGGCTCGCGGATGGTAAAACTACGCCTGCCGTTTGGATAGAAAACCGTTCCAAGACCGACACCCAAAAGAAGCACCCCAAACCAGGGGAACAGCGGGAAATAATCCTGGGTATACTGCATGAAATCCTCCGCATGAATCCCCAGAGGATAGAGCCAGGACGGATCATTAATGTACGGAAAAATAAACGCCCCGATCGCGATGATTATCAGACCAAGGATGATGTTCCATCTCCCATATCTGAGAAGGGGGATCGCCAGAAGCATGGAAACACCAAGCATATGCAGAAAGCCGAACTTGATAAACGCATCACTGCCGAGGAAAAGGGTAGCGCCGATCCAGCTCCCAATGGTAATACAAAACCCGAGAGCCAGAAGAAACAGTGCTTTGATCACCAGAGCCAGATAGTACTCCTTTGTCGTTCTTCCCCGCATCCGTTCATGACGGAGGATCATCGCGATACCTGCAAGAAGAACGAAGACTCCCGATCCAAACATATACGTATTATAATAGGAAAGGAAGTTTGGATCCTCGGCGATTATATGGAACAAAACAAGACAGGCGAGGAGATGGTAAAAGAGCATGCCAAGGATTGCAATTCCGCGGATAGCATCGATTTCCCAGTATCTCCCGCTCTTGGAACTCTGCGAGTCGCCAGATTCGGTAAGGATCGAATCATCATATTCCCGTACTTCACCACCCATTGTTCCCTTCATATTGGTTTTTGTATATCTAAGTAATTTCTGGACGACTAAACGTATCCGATGCCGGTCGTCACGCTCAAAATCCACAGCATTACAAAAAAAATCGGCATATGGATGAGGTAGACGATCAGCGTTGTTCTGCCGTGGCCGAGTCTGGCAAAGAATTTCCCAGGGATTTTCGGCTGCCACATAGGAAACGCCCTGACGCCTTTGGGGTAGAAGATATTTCCAAGGCCAATGCCTAGCAGGATGAATCCGCTCCATGGAAAGAGCGTGAAATAATCCGGCGTATGATCCATAAAGTCGGCGCTGTGAATACCGAGCGGATAGAGCCAGCCGGGATCATGGATGCCCGGGATAATGAAAATCCCAACAAGGATGATCAGCAGGCCGAAAAGAATGTTCCATTTGCCGAACCTGATCAAAGGAATCGCGATCAACATCGATATGCTCAGCATATGGAGAAAGCCGAACTTGACAAAGACATCATCATGGAAGATAAACACGGCGGCAAGCCAGGTCAGCGCCGTGATGCACATGGCGATAAAAAAAAGAACCAGGGCTTTGACTGCGATATCTCGGTAGTATGCCTGCATAGGCCTTCCAAGCATCCGGTTATACCTGAGAACGATCGCAACGCCGGCAATGAACACGAAGGCTGCCGAGACGATCACGATAGGACTGTAATAATACAAAAACTCGCGGGTCTCCTGAAGAATGTGAAACATCACGAGACAGGCGAGAAAATGGAAATAGAGCATCCCAAACAGAGCAAGGCCGCGGACGGCGTCAATCTCCCAGTACCGTTCGCTCTTTACTAAAGGGGGAGATCACGGAGATATGTTCTGCTCATCGCTCATTGTTTCAGGCATGTATGTGTTAGGCAGATAAGTATGTTGCTAGGAACCCGTCAGAGATTAGAGATGTCCGATGGGACATCCCATAAGACCGGATATTACGACGAGCAAGAGAAGACCAGTCCCGATAGCGGGGATATGGGCGAGATATATCTGGAGAGGATAACGGCCGATAACGGCAAGACCCTCGCCGATCTTACCGGCCGACGGGAAGTTGAATCTGCGGATACCGTTTGGATACAGAAGAGAGCCGAGAAATACGCCGAACAGCATAACGCCGACCCAGGGAAAGACCGGGAAGAAGTCACGCGGATAAAAATCGGGCGGGATGATCCCAAACGCCATCAGCCAGGTAGGCCCGCTGACCGTTTCAAGCAAGAGTCCGAGCAGAATAAAGAATACGGCGGATATCAGATTCCATTTCCCGAACCGTAAGAATGGGATGCACAGAATCATTGAGAGACCCATCATCTGCAGGAAGTTGAAGTACACGTATCTTCCGTCGGTGATGAACACCAGAATCAAAAGGGACGCGATGACGGAGACCCCAAGCCCGATCAGCATGATCTCCAGCCCGCGTTTCAGTATAGCCATATAATAGGCCCGGCGCGGTTTGTCAAGCATCCTCCCATGACGAAGAATCAGGGATGTTCCGGATATAATAACGAAAACGCTTGTCCCGAGAGGAAGATACGCACCAAGCCCCAGCCAGACATCCACGTTGATGATGTGAAATACGCCAAGGAGAAAAATCGTGTGGAATGTGATCATCGCCAGAAGCGAGAAACCGCGTATTGCATCGATCTCCCAGTAACGTTCCTTCACCGGGGCGGGACAGACATCATCCATGTACACTACTATTTGCTTGGGGAGATAAAGAAGTTCATGATTACATTGGGTATTTGGGATAAAGCAAAGAGGGAATCAGTAGATTTTCTTTGCCAGTTCACTCACCAGCCCGAACAACTCCGCAGCTACCCACTTTGGAGTGCAGTATTTTTCATAAATGCACAGACGTTCCTTTACCTCGTATCCGCGGGCAATATCTTTTAGTGCATCCAGAGCCGGCCAGGGATGTTCCGGATTGATGTAATCAATCGTAACCGGCGACACTCCGCCAAGATCCGTCACCCCGAGATCGAGGAGAAGGGAAGCTTCGGCAAGATTCGGCGGGATCTGGATGGAAACATCCGACGGAAGGATCTCTTTAGAAAGCCGGAGGGTATCCGCGATCACCTCGGTCGAAGCTCCCGGAAACGACGCCATGTCGGTAACTTCTTTGGGACAGAAGTTCTGGACGATCACTTCCTGGATGTGCCCGAATTTTTTATGCAGATCGCGGATGACTTCGAGCGACTCGATACGGTCGTCCCTGGTTTCGCCGATCCCAAGCAGCAGTCCGGTCGTGAACGGGATTTTGAGTTTTCCCGCATTTTCCATCATTTCTATCCTGACTGCCGGATCTTTGCCCGGACTGTGGGCATGGGCAGGGATCTCGGCGGTCGTTTCAAGCATCAGACCCATGCTCGCGTTCACGGGCCGGAGATCCTCCAGCTCCTCATAGGTGAGGATGCCGGCATTCGTATGCGGCAAAATCCCAAGCGAGATTGCATGCCGGCTCATGTCCTTACAGTAGGAAAGAATATCGGGATACCCCATCCGGTTAATGTATGCCGCAAAGCCGGCTTCGCGTTCGGGACGTTCGCCGAACGTGAAAAGGGCCTCGGTGCAGGAAAACGCCGCTCCGCGTTCGAGCGTGGCGACAACCTCCTCCTTTGGCATCACGCAGCCTTCGGCCACCGGGGATTTGAACGAGCAGTATCCGCAGGTATTTGCACAGACATTCGTCAGCGGAAGAAACACATTGCGGGAAAACGTAATGACCGGCATATCAAGCACTCTCCTTTGGAATACAGCGTCCGATAAAGAGAAACGCCAGGGAAACTACCAGGCATATGCCGGCGACCAGATAAAGAACATACCCAAATCCAACCAGCAGTCCCGCGATCGCAGAAATAACGGCGGCAACTAACAAACCCCTTCCCCAGTACTCGAAAAGCATTCTGTAGGACACCACAATATCAATATCATACGAGGTGTAGATACATCAACTTTTATCATCCCGGGGAAGCATATTCATGTATCGTATGATTGATCTGCTGTACGTCCTTTTCGGCGAGTTTATGTGGTTTTTACAGCTGATAATCATCTTACTCGATATTGGAGCCTGTATTACCGTCATCTTCCTGGAAAGACGCAGCCCTCAGGCGGCACTGACCTGGGTTCTTGTGATGGTATTTCTGCCGTTTTTGGGATTGGTTTTGTATCTTTTCCTCGGCAGACACCTGTACGGTTCCCATATCTTCAGCAAAAAGACCAAGGCAGATCTGATGCTCGCAGCCCAGGCCGAAGAGCAGTTTCACAAGATCAAGGATAATGCTCTGGAACTTGCCCCGAACATTTCCCGCTTCGACATTACGATCGCCCTCCTTCTCAGTCTCGACAATGCGGTTCTGACACGAAACAACGAGATCACACTCTACACAGACGGCGAGATGAAATTCGAAGCCTTCAAAGAGGCGATTGGAAATGCAAAACATCACATCCATCTTGAATATTTCATCATCCGGGACGATGAACTCGGAAATCAGATCATAGAACTTCTTACCCGGAAAGCGGCCGAAGGCATCGAAGTCAGAGCGATCTTCGACGCGGCAGGGACCTTTTCGGTAAAAAAAAAAAAAAGATTTTTTTACCCCGCTGAAAAAAGCAGGCGGGGATGTGAGGATCTTTTTTCCGCTCAAAGTTTCCTTTCTCAATACCCGTCTGCATTTTAGAAACCACCGGAAGATTCTCGTCGTCGACGGCATAGTCGGATTTATCGGCGGATTCAATATCGGCGACGAGTATCTCGGCAAAGGGCCAATGGGATACTGGCGGGACACACATCTGCGTCTCCACGGAAAAGCCGTCGTCGCCCTGCAGACCAGATTCATCATGGACTGGAACTACGCGGCAAAGGATGCCCAGATATCGGTCGAAGACAGAGACAGTCTGTATTATCCGGAAGAGGGTTTTTTGGATGTCGCCGGGTATTCATATGTACAGATCGCGTCATCCGGGCCGGATTCCGCAGAAAAAGCCATCTATTCGGGCTACATGAGTCTGATCGGGCATGCAAAAGAGTCCATCTACATCCATACCCCGTATTTCATCCCGGACGAACCGATGCTGACCGAACTCATGCTTGCGGCACGTTCCGGCGTCGATGTCAGAATCGTGATCCCCTGCAAACCGGATCACCCGTTCGTGTACTGGGCAAACCACTCCTATCTCGGCGATCTGCTGTCTGCCGGTGTGAGGGGATATACCTACAATGACGGGTTCATCCACAGTAAAGCCGGGGTCTTCGACGGAATAAGTACGACAATAGGCACCGCGAATTGGGATATCAGGAGTTTCAAACTGAACTTTGAGACGAATGCATTCGTCTATGATCTCGAGTTCAGCAAAAAGATGAGCGAGCTCTTTCTTTCCGAACTCGAAACAAACTGCACGGAGATCACGCTTGAAGAGTACAATCAGCGGTCGGTATACGCGAGGATCAAAGAGGGTATCTCCCGGCTGTTCTCGCCGATACTCTGACCTTTTTTCAATAATCTATTTATAGCGAAGAAATCCAGTAGAGAATGTATGAAAAAAATCTGGTATATTCTTGGTACACTCATTATCCTGATCGCCGTAACCCTGTCGGCCGGGTGCATCTCATCACCCTCGGATACCCCGACACCCGTGACCCCGGTCCCAACAACCAACATCCTCAAATACGCAACAGCCGAGGGATGGCTTGCTTATATCATTCCGCAGGGAGATGCAAAACTTGCCTATGAAGTAAAAGATGAACCGTTTGGATTCATCCGGATAAATTACTAATAACCCACATTCCTTTTTTAGACGGGACGGGGAACTTAGGCCCTCATCCGCATCCAGCTCTGCCGTGCATGGATCCTCATCGCAGGTGCGACGTATGGAATATATCCTGGCGTCATGCATGCTCCCATCAGCAGATTCTGGCCCGAAGAGCGGGATACCCCGCACACACCCGTTTTTCTCGCTTTCACATCCTCAAGAAACTCAAGCGGCGTCTGATTGACAGAACCAACGGTCACGGCCCGCCCCACTTCCCAGAGAACATGAGCATCCGACCCCCCGGTCATGCACGCACGGTTTTTTTGGACATACGTCTCGGCCCGCATATTCTGCCGCACCGACATCCCGCTGCAGATAACTTCAAGACCGTCGAGCTCTCCCGCGACCGAGGAGTCGATAACGCCCACATCGATCCCCTTCATCACCCCTCTGACACTTACGCCATACCCGTAAGGATGGGCCGCGATCACGAAACCGCCTGCATTTTTAGCGTCTTCGATGACCCTCTCCGTTGAAATATTCACTGCCATATGCGGACACTTCCCCCGGTGATCCTGAATCGAGGAGGTATAGTAGGAGGCAAGATCCCGGTACGTATCGAAATACACCAGAACATGCGGGCCCTCGAGAGCCGAAACCTCGATCCCGCAAATGATATTCTCCGAATAATCAAGTGCCTCCTTCACCCCGGAAATCACATTATGATCCGTTATCGCGGCGGACAAATCGTTTTTATTGAGAAATTTGGCGAGTGTTTTTGGTTTTGTCCTCCCGTCCGACGCGGTCGAATGAACATGCATATCGAACCCTTTCTTTTCATCGTCCTTCACGAACGGGGCATACAAAATATTGGTCTGCATCTGTTTCTAGTATATTGGAGCGCGGAGTTCAAAAAGTAATTGGCCGCGGTAATTGCTTAACATAATGTAATGTAAATAAACCAATATATTAATACTGCTTTACATCAAACAGAGTATAAACGAGGTGACATGAAAAAATGAAACCAAGACAATTCAGGCACGAATTAAAATACTACCTGAATACGGCAGACTATTTGATCATCAAAAATCGTCTGTCGACTATCGCCGGCCCGGATGAACATACCGATGCAAAGGGATCATACAGGATCCGGAGTCTGTATTTTGAAACGCCGGATGACAAAGCCCTTCTTGAAAAACTCTACGGAGTGAATGAACGGGAGAAGTTTCGGATACGGTATTACAATAATGATACCTCGTTCATCCGCTTAGAGAAAAAAACCAAAATAAACAACCTCACGAACAAAATTTCTGCGACCGTTACGAAAGAGGAGTGCGAAAAACTCATAGCGGGCGATACGGAATGGATGAAAGAGTCGAAAAACGGCCTCATTCTCGAACTGTATGCAAAGATGAAGTATGAACTTCTCCGCCCGAAAACGCTTGTCGACTACATGAGAGAACCGTTTGTCTACCGCCCGGGAAACGTGCGGGTGACGTTTGATACGAAAATCTCGACCGGCGTGAACTCGACCGATATGTTCAACGCCAAGACCCCATGATCAGAACCCATGGGGAACCAGTCATCATAATGGAAGTAAAATATGACAATTATCTCCCCTCGATTATCAGAAGCATGGTACAAGTACAAAACAGAAGGGTCACTGCCTTCTCGAAATATGCAGTCGCACGAGTATTCGGGTGAGTAAATGGCACTTACGTTTAACGATATTTTATCCTCGGACTTCCTTTCGACGGTCACCGAGTTTTCCTTAACGGATATGCTTATCGCAATGGTGCTCGCGTTCATGCTTGGTCTGTTTATCCTCTATATTTACAAGAAAACGTTCACCGGCGTGATGTATTCCTCGGGATTCGGGATATCGCTTGTTGCCATGTCTCTTGTGACGACGATGATCATTCTTGCAATCGGATCGAACGTCATCCTGTCCCTTGGTATGGTCGGTGCTCTCTCAATCGTGAGGTTCAGATCGGCAGTGAAAGATCCGATGGATATAGCCTACCTGGTCTGGGCAATCTCGGCAGGTATCGTTCTTGGTGCAGGACTTATCCCACTTGCGATCTTCGGATCGGTGTTCATCGGTGTTGTTCTCTACATCTTCTCGGCAAAGAAGCCGACGGACAAACCCTACATCCTGATCGTGGACTGCGAAGATGAAAATGCGGAGGCAAGCGTAACTACCCTTCTGAGGAGAACCGTCAAAAAGTCCCTCCTGAAATCAAAAACCGTTACAAAGACCGGTCTGTAACTCACGATCGAGGTACGCCTGCCGGATCAGGAGAGCGGTTTCGTCAACAAGATCTCGGAGCTTTCCGGTGTCTCGAATGCCGTTTTAGTCAGCTACAACGGCGAATATATGACGTAACATGAAACATATCAACACGATCACCATTGTGCTGATCATTGGTGCGGTGTTATTCACCAGCACCCTTATGTTTAATCCAACCGTGCTGGGGATTTCCGCAAAGGAACCCCAGTATGTGAGTTCTTTTTTCGACAAAGATGAAGTCACCATGGTTAATATTACGATCAGTGATGAAAATTGGTCAGACATGCTGGAAAATCCTCTCGAAGAGGAGTTCCATCTCTGCGATATCACGATAAACGGCGAGACGTTCGAGTCGGTCGCGATCAGAACGAAGGGGCTTACGAGTCTGTCGTCGGTTGCAAGCAGCGATTCAGACAGATATAGTTTCAAACTCAAGGCCGATAAGTATCTGAGCGGTCAGAGTTTCGACGGGCTGAATGAGTTCGTTTTGAACAATATCTATCAGGATGCGACCTACATGAAGGAGTATCTCTCGTACGAGATGATGAATTATATCGGCGTCGATACGCCGCTGTATTCGTATGCGGCGGTCTATATCAACGGCGAGTATTTCGGTCTGTATCTGATGGTGGAGGCACCCGAGGAAGATTTCCTCGACAGAGTGTACGGAGCGGATTACGGCGAACTCTATAAGCCGGATTCGATTTCGGGCGAAATGGGCAATATGGGCGGAGGCGAGGGAGACGAGCGGACCGGTTTCCAAATGCCCGATGCCGGGAACCTCACGGGTTTCCCGGACGATATGAACCTGACGGATTTCCAGAACCGGACCGGGATGATGGATTTCACCAGGACTGACGATCAAAACATGACGAGGCCGGATATGGGCGGCGGAATGGAAGGCGGTATGAGCGGCATCGGTGGAGGAGCGGATCTTGTCTATATCGATGATGATATCGACAGTTATGATCAGATCTTCGATAATGCGGTTACTGATGCGAAGAAGTCGGATAAAAAACGCGTTATCACGGCGATCAGGAATCTGAATGAAGGCACCGATCTGGAGACCTACGTCGATGTCGATGAGGTGCTGAGGTACTTTGCAACGAATACGGCTCTGGTGAATCTGGATAGTTATGTGAGTTCGATGAAGCACAATTACTATCTGTACGAGGAGGATGGTCAGATTTCGATCCTGCCGTGGGATTTCAATCTGGCATTTGCTGCCTACGGAATCAGCGATGCAAGCGAGGCAGTGAATTTCCCGATCGATACTCCGGTCGCAAACGGAGTTTCTCTTGATGAGCGGCCGCTGATCGGCGTTCTGCTGGAGAATGAGGCGTACACTGAGCTCTATCACGCGTATCTGGAAAGAATCGCGACCGAGTTCTACGGGGATTCGTTCGATGATCGGATCGCGGCGATCGATGCACTGATCGGTGATTACGTGGAATCCGATCCGACGGCGTTCTATACGTATGATGAGTATAAGACCGGGATCACCACGCTGGCGGAGTACGGCGATCTGAGGGCAGAGAGTATTCTCGGTCAGTTGAATGGAACGATCCCGTCGACCGAGGAGGGACAGAATGTGAATCCCGATCTTTTAGTGGATGCATCGGATCTCGATCTTTCGGCTATGGGATCCATGAACGGAGGCGGCGGTATGGGCGATCAAGATTTCGGGAACCAAACGATGCCTGAAGGAATGACGCGGCAGGAGGGTTTTACTTCTCCAGTGTGATTTTTGGATAGGACCAACTCCTTTTTACAGGTAGGACATCCTTTCAGGATTATGGCATTCACCTAATAAACCCGCACATCCAATAGATCTCTTCGATAATGGAACTCTTTCCAATCATATACGAATCCCTATCATCGAAATACCGCAAAGCCATCTCTTTTTTCACGGCACCATACCTATCCCTGACATCCGGATGCTCCCGTAAATAATTGCGGAACGTGAGATGTCTCGCTAACTCCTCATTATCTTTTTTGCAGACATAAAGATGGTGCATCATCAAATGCGGTTTCCATTCGTATTTAAACGCATCCCGGCCCGGGATACCCAGATCTCCCTCATGATGGTACCCCATACTCTCCAGCAGTGATTTGACTTCATCAAAATTATCATCGATCACAATATCGATGTCGATAATGGGTTTAGCCGCGAGGCCTCGAACGGAAGTACTTCCGACATGCTCAATCGAAAGGATCTTTCCCGCAAGTACGAAAAGCAATTCATCCTCAATTTTTTGGAACTCGTTCTCCCACTCCGGGTTATACTCTACCACAACCACATATTTCGTTTTCACGGCATCCCTCTAACAAACGTTTACGTATCGCTATAATCTCTTATATCATTATCCAAAAAAACGCAAAAAAAACAAAAAAAAGTATTCATGTTTCGCACAGACATATCCTCCTGTGCGAAACGACCCAATGACCCTTGGACGTGAACGATTGAATTTACTCGAGGTAATCCTTCGGAGTCGGGATCTGTTCTTTGAGACCCTTTCTCTTTCTGATACCCATAACGATCTCAGACAGCATTCCCTGGGGAACCGGGGAGAAGCCTGCGAACTCGGTAGACCACATTGCACGGCCTTCGGTTGCTGAACGGATATCGCCAGCGAAACCAAAGAGCTCGGCAACCGGTGCCTCACCGTTAACCACGATCTGGTCACCCTCGGACTCGGTCGTGGACAGCTGACCACGGCGTCCCTGGATCTGGGAAATGGCAGCTCCCATCTGATCCTGCGGAACGGTGATCTGGATTCTCTGCATCGGTTCAAGGAGCGTGTCGCCGGCCATAAGAAGGGCTGCCTTCAGACCGCCGCGAACTGCCGGAATGACCTGTCCCGGACCACGGTGGATAGCATCCTCGTGAAGCTTGACATCGTGCAGTTTGATCAGAACGTTCTGGACCTGCTCATCGGCGAGCGGTCCGCCGTCGAGTGCCTCGTGAATACCGTCGATGATCAGTTCCATCGTCTCGTTAAGATACTGGATACCTTTCGTGCAGTCGACGAACATGTTCGAGCCGTAGATATCCTTAATGGACTTGGCTTCATCCTTGTCCATACCGAGTGCGACAAGTGCATCACGGCGGGCAATGTTATCCATGTTCATCGAGATCTCGTTCGACTGGATCGCATTCAGAATGGCTTCCGGCATCGGCTCGACAGACATGAAGAATCTGTTGTGTCTGTTCGGAGATTTACCTTCAACCGTGCCGTCGAGCGGCTTGGAAACGGTCTCACGGTACACAACGATTGGCGGGGACGTAACGATATCCACACCTTTGTCTCTCTTGATACGGCCGGTAACGACCTCAAGGTGGAGTTCGCCCATACCGGCGATAAGGTGCTCGCCCGTCTCTTCATTGATGTTGATACGAACGGTCGGATCCTCTTTACCTACCTGGTGAAGAACTTCGATAAGTTTTGGAAGATCCTTCATGTTCTTTGCTTCGACCGCAACGGTCATGACAGGCTCGGAGTAGTGCTTGAGGGATTCGAACGGCGTCATGTCTTTAATGGACGTAACGGTTGAACCGACGATAGCATCGTTAAGACCGGTGACTGCTGCGATGTTACCTGCAACGATCTTTTCTACTTCAACACGGGTCGGACCCATGAAGATACCGACACCCTGAAGTCTGTTCGGCTTGCCTGCAGTACCGGAGATGTAGACCTCCTGACCGCGGGTAAGGGTTCCGGAGAATAAACGACCGGTTGCGACCTCTCCTGCGTGTTTATCGAAGGAGATATCGGTGATCATCATGGCGACCGGGCCGTTTGCATCACATGCATACATGGCCTTTCCAACAGGGGACTCGACATCTCCGTGCCAGATGATGTGGCATCTCTTACCCTGTGCCTGGAGCGGGTTCGGGAGGAAAGTTACCACCATATCGAGAAGTACTGCGTGAAGCGGGGAAGCCTTTGCAAGGTACTTCGCATCGCCCTCGTTACACTTGTCGATAACGGTCTGGAGCGTAACGCCGGACTTCTTCATGTAGGGGATCGAAATTGCCCAGTTGTAAAGAGCAGATCCAAAGGCGACGTTTCCTTTCATTGCGTCGAGTTTCCAGCCGCCGTTGGTGTAGAGATCCTCGTTCATGCCTTTGATGAGCTTGTTGACCTTGTCAATGACTTTTCCAAGGCGGATCATCATTTCCTGCGGGTTAACTTTCAGCTCGTTGATAAGTCTGTCGACCTTGTTGATGAACAGGACCGGGTGAACACCCTCTTTGAGTGCCTGACGAAGAACGGTCTCCGTCTGGGGCATCGGACCTTCTACGGCATCGACAACGACGACTGCGCCGTCGACTGCACGCATGGCGCGGGTAACATCCCCACCGAAATCGACGTGACCGGGCGTATCGATCATGTTGATCAGATACTCGTGGTCGCCGACTTTGTGGACCATGGATACGTTCGATGCATCAATGGTGATACCGCGTGCCTGCTCTTCCTCATCCGAGTCCATCCAGCAGGCTTTACCGGATAGTTCCTCGCTGATCATTCCTGCGCCGGCAAGAAGGTTATCTGAAAGGGTGGTCTTTCCGTGATCAATGTGCGCTACGATACCGATGTTACGGATGTGCTCGGGATCATTCATGAGCTCCGTAATTCGTTCTACCATCTTTTTTCCGCGTGACATAAAACACCTTTTTTAAAAAAGAATATATGGGGGGATCAACGTGCGGATTTTGCAATCCGTTCGACTTCTTCCTTCTTTCCAACAGAGAAGCATTTTGCATCTCCTTTTGCTGCCATGATGAGTTCATCGGCGAGCACGAGATATGCCGGCTTCTTTGTTTTGTGCGAACCTTTCCAGGTTGCAAGAGCAATGTATCTGAGAGCCGTGTTGACACGGCGGATCGGTGCCGAATCAACGGATTTTGGAACGTTGATACCACCGTACTTCAGACGCACGGTCTCCTCGCGGGGGCCGGCATTTGCTACGGCATCGACAAGGACCTGAAGCGGGTTCTGCTTGGTCTTCTTGTTGATAACATCGAATGCGTCCATGACCATCTTGGTGCACATCATTTTCTTGCCGGTGTTGTATTCCTGCTGCATGAGGCGGTTGATGAGTCTTTCGACGATTGCCATTTCGCTCTTGGTGAACTGCTGCTGGGTAAGTCTGCCGCAGCTGCTTGGGACTTCGGTTGAGGTGATAGTGACGTATCTGACCATGCCGGCGTCTTTGACGACGACTTCGCTCATATCCCACTTGTTAAAAAGAAGGATCTTGGTTGGGGCTGCTTCTTCAGTCATACTATTTACCTCCGTGCTTTCTCGGCACGACCGATGACAAGTTCATTGAGAGATACACCGTTAACGCCGGTTACAACGAAACGGACACCGGGGATATCACCCATTGAACGACCTGCACGACCACCGATACCGCAGATGGTGACTTCGTCGTGCTCATCAATGAAGTTGATGGCACCATCGCCAACCGCGAAGGCGGTGACCTGACGGCCGTTTTTGATCAGCTGAACACGAACACATTTTCTGATTGCCGAGTTCGGCTGTTTTGCTTCCACACCGACCTTTTCTAAGACGATTGCGCGTCCGATTGGTGCTCCCTCAAGGGGATCTGCTTTCAGTTTCAGTTTAAGCGCTCTGCGTGAATAAACCGAATCGCTCCACCGGAATTTCTTTGCGGTGCGAACAAGATTTCTAGCTGCGAATTTTCCCTGTCCCATGAAGTTTCCTCATTGGTTTGGATTATATTGTGAAAGAACCCGTTTGAATATACAAACATACAAACGGGATGGTCCGGGATCCTGCATGCAGGACCTCGAACACCTGCTGACCGGTCATACCTGAAAACGGATACGATCGTCTCAGCGTGTTCCTATACTTATGAGCGGGGAGTGATAATAATACTAATGGGCGCTCTCAGAGAGAGCAAAAAATACAGATTTTGGCCATAAATTTCGGAAAGGCTGACTTTCAATCAACACTTTTATATACCACATTTCAGGAAAAGGTTTTGCAGGCAGCGATTTTTTACACCCCCACCCTCTCCCGGGAGAATTGAAAAACAGCAGGGAAAACAGGTGCCCTCGCGCGAATGCCGATGAGCCCCGAGGAAGAGTATTATGGTCTTCAAGGCAAAACAGTACACTAATGGTTACCCGGATCTATAAAGAAACCCACTTCGATGCATCCCACCGTCTGATGCATTACGAAGGCAAATGTTCCAGGCTGCATGGTCACCGCTGGAGTGTTGAGGTCTGGATGGATGGAACGCCCGACGAAAAATCACGGATCCTTCTTGATTACAATATCATCAAAAACATCATCAACGTCTACGATCATCAGGTCGTCTTGAATAAAGACGATCCGATGGTGGAGGCTCTTTCCCGATTCCAGACACCGGTTCTAACAAACGGCGACCCGACAAGCGAACTTCTGGCGGAGGATATTCGCGAGAGACTCAATACCTTCTGCAGAGAGCATGATCTGAGCGCCAGGGTCGCAAAACTGCGGGTCTGGGAATCGGAAGGGTGCTATGCCGAGGTCTTTGCAGAATGAGAGTCACCGAAACGTTCGTGAGTCTGCAGGGAGAAGGCGAACGACAGGGTATGCCCTGTTTTTTCCTCAGGCTTTCGGGCTGTAATCTCAGATGCGCCTGGTGCGACACCGAATACTCGTTCGAGAAAGGGACCGACAGAAGCGTGGATGAACTTGTAAAAGAGATCGCGGACTCCGGTCTTTCCTATGTCTGCGTGACCGGAGGCGAACCCCTTCTCCAGAAAGAGGAGCTGAAGACCCTTCTCGAGATCCTTGCGGCCGCAGACATCCATGTGGATATCGAAACGAACGGCACGATTCCTTTCGACGATGTTTCGGCGTATGCCTCCATTTGTATGGACGTGAAATGCCCGTCATCCGGGGAAATGAGCGATCTGTCGCTTTTATCGAGCCTCACGAAAAACGACTGCGTGAAGTTCGTGATCGGCGACGAAGCCGATTATCTGTATATGGTCGAGGTCCTCGCGGCCCATAAACCAAAAGCCCCGTTCTGTATCACTCCGGTTTTCGGGACGGACACGAAGTGGCTCGTTGAAACGATCATAGCTGAACGTTTGCCGGTCAGATTCCAGCTTCAGCTGCATAAAGTGGTGAATGTACAATGAAAAAAGCAGTATGCCTCCTTTCAGGAGGAATGGACTCCACGACCCTTGCCTTTGTCGCAAAGAAGATGGGGTATGAAATTCTGGCCCTTCATGTGAATTACGGCCAGAGAACGGAAAAGAAAGAACTCGAATGTGCAAAGAAGGTAGCAGAGGATCTGGATGTGCTGGAGTTTCTGGAGATCTCTCTTGATTACTTCAAGAAGTTTGGAGGGAGCAGTCTGACCTACATGAACATCAAAGTGGAGGACGGGGTGCTCGGCAAAGCAGAGAACCCGAACACCTATGTTCCGTTCAGAAATGGAAATTTGATTGCGATCGCGACGTCCTACTGCGAATCGCGTGAAAGCGAAGCGATCTTCATCGGTGTTCAGTCCGGCGATCACACAGGATATCCCGACTGCACGCCAAGGTTCATCGAGGCGATGCAGCACGCAATTTACGTTGGGACCCAGACGGAAAAGTCGATTGAACTGCAGACCCCCTTCGTTCTGATGAACAAGACCGACATCCTGCAGGAAGGAATGAAATTATGCGTGCCGTATGAGCATACCTGGTCCTGTTACTCCGAGAATGACGAGGCATGCGGCGTCTGCTCATCCTGTCTTGCACGGCTGAAGGCGTTTGCAGATATCGGGATGGAAGATCCGATTCCCTACAAAAAATAATTCTGAAAATCCGATCCTTTTTTTCTGTTATTGATCGGTTGAAAAAAGAGTGGAGAGTTACTCCGTCGCTTCCTTTTTCGGCCGCTCGGGTTTTACATACGTGATCTCGTAGGTCTCGATGCCCCGTTCAGAGGGGGTCGCCGACTTCGCATACTCACGTTCCATCGAGAGAACGTCGAACTTGCACACATCAACACAGTTCCCACACATAACGCAGCGGAAACGATCAAGGGTCCAGATCTTCTCGGCCCGCTGAACGGTGATCGCTGAGAAGGACAGCGCTTCATACACATCATGCATGACGTGCACTTCGACGGATCAAAAACCATATGACCCCGGGTCCCCTCGAAATTTTCCAGAGGGGCATACGGGAACGAGGTCGTCGCAGGAGTGTGGAAGAACTGTTTCATTATTGTTTTAAACATCTTCATGATTTCTCACCTCTCCATACAGCCGATACACGGATCGATCGTCAAAACGATCTGCGGGACATCGGCAAGTTCGCAGCCTGCGAGGATCGATACGAGCGGCGGGATGTTCGTCAGGGTCGGGGTTCTCACACGGAACTGTGCAAGATTTTTAGTCCCGTTGCCTTTCAGATAATGAATGACTTCACCCCTCGGCTGCTCGGAGCGGCTGAAGTATTCCCCGTCCGGGTTCCCTTTCACGGGAGTGAAAACATCCCCGTCCGGCATATCGGTGATGACGCGGCGGATGATCTCCACCGACTGGAAGAGTTCCCTGCATCTGACTGCACAGCGGGCATATCCGTCGCCACCTTTTTCGACGACCGGTTTGAACCCGACATCACCGTAGGCGAGATACCCGGTCGACCTGATATCCTGATCAAGACCGCTGCCTCGGCCGGTCGGACCAACCGCGCCAAGAGCATAGGCATCCTCCTTCGAAAGCACACCTTTCCCGATCAGACGTTTGGTCAGCGTGTGATCGTTCAGGAACACTTTGGTAAGGTCCTTCATATCATCCTCGATTTCGTCAAGCCGGTCATCCATATCCGAAAGGAAGGAGTTTGCGACATCCCGCCGGACACCGCCGACTTTACAGACGCCCTGAATGACCCGACCTCCGGTCGTTGCCTCGAGCTCATCCAGAATGGATTCACGGATCTTCCATGCCTGATAGAACAGACTCTCGAAGCCGAGTGAGTCCGCAAACAATCCAAGCCACAGAAGGTGACTGTGAATACGCGAGTACTCGCCCCACATGGTTCGAAGATAGGTCGCACGCTGCGGGACCTGAATACCCATCAGTCCTTCTATTCCCTGGCAGAATGTTGAAGAGTGCGTGAAACTGCAGATACCGCAGATACGTTCTGCGAGAAACACGAAGTCCTGATACTCGCGGCGGTCAACCAGACTTTCAAGACCGCGGTGGACATACCCGATCGACGGGATAGCCGAGACGACGTGCTCGTCTTCCACGACCAGATCCAGATGGATCGGCTCGGGAAGCACGGGGTGCTGGGGTCCAAAGGGGATTACGGTCTGTTTAGCGGTCATTCTTTCGCCTCCTTGACGACAGTCACCGAAGGAGCGGGCTGCTCTTTCTTTTTGAACGGATAGGGAACGGATGTTTTGATGAAGGTCCCGCCGAAATCAAGAGACATTCCTTCAAACTCGAACCCGTACAGATCGTGAATCTCGTTTTCGTACACGAATGCCCCGCCGTAGGATGATCCGATCGACGGGATCTTCATGCCTTTGGCGACAGTAATCCGGTAATGTCTGAGATCCGTTTCCTTTTCAAACGAGTAGGTGATATAGTAGCCTTCATCGGCAGGAGTGCAGGTCACGACAACCAGACGATAGCCGCCGTTTTTCATCGTACCGGCAGTTTTCTGCACATCGGCAGGGTTGATCGGATCAATCTTCATATTCATTTTTTACCCTCCATAGCTGCACGTTTTTCTTCCAGAACGCCGAGCGCCTTGACAATGCCCTCGATGAGGGCTTCGGGACGGACGGAACATCCGGGGACATACACGTCCACTGGGATGATCGTATCGACGCCGCCCGAAATATTGTAACAGTCGCGGAAAACACCGCCACTCGAGGCGCAGATTCCTACCGCGACCACTACTTTCGGTTCGGGAATCTGATCGTAGAGATTTTTCAGAACCACTTTATTCTGTTCGTTCACCCCGCCCGTAACGACAAAGATATCAGCGTGGGCCGGATTTCCGGTGTTGATGATTCCAAACCGCTCGACATCGTACACCGGTGTCAGGGAGGCAAGGATCTCAATATCGCATCCATTACAACTGGACGCATTGTAATGGAGGAGCCAAGGGGATTTTGATGCCGAACTCATAATAACATACCTCCACAGATGCCGAGTATAACAATGTTACCCACACCGAAGACGAGAGTGATGATCCACAGACTCTTGACCGTCATCTTCCAGGTCACACGCGGGAAGATGTTGTCGATGATGATTTCCAGAAGGAAGGCGAGAATGATCGCAATTGCGGAAAGGACTGGATAATTGGCAAAGAAGATGAGAATCATGGAGAGGAAGATCATCATCTCATACCAGTGGGCGATCTCGACTTTGGCGAGACTCCTGCCCGAAAGCGAGGTGGTCACGCCTTTCACCAGTTCCTGATGGGCATGATGGGACGTCGAGATATCGAACGGCGATTTTCTCAGTTTGAGCGTCAGGACCGCAATCAGAGCAATGAACACACCGGGAAGATACACGATCCCGGGCACATCCAGAATCAGCATATAGTATATCTCGAAACTTCCGCTGACCATATAAAATCCTACGGCAAGCAGGATCAGGATCGGTTCGGCAATCATAACGCCGAGAAGTTCACGTTCTGCTCCTATGTTGGAGAACGGAGCGTTCGCCGCATACGCTGCAAGGATAAGGAAGGTGTGGGCGAGTGCGAGCGAGAAGACCACAAAAAGGAAACTGCCCCCGGTAGCGTACATCATTCCGGTGAATACAATCAGGAGTAAGTATGCCGTCGTGAAGATGATCTCGACAGGATTTGAGAATGTCTTCTCCTTATGCCAGAGTTTGGCCACATCGTAGAACGGCTGGAGGAACGGCGGGCCGACTCTTGACTGAAAACGGGCAGTTAACACCCGGTCGCATCCGGTAAGAAGGCCACCGAAGATCGGGGCGAGGATCAGAAAGGCCACCGGACCTATAATAAACATTATATCCATATCATCACCCCCATAAATCCGAGAACAAGCATTACGATGAGCAGAACTCCCGAGATTATCCAGGAGGGTTTGAGAAGAACGTTCTCACCGCAGTACTCTTCGAGATAGTAGTTCGAGGCCTTCGCCTCTTTGTAGACACCAAGAGAACCAAGGAACCTGCCTTCGGCGTCGACCGCACGGCCTCCCAGGTACGGAGCGATCGTCCGTCCTTCCCGGGAACCAAGGAAAGCTCCAAGAACAAGGAAGAGGAGGATGGCCGCCATGAGACCGAGCATGACCAAGGTGTCGAAGAAGAACAATCCGTTATTCGGCTGATAGAAGTACGGATGGATTCTGTCGAGATACGGTATGATCACGCCGGATATAATCGCCGGAAACCCAAGACAGCAACCAATCACGAGAATCCCCATGACGATCACCGAAATTTTTTCGGAGAAGTGCATGCGGATTTTTTCTGCCGGCGGTCTGTTCATTCTCATGAACAGTTTTCCGAGCCATTTGGTCCAGAAGAAGATGGTAAATGCACTTCCAAAGGCAAGAAGGGACACGAATACGCATCCAAGCGGGGCAGTGATGAACGCTTCCAGAGCCACCCATTTGGAAATTAGCATACCAAAGGGTGCCAGATACATTCCACAGATACCGATGACCATCATTGTCGCAAGGAGCGGGAGACGGACCAGAAGTCCGTCCATATCCTCAATGTCCCGGCTGCCGATCTTGTGTTCAACGGCACCGACGCAAAGGAAGAGCAGAGCCTTGGCGACCGCGTGGAAGATGATCAAAAGGATAGCCGCTTCGATAGCCTCGGCCGTCCCTATACCGGCACATGCGGTGATAAGGCCGAGATTGGCGATCGTGGAGTAGGCAAGAACCTTCTTCGCGTTACTCTGGGAAATTGCCAGAGCCGAGGTGACAAGGAAGGTGAATGCCCCGATCAAAGCAAGGAAGATACCGACCCATGTCTGTGAAAACAGCGGGGCGAAGAGCACCAGAAGGTACACGCCGGCCTTGACCATGGTACTTGAGTGAAGAAGGGCCGAGACCGGTGTTGGAGCAACCATGGCTCCCGTGAGCCAGGTGGAAAACGGCATCTGCGCAGCCTTGGTCAATCCCGCGACCGCGATCAATGCCAGAGGTATCGTCAAAGCAGCTACATTTGGATAGTGAAGCAGGGCATCTACGGAGAGAAGAGTGACCGGCGAGTTAATGCGAAGCAGGAAGAATATCGCCAGGGTAAAGCATATCCCGCCGATCAGGTTCATCCACACGGCGCGAAATGCATTATTCACTGCTTCCGGGGTCCGGGAGTATCCAATCAAAAGGAAGGAACAAAGCGTGGTTACTTCCCAGGCACACAGAACCCACATAAGGTTATTCGAAAGAACCAGCCCGAACATCGCCGAGAGGAAGAGGAACATCATTGCAAAGAAGTACCGTTTTCTCACCGGAACGTCGAGGTGATGCTCATGATAATCCTTCATGTATCCAAGAGCATATACGCAGATCAGGGTGCCGATTATTCCTATGATAAGCACCATGATCGCTGAAAGACTGCTGACCGTGAACGTTTGTATTACATGGGTTCCGGCAATGCCAAACAACTCAATAATCAGGATAAGAACCAGCTGAATAACGGAAAGAAGGAGCGGAAGTATTTTCCGATATTTGATGGAAAGACCCAGAATTATGAGGGCTATTGCAAGGTCAACGATGAATAACAGAATGCCGATCCATTCGGTATTCTCAAGAGTCACGGATACGGGAGCAAGGAAAGCTTTCCATGCAAGGAAGATGGATGTCCCGATAATAATGACCGAGGTTATGCCTACAAGGATATTGCGTGCAAAATCCGGTTTGAAGACCGCTAAGAGAACAGCGGCACAAACGGGAACAAGCAGCAATATCAGTATGGCAGTAAGTTCCGGCGGGTACATTGATATCACTTGTTGAAAGTATGGACATTCATCATTATTAATCATTCTAATCATCCCTGGGACTGTTTTTTATTTTCAGTGCATATGACCTGTATTTCAGCAGGGATAAAAGAGTGAAAATGAAAGAATGCTGAAAAATAATTCGGAACGCGACCACAATTCAAGCTTACACATGCCATTTGGCAGGCAACGCAGACAATACGCTAACCTGGATGCAAGCCGATTCATCGGACGATTTTTCAAGCCTATGGGATGAGAACGATGAGATAAACGGTTGTTAATCGTGAATTCAAGAGATTACAGCCGAAACTGCGCGCCCAAAAGTGAATACGGTAAAAAAAGTTAGAGGTCTGGAACGAATTTCGTTCCATAATGAATGATACCGTCCGAACCTTCGCGGTCCAGAAAACGGAAGACGGACTTGACCGGCATACCGATATGAACATCTTCCGGGTCGCAGACGATATGGGAGGTGACCCTTGTTCCTTCTTCGAGTTCGATGATCGCAAGAACGTACGGTTTCAGGGCAGAGAACTGATCGCTAGCGGAGGAAAGAACCGAGTACGTCAGAACTTTTCCTTTCCCGGAACACTGACAGGGGACAATTTTTCCATCCCGGCGGCAGTGGGGACAGATGGCTCTTGGCGGGAAGAACACATCGCCGCATGTTTCGCATTTCGTTCCCACCATGTTGTATCTCTGGGGGATTTCTCTCCAGAATCGTGCTACTGTCATCTCAGGCCCTCCCGAAGATGTGAGACACGACCGTTGCGCCGGTTCCGCCGACATTCTGCGTCATACCAATTTCTGCTCCTTCGACCTGACGTTTGCCGCCTTCGCCGCGAAGCTGCTGGACGACTTCCCAGATCTGTTTGATACCTGTGGCACCGACCGGGTGACCGCATGCCTTGAGACCTCCGGACGTGTTGACCGGAAGTTTGCCGCCAAGCTGGGTCTCGCCCTGCTCGGTGAATTTGCCGGCAGTTCCCTTCGGAACGAAGCCGAGGTCTTCGATCGCACAAAGTTCGGCGATCGTGAAACAGTCGTGGACCTCGACGAAATCGATATCCTTTCGTTCGAGTTTTGCCTGACGGAATGCCGAGTTTCCTGTGGCAACCGTCGCACCCATCGTGGAGAAGTCCGGACGGTCGTGCAGTGCAATCGTATTGCCGGCCTGTGCCGAAGCAAGAACTTTGATCGGCGTGTCGGTGAACTCCCGTGCTTTTTCAAGCGGGCACACGACAACGACTGCGGCACCGTCGGAAACCGGTGAGCAGTCGAAGAGTCGAAGCGGGGAAGCGACGAGGGTTGAGTTCATCACCGTCGCCTGGGTGATTTCGTTCTGGAACTGCGCATACGGGTTTCTTGCTCCGTGGAAGTGGTTTTTCACCGCAACCTGAGCAAGCTGCTCGCGGGTCAGTCCGTATTTGTGCATGTAGTCACAGGCGATCATTGCATAGAGACCGGGGAAGGTTGCTCCTGCAAAGCTTTCCCATTCTCTGTCGGCAGCTCCGGCAAGAACATCCGTCGAATCGCCGACATCGGTCATCTTCTCGACACCTGCCGCGATGACGACGTCGGACATTCCCGAAGAAACCGCTACTACTGCCTGACGGAAGGCAAGCCCTCCGGATGCACAGGCGGCTTCAACACGGGTAGCCGGGGTGTGGAGATCTCCTCCAAGGCCGACATAATCGGCAACGAGTGCCCCTACGTGTTCCTGACCGACGAATCTTCCGGCGGACATCGAACCGACGAACAATGCATCGATCTGTTCTCCCGCCACATTTGCATCTTCAAGTGCGGCGATACCTGCTTCTGTACACAGATCACGGAAAGATGTGTCCCATCTTTCTCCGAATTTCGTGATTCCTGCACCAATTACTGCTACATCTCTCATGATTCCACCTCACATCCGGATCTTGCCCTTGTGCCGGGCATACACTGCATAGTCAAGATACTTCTTTGTGGAAAGCATCTGCTCAACGGACGGACCCTGGGAACGGTCGATCTTATCCAAAATCGCGTCGGTCACGGTAATGTCGAAGGCGTCGGATCCTGCGCCGCTGCCGTAACTCGTAACGAAGATACGGTCGCCGGGTTTTGCAACATCAAGAATTGCTGCAAGTCCAAGAGGGACCGCACCACTGTAGGTGTTTCCAAGTCTTGGAGCCAGAAGACCGGCCTTGATCTGGTCTTTAGTGAATCCCAGCATCTGTGATGCTTTCTGCGGGAATTTGGCGTTCGGCTGGTGGAAGACTGCATATGTGTAATCGGAAGGCTTCGTTCCGCGAAGTTCCATCATCATCTTTGCAGCTCCAAGAGTGTGTTTGAAGTATCCCGGGTCGCCGGAGAATCTTCCTCCGTGCCGTGGATAATCCTCTCCTTCACGACGCCAGAAGTCCGGCGTGTCGGAGGTAAAAGAGCAGGTCTCATTGATGACCGCTATCGGATCATCATTTCCGATAACATATGCCGCCCCTCCGGCAGCTGCCGTATATTCCAGTGCATCGCCGGGGGCCCCCTGGGCAGTGTCCGATCCAATCGCGACGGCGTATTTCATCATACCTGATGAAACCAGACCCATCGCAGTCTGGATAGTGGCGGTTCCTGCCTTGCAGGCGAACTCATAGTCCGCTGCCGTCATAACGGGGGTTGCACCAATTGCCTCTCCAACCGTGACGGCGGTCGGTTTGACGGCATACGGGTGTGACTCTGATCCAACATAGACTGCCTTGATGTCTGCAACGTCTATTGGACGCCGGCGAAGAGCCGAGCGTGCAGCCTCTACAGAAAAGGTTGCCGTGTTTTCATCGTAATCGGGTACGGCTTTTTCTAAAACGCCAAGACCGCCGGTGATCTCCGCGGCGTTCGCTCCCCATACACGGGCAATCTCTTCGACTTTTATTCTGAAACGGGGGATGTATGCCCCGTAGGTGATTATGCCTACCATTGTGTTTTCCTTAAACGTGTAACGAGATCCTGAACTCCCAGGGGCGTACAGAGAACGGTAATGTGATCTTTTTCTGCAAGCTTTTTGACGAGCGGGTTGACATGTGCCTCCTCTATCCCCTGAAGGATAATATACGGGGGTTTGAACGGTGTCACGCGGATCGCGATCATCGGGGATTTTCCGGTCGAAATATCCGTGAAAATCAGAGCGCGCTCCGTACTCCAGCCGTAAATGCGGTTGAATTCATTGGGCGAAAGATTCAGAATGGCATTCGTACTGTTGATAACAGTATAGCCGAAAATTTGTGAATCCAGCTCCCCGCAGATGAGGGTACATTCAATCAGTTCCGATAATTCCCTGATTGGAATAGAGGTCGCGAAGTCATGAATATCATAAATGACCTCGTCATCATAATCCGAAAACAGGAGTTTGCCATACTTTTTGATGTATGTCCCACCATTTTCTTCGTCAACATCCAGAAGCGAGTCTACGATTTTCCCAACGACACCCGTTCCCGGACTTTTTCTCCTGCCGCTCTCATAATCACTGATAACGGACGGAGATACTCCAAGATGATCTGCGAGTACACCTGGAGCTATCTGAAAACTTGTACGCCATTTTTTCAGAGCTTTTCCCGGTGAATCGGAGAGGGTGATTTCGCCTGCCATCTTCTCGGCAAGCTGCTGGCGAAGTACCGGCTTCATACCTACCTATATTTCGTTACTTACATATGAAGTTGGTTGTCGAATTCGTCAATACACGAATGTCACGTATACCAACTCATAAATAGTGAACACTCCAACATTGCGTTATGGACACAATAGATGCTGAGGATGCAGCATGTCTGCGGCGGATCGCTCTGCTTGGAGGATGCAAAGGACCCGTGCGTCTTTCCACACAGGCGCTGGGAGACCAGCTTGGAATCAGCCAGCAGACAGCATCGCGCAGACTTCAGTCGCTCGAAAAGGCACAGATGGTCTCACGAACGGCTGAATCGACCGGACAATACGTCCTCGTGACCCGAACCGGTGAAGAGCTTCTCCGCCGGGAGTTCGCCGAGTACTGCAAAATATTCGATGTAACAGACGAGCAGTATGTCCTCACGGGAACCGTCATGTCGGGGGTGGGAGAAGGACGATATTATATGTCGATCCCTCATTATCAGGAGCAGTTTGAAAAACTCTGCGGATTCACCCCATATCCCGGGACACTTAATATTAAACTCAATCCGCAAAGTCTCCAGGTCAGAAAACGGATGGATTCCCTGGAATGGACCATTGTTCCCGGATTCAAAGATGAACACCGCATGTTTGGCGAGGCACGCTGCATCAAATGCACAATATCGGGGATCCCCTGTGCCATAGTCATGCCCGGACGAACACATCACCCGGAAGAGGTCATTGAAGTTATATCCGGAACCCAGCTCCGTGATGCACTTGACCTGAAAGAAAACAGCGAAGTCGTTGTGGTCATTGGATAGACCTAACTTTTTTAGCAGATTTCCTTTTCCCGGATCACGGAAAAGAAGATCATGATTCTAATAATCAGTGATTACTCAAAGGAAAATATTTCTTCGATAGTTGTCTGAAAATACCGGGAGATCCTAAAAGCCAGTTCAAGCGACGGGTCATACTTCCCTTTTTCTATCGCAAGGATCGTCTGGCGGGTCACGGCCAACTCTTTTGCGAGAGCATCCTGCGTCAGATCATGCATAGCCCGGTACACCTTGATCTTATTCTTCATCTTCACCCCAGACCCCGAACTTACGGGCGTAATAGAACCGGAATCCGACATAGATGAAAAGTGCCGCAACAATCAGAATGAGCTGCAGTACGGCAAATAACCCCAGCTGTGAAATCGGGATCGTCTCAGGCGGGACGGGAAAATACGGAACGGATTCTAAACTTCCGGCAGGGAGCATCACATCATTTTGGCGATGATAGGTAAACGATTGAAATCCTAAGGGGCCGCTGAAAACATAGACGATTGTTGCAAGATTCACCGTCAGAAAAAGAACAACCGATGCCTTGATCGTAGCGGCGGCGGTTTTCATATCGATTAAAACGCTGCGTTCGTCCATAACAAGATCGGTGACACGATTTTTGAGAACGAAGAAAAGCACAGCCGCTATTATGATGGAAACTGCGATAATCACCGGATTCGAAAGTTCTATCGACAGCCAGAATAAAAGAAGGAGCGATACGGCCATGAGCCCGCATATAATATAGAACGTATTTTTCTTCATCGGTTAATCCTACTTTTGTTAATTGAACACTATAAGGATTTGCAAAATATAAATATCCGCCCCGCTGTGTGTGGGTTAGGGCGGATATTTGTGTATGGTGGTATGAGAAAAAATCTGATTCTGCTTTTTCCTGTTGTGTACTGAAGAACAGGAGGGCGATCCCCGTCCACCCCATACTTCAGCATATAATATATTTTACATTATATAATATATAGTTTCCGTTTTCTGCGATGGAGATACCGCCAGTAAAATAAAAAAGAAGAATCTCCGGATTCTTTTACGGGGGTGGAGGGAATCCGGAGTTTGCTGGTGTGTATGTGGTCTTATCTGGGGAAAATCTGTGCTGTCTGTGTCATGAAGAATCGGTGTATCCGACACTCCATTAACCTGTATATAATCCATTTAACAATATAAACATTCTGAACATGGAACTCTGCGTGAAAGTTAATCACCGTAAAAAACCCACGATATAGATAAGAATGCCTCAAATCACCCCCGGAAAAATAACCGACCAGCCGCGCTATCTCCCAATAACAGCGGACGAACTGAAAAATACAGGGACAACGACACCGGATATTATTCTCGTATCGGCCGATGCCTACGTAGATCATCCGTCATTTGCCGCCGCCCTTCTTGGCCGGACACTGATCAACGCCGGATTTACCGTTGCCGTAATAAGCCAGCCCGACTGGAAGGATCGGGAGAGTTTGGACTTTACAAAATTCGGGAAACCGAATCTCTTCTTCGCGGTCCTTCCCGGTGCCGTCGATCCGATGGTGAGTGCCTACACGCCGGCACTCAGGCACCGGCACGACGATGCCTACTCGCCCGGGGGAAAAGTTACCCGCCCGGAAAAAACGACCCTCGTTTACACGAATATCCTGCACCGTCTGTTCAAAGACACGCCGATCATCATCGGCGGGATTGAAACAAGTCTCAGACGCTTCGCTCATTATGATTACTGGAGCGACTCGGTAAAGCAGGGGATCCTGGCGGACGCTCCTGCCTCGCTTCTCGTGTACGGAATGGGCGAACTCCAGATGATCGAGATAGCCGCCCGCCTGAAAACCGGCGAGAATATCAAAGATCTCACCGACATCAAAGGTACCTGTTACACGATGAGTCTTGCGGCATTCCGGGAAAATCCGCCAGTTGGAACGATCCTTCCTGCATACCCGGAAGTCGTAAACAAGGAAAAATATGCAGAGGCTTTTAAAATCCAGTATCTCTCGAAAGATACGCTGATCCAGCCCCACCCGAAGACGGTTATCGTTCAAAATCCTCCGGCAAGGCCGCTTACAACAGAAGAGCTTGACATTATTTACGAACTGCCGTATACGCGAAAGCAGCACCCGGCATACAAAGAACCGATCCCGGCTCTCACCCCGATCCAGTTTTCGATCACCACCCACCGCGGCTGTTTCGGCGCCTGTTCATTTTGCGCCATCACCCACCATCAGGGAAAAGAGATCGTCTCGCGAAGCGAAGCATCCATCTTAAGAGAAGCAGAGAGGATCGCAAAAATGCCGGAGTTCCGGGGTACCATCTCGGATCTTGGCGGGCCGTCGGCAAACATGTATGCCTCCAGCTGTGCAAAATGGGAGAAGAACGGGCCGTGCCCCGACAAGAACTGTACGACCTGCCCTTCCCTGAAACTCGGAACAGCCGAACAACTCTCACTTCTGAGAGAGGTCTCGGCGATTCGAAAAGTCAAGCATGTTTTCATCAGCTCAGGGGTCAGATACGACCTCATCCCTAAGACTGAAGAAGGTGACCGATACCTGAAAGAACTCACCGAACGCCACATCTCCGGCCACCTGAAAGTGGCGCCCGAACATATCAGCGACCGGGTGACCCAACTGATGAATAAACCCGGAAAAGCCGTCTTCGATGCGTTCTGCAAAAGATTCGATGTCCTGCAAAAGGACAAACCGAAGAGGCAGTACCTCGTTCCGTATCTTATGTCGTCCCATCCGGGATGCCGGATAGATGATATGGTCACCCTTGCCCTCTATCTTAGAGAGAAAGGGATGTACAGCGAACAGGTCCAGGATTTTACCCCGGTCCCGATGACGCTTTCAACGGCGATGTATTACACAGGGATTCACCCCCTCACCGGAAAAAAAGTCCACGTGCCGCTCGGAGATGAAAAACGGATCCAGAGGGCCCTCCTTCAGTGGAAGGATCCAAAACAGTATGATTATGTCGTCTCCGGGCTTTTGAAAGCGGGAAGATCCGACCTTATCGGCGATTTGGTGCCAAACAAAGGTCTGCCCCCGGTAAGAAAATCAGGCAGTTTCAAAAAAAGAAGACGTTAAGCCTTTGTTTCCGGCTCACAGGTGAGAACTTTGGTTTTCTCCCCCTTAAAGAAGAAACCTCTGTATATCAGCGGCACGATGATCGTCGTTACAAGAGACACCACCACGATCGCGATGAACAACTCGTTTCCTAACTGGAGAAGAGAGGCAGCCTCTGCCGGATCAACGGCCGCAGCCGCCATCTCTTCAAAATGATTCAGCGCAATGAGACCAACGATCATCGCCACCTCGCCGCGGGGGGTCATACCAAATCCGACTACTGCCGCGTCCCGCCAACTCATCCCTGTCAGTTTGGCCGGGAGGCCGCATCCGATAACTTTCGTGATGACGGCGACGACCGTCAGGATGGCGATAAACAAAATCATATCCTGTGTGAGGTACCGCAGATCCGCGATGATACCAAGCGAGACGAAAAATATCGCCACGAAGATGATATACAGATACTCGGCGCCGAGTTTGATATCCATACTATGCTTCAGACTGACTCTGTTCACACAGACCCCGGCGAGGAAGGCCCCGACGATAGCGGAAATTCCGACTGTTTCAGCCATCATTGCATAGAAGAATGCGATCATCATAGCAAAGATAAACACGAATTCCGGGAACTGCCGGGCGATCTTCGTCCCATCCATCTTGGTGATCAGATACGGGATAACTTTCACTCCGACGCCGGCTGCAATAATCACGAAACCGAATGCTTTGATTACCGTCAGACCGATCCCGAGAGGGACAAGCTCGCCGGTCGAGGCAAGATCGGTACAGATCGAAAGTACGATCAAACTTAAGATATCATCAATGACCGCAACGCCGATGATGGCCTTTGCAAACGGCTGATGGAGTTTGCCCATCTCCCGCAAAACATTTGCCGTGATCGCGATACTGGTAGCCGTCATCACCGTCCCAATGAAGATCGCGCTGTAGAAATCCATGCCGAAGAAGACGGCAGTGATGTAACCTCCAACCCATGGGACAATGACGCCGATAAGGGCGATCAACATGTATCTCCAGTTGGTGATATCACGCAGTTCAAACTCAAACCCGATCACAAACAGCAGAATAATTGCGCCGAGACCGGCAAGACTTTGGACAAAATCGGTATAGGTAATGAGTCCCAATACACTTGGACCAACGATCAGACCAACCAGGATCTCGCCGATGACCGCGGACTGGTGGATCCGTGTAGCGAGAAGATAACCTCCCAACGCAACGAATAACAGAAGACTCATCTGAAATTCGATGGTGGATATGAGTTCTTCCAACATAAATATCTTGAATTTAGGTTCTGCTAGTAAAAAGAATTTCTCTTAATATCTTTGATTTTCAGAAATCGGGATCCTGTTTTGCCGGACAATAATTGCATAACGCCTGCGGAAGATCCTTTTCACGATCTCGGATCGGACAGTAGACAGTATCACCCACCTGCCGGATGCGAAAACCTCCCGGAAACGGCATGCCGACCGGGTGACCGCAGCCCCCTTTTACGAACATGACGTAGGCAAATACCAGACGATAGAAGAATTTTGACAAGGGATGGTTCTGGGTCGGTCTGGGATCCCCGGAGGGGGAGGGGTCCTGAAAACAGTAGTCGGGAACATCGATCCAGTATTTTTTCCAGAGATCGAGATCTGGAAGCGGGCCGTGACAAACGATCCCGGGTCGGTAATCCTGCATGAATGCATGATACTGATCAAAAAGATCCATACAGAACGGTTTGTACAATCTCCGGTACGGATCCGGAAGGCGGTCGACCTCACGCTTCAGATGCCCGCCGATGTACTGCAGATCAAAAACCGTGTAGGAGGACAAGGCCCTGCCGATAATTTCTGCTACCGCCTGATTCGAATCTGCCGAAAGAAGAGTCGTGACCGTCTCGTCGATAAATTTCCGTGATGAGGCTTCAGAACGCGAAAAGATGTCCATTGGTTGATGATTATACCATTGGCTCCAAATCCTATAATATCTGTGTTCTGGAAAACAACACATGTTTATATCCCGATACGTCAAACTACAGTGTAGTTTCCATGGACATTCTCTACGCTGTAGTCGTCATCATTGGTCTTGTTGCCTTCGAGACCGTGGCCAGCATAGATAATGCCATAATTAATGCAGATATTTTATCCACGATGAAGGCCTGGGCCCGCCGCTGGTTCCTTACCTGGGGTCTTATCATCGCAGTTTTCGGGGTCAGAGGTCTTCTTCCCTGGGCCATTATATGGGCGTCGGCCCCCTCGCTTGGTCCGATCGGAGCGCTCACCGCGACATTTTCAGGCGACGAGACGGCGGCTCTCGCGATCGAACAGAGCGCTCCCTTCCTCCTTCTCGCCGGAGGAGTGTTTATGATTTTTCTGTTTCTGCACTGGTTCATGGCAGAGCAGAAAAACTGCATTGTTCCAGGAGAACTCGCTTTCTCCAAAACCGGCCCCTGGTTCTATGCGGCCGCCGCGATTATTCTTCTCGCCATCGTTAACTTTACCGTTCAGATAAATCCGTTCCTCGCCGTGGCAGCAGTTGCAGGATCTGCGATCTTCTTTATCATGCAGGGATTCCGACTTTTTGCAGATGCAAAGTCGCTGGAACTCGAAAAGAAAACGGTTGACGTGAATGAAACGGGGCACAAATCCGACATCAGCAAACTGATGCTTCTCGAAGTTATCGACGCGACATTTTCCATCGACGGTGTTGTCGGCGCCTTCGCCTTCACGATGTCGGTCCCTCTGATTCTGATTGGTAACGGTCTCGGGGCGTTAGTCGTTCGTGAACTGACGATTCGAAATGTCGACAGCATCCGAAAATATGCCTATCTCAAAAACGGAGCGATGTACTCGATATTCTGTCTGGGTATCATCATGTGCTCGGAGGGATTCGGTCTGGAATTGCCTATCTGGCTCGCACCCACACTTACCGTGAGCATTGTCGTGGTCTTCTTCTGGCTTTCCCTTAGAAGAATTAAGAGACATGATTACGGAGAGTGCCCTGCACCGAGAAAAGAGTAAGTATTTTTTGAGGGGATTTCTGCGGTGTTATCCTCATACTTCACATACTTTACGTGAATTTTACGCAGACCGCGTAAATATTAAAAACCTGTGAATCTCCCTCTTTTTCAAAAAATACCTAATATAATAAAAATAAAAATATAATAATAGAGAACTTTACGTAAGAGAGGAAAACGCCCGGCAGACTTTCTGAACCTCAAAACACTCTGCATTTCCAAAAATCGCGTAAACACGTAAACATCAAAAATCCAACCCCATATCTCCCTCAAAATCAAAAAAGGAGACCGGGAATTGTTTACGCACGATCCGTAATCACCCCTCCTCTCACGTAAACTCAGCGTTTTCTGCAGACAATCGCCACGTGATCTTTGTGGTACGGATCAAGCCAGACACTTTTTTCCACAGTATACCCGCAGGCCGTTAATTCGGCACATGTGTCGGCAAACACCTCGTCCGCCGATTTTCTGATATCCACGCTCCGGGTTTTCAGCATGAGAATGAGACGACCGCCGGATTTTAAAAACGGCAGATGCTTGACGGCAATCCCTGCCTGATCCAGCTGGGCAACGTCCTGATAGAGAATATCCGCCGGTTCAAGAAGGGCGGCGTACCGGACCGGACGTGTCGCGTCGGCATAGATGGGGATGATGTTTTTGCGTTTTTTGGCGACCGCAAGAAGATCCTCCATCGGGCGGGGGGCAAACTCTACGGCGTATACCGATTCCACGTAGTCGGCCACATGGGACACGGTCGTTCCGTTCGCGGCTCCAAGATAGAGGACGATATCGTCTTTCCCAAGGGAAGTACTTTTATCAAGATACCAGAGGGCGGCAAGTTTGCTCCGATACGGATCCCATACCCGGAAGTTTCCAAGCATTCGTTCATTGTAGACTCCGCCGGGGCCTTCCGAGACGAGCGTGCCTTTTATTTCGATCATGTTTCCCCTCCGAAAATGCTGTCGATTTTGGCATTCGCCTGCTCGACAAACTCCGGATCCAGTTCACCGCGGTACAGATCCAGACGGGCGGCGATCGCGAGTTTCGCCGCAAGCTGACGGGCAACTTTTCCGCGGACCTCTTTTTTGGCGTTGTGGACCCGTCTGTGCTGGAAGATGATTCCATGTTTCGGCGAGGAAGAGCCCGTTCTGATATGGGAAAAGAGGGCTGACTCGGCGCCGATCACCTGAATGGATGAGCCGGGCATTTTTGCTGCCGAGTCAAGACCGCCGGCCCGGGCAATCAGGCGGGCGGCAACAAGACCGCCAACAAGAGCGCTCATGTTCGGAATTACGTTCACGGCTTCCCGGGAGACCTCTTTCATGAGATCTGTTCTGACGCCGGAAAGCGAGAGAATTTCTCGGGCCACACGCTTTAAAGAAGGGCTCCCGGATTTTGCGATTTTCTGGACGAGACGGGGACCGTTGGACCGGGTATATTTATGAGAGGTCCCGGGCGTTGTCGCCGCATGCCAGTCGGTCACTCGTTCCGTTAAGAGGTTGATCACATCATCCATTTCATCAAGGGTCCGAACCATCTGGAGAAGAGCAGCGTCTTTTTTATCAAGATCCGCGGCGATGCCTTTTGCGGCGAGAGAGAACGTGACTTCTCTGACTGTCCGTACGTATTCATCTCTTGAAGAGATCAGGCCGGCATCCCGAAGGTCTTCCCAGTTACAAAGAACGGATGGTATTACGGCAGTATTCAGTACCCGTTCTTCGCATTCCGCCGTGTCTGTAGACATATTTCCGGCTTCCCCATACCAGTGCATATAGTAATGTGGGAGTTTTTTGGGGATATAGATAGCGTGAAGAGGGAGAATCCAGAAACCAACCATAACAGTTAACACAAACCCCTATCAATAATACATCATGCTCAATAACTACAAAGGATGTCTTGTCGGAGCTATCCTTGGTGACGCTCTCGGGATGCCGAGCGAGACGACCACCGCACGTTTTTCAACAGAACCCTCCTTTGCCAGGGCATATAAAGGCCATCCCAATCATGATCTCCTCCCGGGTCAGTACACCGACGACGGCCAGCTGATCCTTATATCCTCGCGTATTCTTGCAGAAGGTGCCTGGGACAATTCCAATTATGCAAAAGAACTTCTCAGGACCTATACCTTACAGAAATTCAGATATCCTGACGGAACGACATTTGCCGCATGCAAAAAAATGGAGAAGACCGGCGATCTTACCGGGTCCGGACTCTATTCCGACAGTAACGGATGCATTAGTCTCGCAATACCTTTTGCCCTCGCTTTCAAAGACCGGAAAGAGATGGCAAAGGAGCTTTTGACCGCCTGTTCGGTAACCCACACACATCCTGGAGTACATGCGGGCGTGATCGGGTTCGCTCTTCTTTTGAACACGCTTCTCGAGACACATGATGTTGAAGCGGGATTCACAGCACTTCAGACCGCGGCAGAAAATATGGATCCTTTACTTGCAGGAAAGATCGCCAATGCCGTGAGAATTGAAAAGACAGGGATGCCTACGGCGGACGCCGTGAGTATTATTGGAAACACCACCTCCATTTACCAGACGCTTCCCCTAACGGTCTTTTTCTGCAGACGATATTATATTCCGTGTGAACTCCTTGGGATATCCTCCACATGCGGCGGAAATGCCGACACCGTATCACTCTTATGCGGGGCATTTTCCGGGGCCATATTCGGAATATCCGCCCTTCCCGAGGACCTGATACTCTCATTGGAACGGGTCGGCATCTTTGCTGATCTTGCAGAAAAACTCATGAACCGGGAGACAAAAACTCCGGCGGAAGAGTCCGGGGAATAACATCTTTAAACTAGTTGTAAACCAATAATTTACGTATGGATATAGCGATTATCGGAGCATCAGGTTATGCCGGGGGCGACCTTATCAGACTGCTGCTGACGCATAAGGAAGCAGACATAGTCTGTGCCACGTCACGGAAGCTGGCAGGCACCCCGGTAACCAAAGATCACATCCACCTGAAAAATCTCATCGACCTTGAGTACACAAATCCCGAGGTTGAAAACATCGACGCAGACTTTGCGTTCCTCGCCGTTCCCCATACCGCTGCCATGCAGTATGCCGGAAAACTAAAAGAGTGCGGCATCAAAACCGTCGACTTCTCCGCAGACTACCGTCTGCCAAGAGAGATCTATGAAAAAACCTACGGAGTGAAACACTCAGATTACTTCAAAGCGCCGTACGGTATCCCAGAGCTTCACCGAAAAGAGGTAATAAACGCAAGCTTCGTCGCAAACCCGGGTTGTTTCCCGACAGGGGCAACCCTTGCGGCAGCCCCGGTTGCAAAACTCGCCCACACGATAATCTATGATTCAAAGAGCGGAGTTTCCGGAGCCGGCGACTCGATCTCGGAGACCACGCACTTCCCCAACGTTGCTGAAAATATCCTTCCCTATAAAATAACAGCCCACAGGCATCTGCCGGAGATGCGTCAGGAAGCAGCGTTCCTCGGATCTAAAGCAAATGTCTACTTCACCCCCCATCTCCTCCCGGCGATACGGGGGATCATAACAACTGCGCATATTCTCTTCAACGAACCAATGGAGCTGGAAATGATACAGAAACTCTATCAGGACTTCTACAAAAACGAACCGTTTGTCCGACTTCAGCCTGCAAAACTCGGAGGGGTCAGAGGTTCCAACTTCTGCGACATTAACTTCGAGCTGGAAAATGACGGAACAAGACTCGTCGCCGTATCGGCAATAGACAACCTTGTGAAAGGAGCCGCAGGCCAGGCGGTCCAAAACATGAACATCATGTGCGGATTCGATGAAACCGAAGGTCTCAGAATGCCGGGGATGTTCCCATGACGCAGGAATTTCAAAGCATTTGCGGTGTTGAAGGAGTCAACGCCTGGGGTATCAAAGAGGGCAAATACGGTCTTGCCCTCATCCAGGCCTCCGGAACCGGAGCTGCAGTCTTCACCAAAAACAAGGTGCGTGCCCCTGTCGTCAATCTGATGGCCGAGCGGACCAAACGCGGAAAACTGTCAGGAATCATCGTGAACTCCGGATGTGCCAATGCATACACGGGAAAGCAGGGCCTTGCCGATGCTGAAAAGATGGCAGGGATCGGAGCTGAGGTTCTTGGAATCAGCGAACTCGAGTGCGGGGTCGCCAGCACCGGAGTTATCGGCCGCTATCTCGATCTTGATCTGATCAGAAGACAGGCCGGAGACGTTTCCGGAAAGCTCGCACACTCACCCGAAGCGGAAATTGCGGCGGCCAAGGCAATCATGACAACCGACACGCGGCAAAAGCACGCAATCGTGCGCCACGAGGGATTTACCGTCACCGGCATCTGTAAAGGTTCCGGGATGATCGCCCCGAACATGGGAACGATGCTTTCTTTCGTTTATACCGATGCCAAGGTCCCGGCAAAACAGCTTCAGGACGCTCTGAAGTCTGCAGTAAAACGGAGTCTGAACAGAGTCGTCGTAGACGGAGATGAGAGTACGAATGACTCGCTCTTCTGTACCGCAACCGGAGAAGCTGGACAGGTTTCTGCATCCGAATTTTCCAATGCGCTCGAAACGGTCTGCATCAGCCTTGCAAAGCAGATCGCAGCAGACGGAGAGGGAGCGACAAAGATGCTCGAGGTAAAAGTCCTCGGCTGCAAACGTGAACGCGACGCAGAAAAAATCGCAAAAGCGGTCATCACCTCCCCCCTCGTGAAAAGTGCCGTCTACGGTGAAGATCCGAACTGGGGCAGAGTCGTCTGTGCCGCAGGATATTCCGGCGTAGAATTTACGGTCGAAGAACTTTCGCTTTCGATCAGTGAAGGAGAAAGCGAGACTCCGTTAGTGAAAAACGGCGTCATCGTGGCCGACCTCATACGGGCAAAAGCTGCGATGGCGGGCGACCATGTGGTGTTCACCCTCACTCTGGAGTCAGGAAACAAACAGGCCACGGCCTGGGGCTGTGATCTCACGGAAAAATACGTGGAGATCAACGGGAAGTATACAACATGAACAATAGACAAAGTGTACTAATGGAGGCACTTCCGTACATACGGAAGTTCCACAAAAAAACGATCGTGATCAAACTCGGCGGACACGCCATGGTCGATCCGGCCATCATGAACTCGGTCGTTCAGGATGCGGTCCTTCTCCACTATGTCGGCATGCGTGTGGTCCTTGTCCACGGCGGCGGACCGGAGATCACGCAGAAGATGAAGGCACTTGGCAAAGAGGCCAAATTTGTCGGCGGTCTTCGCGTAACGGATAAAGAAACGCTCGAAATCGCCCAGATGGTCCTTGCCGGCAAAATCGGCAACACGATCGTTTCGATGATCGCAAAGAACGGAGCCAAAGGGGTTGGGATCTCTGGAAACGACGGAGGTCTCGTCATTGCAGAGAAGACGCCGATCAGAAAAATGATGGTAGGAGACGAAGAAGTAGAGGTGGATCTCGGCTTTGTCGGCGACGTCAAGGAGATCAACTCGAACATTCTCGAGACTCTGCTGGATGCCGGATATATCCTGGTGATCTCGCCACTCGCTCTCGACCGGAAAGGAAACGACCTGAATATCAATGCCGATACGATGGCCGGCGAAATTGCAGTCGCCTTAAAGGCATTCAAACTGATTTCCCTCACCGATGTGGACGGTGTTATGAACAAAGAGCGGACTGAGATCTTCCACAGACTCACCCTGAAAAACGTGGATGCCCTGATGTCAGACGGAACGATCTCCGGCGGAATGATCCCAAAACTCGAGGCAAGCGTAAATGCGGTACGTCACGGTGTTGAAGGAGCACATATCCTGAACGGAAATTCCGAGCATAACCTGCTGCTGGAACTTTTCACTAACGACGGCGTCGGGACGATGATCACAGCGTCGATGATCTCCTTATAATACCATATCACCTCCCACTTTTATTTCGATAAGCTGAAAGGAATCAAATTTCGATGCATATTTATGACCTGCTGTCCTAGTTCTCAGTAATGGGTTTTATTTGTCCAATGACACAGGAGAGATGCATGGGCAAGCAGTGTAAATTCTGGCGTACCGATGCGAAAATCGATAAAAAAGCCGATACCTTCTATGAGTTGAGCACAGGAGAGTGTCTGTTTATCAAACTGGCAAACCATCTGCTGATGAAGTAGATTCAGCAGGTTTCATTTTCATCTCTTTTGTCTTAACGTGCCGATTAGTTTTGGGTCTCTAATCGGGAGATTCTAAAAAATCAAAAAAGGTAGGGCAGACAGACAGTCACTCAAGAATCAGCATACTGCCGAAATATGTGGTATCGTCTGCCGGCTCCACGTAGATCAGGACATATGTTTCCGTCATCGTTTCCGGATTCCAGACCTTGCTGTACATCAGTCCGCCGCCTTCCTTTGACAAAGAAATTACCTCACGCATGACCGACATGCCGTACGAATTATTCATACTCAGCTGATTGGTCCCAACCAGAGATGGGTTCATCGCGTATGCCAGCATCGTGCCGTTTTCCGTAATTGCAAACGGATACAGTCCCTCCTGCCCATTCAGCTCGCTCTTTGGATCATTGATCATATCCAGGACTGCAGGAATTCCTTCAACAATCGTGAGATAATCCATGCCCCGCACCTGACTGACAAGGTCCTCGCGTTTTTGCCAGTCGATATAGAACGTGTCGGAAAACGGCTGGTCCTCAAGATAGATGCCCGAGCCGATGAACCATGTATCGTCGACTGCCATCACGTAGGAAAGCTTCAGTTCACTCGCAAAATTGTCAAACGGGTTTTCATACAGGTAAAGCACAAACCCGCCCCAAAGGTTTGCCCGGGCAGTCATGCGCTGAATATACTTTATCCCGGTTGTGTCCTGGAGATACCAGCGGTTTTCCCCTCCAGATCAGGCTGATAAGGCAGAGACAGGACGGTCCCGTTCATATCATAGGCAAAGACATACAGCTCGTCATCTATGAATTCCCCGTCCGGATCATTGAACGCCGTCAAAGCCTGGGTCTTCCCTACCTTCGTCGCATACACATATGCATTTTCGACGAATGCTTTCAGTTCCTCTACGGTGACATTTGATCTGCCGGTTTGCGTACTTTCGGGAACGCTATCGGTAAGAACGACACGCCACTCTTTTTCGCATCCAAGATCCACCGTGTTCCAAACCGCATTTATCTGAGTCTCTTCACCTCTGGAGGTATCATAGAAGGGATACGAAATGTTTCCTGATTGATTCTTCAGGACGGCATTCACCATGTTCTGAAGTTCGGGCGTCTGATATTCCGGATCATCCGTCAGATATTTGCCAATCTCCACGGTATTTTCATCATAGAACTTCAGTCCCGTGGTATGCATTGCCCATAACGTATATCCGTACTCATTCTTGAGGTATTCAGTCAGTCCGGAGAATAAACTGTCAATGTCGTAGGAAAGCCTGAGAACACCGTCATATTCACCATTGGCATCATACACGGGCGTTATGATCATTAGGCCGCGGTCTCCATCCTGATACTGATAGAAATCCGATACCACGCAGCAGGGGCCTGCAGCTTCAAGTACCTCCACCGGATAATTGAGTCTGGACTTCGTTTCGCCCGGGACCCACCATGGATCAAGGTATCTGGTCGTGGTGATCAGCGTATTGTTTTTATCGAATCTGCCTATCTCGATCGAAAAAGGGATCTCACTTCTGAGTTTATACAAGGCAAGCGTTACTGCCGGATCATCGGCTGGAATACCGTCCAGTTCCCGGGCAGTTTCCCAAAGAGAAGACGTAACCGAATCCATCTCATCTTCGACGATACTGATTACCGGAAGAAGAGCGTCGTTCATATCATTTACCTGCTCCTCGGAAACGGACTGCAGATCAGCTGATTGAGGATTTATGCAGCCGGCAGCACATACACATAGTATTGTGAAACACAGGAGGGATATTATTGAGAATGCATGTCTGACCAAGCCAATCACCACTATTCATATATTCATATGGATGTGCAGTAATTATAGTTAATCATTAAGGAATGTGGATAGTTACTCTATTTCAGCATGAATAACCATGATAATTGTTCGAAAACCATATATTCTTGAGAAAATTAAATAATAATGGATATTCGGGAAATTCTCTGAAAATCCACTTTTTTCCAAAAGAGCGGGAATTCCAATATGAATTGCAGTTCAACAGAGAATAATCATAAGAAAAATTGAGGGTTGTATTATTTTGTGCAATCAATACTCATTTTCAGCCAGTTTCTAACAGATCCCAGCTGTTCTTCCGTATGGAAATAATGTTCCCCTCCTTTCGCAACGTCAAGGACAACTGAGTTTTTCTCAGCAAAAGCGGACACTTCATCAAAAGGAATCATAGCATCATTTTCCCCATAGAGTATCCGTGTCGGTACGTTCCAGGAACCGATTGGGTGTGTTTTCACATAACAGTAGTAATCCCAGTAGAGCGTTATGCCAACCGGCAGAACAATTTCCTGTTCTTCTTCCAGCGTTTTCTCTGAAATATGGAAACTCGTCATCAGACCATCGATGATTCTCTCCATATCTACAAGAGGGAGAGAAACAGGCTTTGTTCGATATGAATATTGGAATATGCCAGCAGACCGAAATAAACGCCCATACTGCAGCCGAAAAAACTGATATGATCCGCGATCGACTGGGCATACCGATAAACTGCCGTAAGATCGCTTACGCAAGGCTCAGGTTTACAGGGATACGCCTCTTTTGACCGTTCACCATGTTCCGGCAGATCGAAACTCAGGACCTGATACCCCTTTTCGACCGCCTCCTCTGCAAAAACCGCGATCACGTCATCCTCTTTGTTCGACATGCTCCCGTGAACGGCAATATAGAGATTCCCCGTATTCTCTCCCCACACGACGGCGGGGATATTGATGTCCCGATTATGTATAGTAACGAATTTTTTTAACATTTGTTTGCCCTCTGTGCTTTCAGATACCTATCCGTGAGATTTCAAGCGTAAAATACATCCTCGTTTTGTGTGGAGAGGCAGAGACTCAAAAAAAGTATCGACAATGATTCTGAAAAAATAAGAGAAGCTTATACAGCTTCTTTTCCGAGATCGAATGCCTTTTCGTTCACGGAAACGGTCTTTGGCGGAACATTGCGGCGAACCGCTTCGGAAAGAGATTCAGCGGCAAGCGGAAGTTTATCCGACGCGGCGCCAAGCAGAACGACGTTTGCCGCAAGGGGATTTCCTGCCTTGGCGGCAATACCCGTAGCATCTACTAGGATCACCTTTGCCGTACCTGCTTTCAGTTCTGCCTCGACATCATCAATTGTCGGGACGGGCTGTTTTCCGGAAAACACCGAGGTCGGGACAACGATCTCGCGGTTCACTACCATCACGCCGTCGGTTTTGAGGAAGTGACGATAGCGCAATGCCTCAAGGACATCGAACGCGATCAGCAGATCTGCGGTTCCCGGAGCAATCAGAGAGCCGAATTTACCGTCGATCCGGATGTGTGTTTCCACCGATCCTCCGCGCTGGGACATTCCATGCGTTTCGGCCCCCCGGACATGACGGCCCTCGATCACGCAGGCGTCACCCAGAACATTCGAGGCAAGGATCGTTCCCTGTCCCCCGATACCGACGATCAGAACATCAAAACTCTTTTTCATTGTCTTGCACCTCCGCGGTGGATCGCACCTGTTGGACAGATATCAGCGCAGACGCCGCATCCCGTACAAAGAGCCGTGATCTTTGCAGCGCCGGTCTCATCGGTCTCGATCGCCGGACAGCCGTACTTCAGGCAGGCTCCACATTTTGTACACGCTTCCGCGTCCACGACGTACCGGTTCCGTTTGATCCCGAGCCGATTGTTCATGATAACGCAGGGCTGTTTCGCGATGATGACCTTTACGCCGGGTTTTTCCTTTGCTTCCCGGAGAGTGGCAAGAAGATAGGTCAGATCATACGGATCGACCGACTCCACATACGAGACGCCGCAGGCTCTCGCAAGCTCTTCGAGCGAGATTTTCGGCGACTCCTCGCCGGTCGCGGTCAGACCCGTGTTCGGGTTCGGCTGGTGGCCGGTCATAGCGGTGATCCGGTTATCCAGAATGATCACGATCTGATTTGTATTATTGTACACCGCGTTGATGAGCCCGTTCACACCGGTGTGGAGGAAGGTCGAGTCGCCGATCGTGGAGACCACATCGGTTCCCGGGCAGGAGTGGGCTATTCCCGAGCCGACCGTGATCGAAGCTCCCATGCAGATCGTCGTGTCGACCGCGCCGAGCTGGAGACCGAGCGTATAACAGCCGATGTCGGAGGGAAACACGCCGTCTTTGAAGACCTTTTTCATTGCGTAGAAGACCGAGCGGTGGAGACATCCTGCACAAAGGATCGGGGGGCGGACCGCGACCTGGGTCATTTCCGGCGGGGCAGGGTAGGTGTTTTTCGAAAAACCTGCCTTTTCAAATGCTCCGGCGATAAGGGCAGGAGAGTATTCTCCCTCGTGAGGCAGATAGCCGTCAAGTTTTCCGTGAACGACCGTCGAGGACGCAGCCTGGAGTGCCGCTTCTTCGATGACTGGCATAAGCTCTTCCACAACGAGAACCTCGGTGTGTTTTGCAAGGATCTCCGCAAGCCAGTTCCGGTCGATCGGATATGCGCTGATCTTGATGAACGAGACGTCGTCCGGGATGATCTCCTCGACATAGGAGATGGAGATCCCTCCGGCGATGACGGCCTTTTTCCCGCGGATCTCTGCAGAGTTGAGACCGGCTTCCACTAAGTATTTTGCGACCTCAGGCTGTTTTTTCGTGAGGATCGCGTGCAGCGGACGGGTGTTTGCCGGGATCACGACGTACTGCTTCGGGTTTTTGACAAACTCGCCTTTCCGTGTCGAAGGCGCGGGCTCGCCGAGCCGGACATCCCCTTTCGAGTGGCAGATCCTTGTGGTCGGGCGAAGAAGAACCGGAAGCGCGAACTTTTCGGAGAGTTCGAATGCAGCCTTGGTAAAGTCATGCGCTTCCTGGGCGGAGGAGGGATCCAGGCACGGGATCTGGGCAAACTTCGCATACATCCTCGAGTCCTGTTCGTTCTGCGAACTGTGCGCGAACGGGTCGTCGGCTGAAAGAACGACGAAGCCGCCTTTCGTCCCGGTGTAGGACGAGGTCATAAGGGGGTCTGCCGCGACGTTCAGGCCGACATGCTTCATCGTGACGATCGACCGAAGGCCGCACCAGCTCGCGGCCAGAGCATTTTCGAACGCGACTTTTTCGTTAACTGACCATTCTAAGTAGTACCAGGGGTTTTTTTCGGCACGCAGTCGGTCAACTACCTCGGATGACGGGGTCCCGGGATACCCGGAAACAAAGTCGATGCCCGCTTCGAGACAAGCATGGGCTATAGCGTCGTTTCCAAGGAGGTATTTCTTGGGTGTCTCTTCTGCCATATCTCCATAATGTTTGGCATGATAAGAGAATAAGGCTACGTCGGAGGCAGGAAATGAATTTCAGAACATATTTATATGGCCACATCCTATGTAGTAAGGTAAAAGGGGGCCCGTAGCATAGCTAGGTGGTGCGCCCGGCTGATAACCGGGAGGTCATGAGTTCGAATCTCATCGGGCCCACTGTTTTTTCTGACTTTTGTTGTTGTAGTTCTGTCTCTCTGTAAGCGTGTGCTTTTCACTGCTGATCCAAAAATAGGAGTTCCACGGTGTTATCCTCAATCCAATTCGGAAAGGAGTTTTCTGGGTGTGGAAACGTGAGAAAAACCAACCGCGAATTTTCGTGTTCGCAAATCAAAGATTTGCTCGCGTGAATTCAGGGTGATAAATTACCGTATATAATATTTTATGGCTGCCTAAACCCTTTGTTCAATTACTCTTTTTTCGTCACTAATTTTTGATATTCTTCCATGAGATAGGCAACAATCTCTGCTTCGTTCTCAAACGTCCTGCCGTATGCTTTCTCGACTGCTTTATCCAAGCGTTCGTGCGCCTTGCGCAGTCCCTGCGGCATCGTCACAGGATCGTAGAGGTCGGCGAGACTTGATTCAGGATACAGGGCGCGGGCATCTAATACCAATTGAGCTTCGCGTTCAATGGCGGATTTTTGGGCTTCGGTGGGATTGGGCCAGGGGAAATTGTTATAGACGATGGTATTTGAATAACTGTAACGCATTTCTAATCGACCACAAACTGCCCGCATCCAAGCCATATGAATATTAGAGGTCAATACACCAAAGTGGTAAAGTTCTGCGTCAGGGATGATGAACAACTTATTTCCGACAATAATGTCTTTGTCAAGATATGACATCACTCTTCCATTTTTAAGTTATGAAGAAAATTCTGATTGCAGCTGTATTGGCAGTTCTGCTTGTATCTGTGGGTGCAGCAGGCTGTATCGGCAGTGAACCTATTGTTGGTGACTGGCTCGTTTATGGTACCGAGATTCCGGTCGTATTCAACAATGACGGAACCGGAACAATGACCATCCCGCTCTTTGGTATCATATCCACTGTTCCCATGACATGGGAGAAGGTTGAAGAGAACACCTATAAGCTTACCGGAACCTCCGCATTATTCAACGCGGGCACCTACAAGCTCTCTGCTGATGGGAAAGCCCTTATGGAAGTTTCTACCGGACTGACGGTATTCGTAAAGAAAGCATAATAACATCCCAATCTCTTTTAATTTTTAACTAGTGCCTCTGAAATTCGCGTTATGGAGTATTTTTGAATTAAAACTCCCACTTCCATCCATCGGTTTTCATCAGTTTTTCGACATCCCGATACTCTGGCATAAGTCGTTCGACCTCTTTCCAGTAGGTTTTCTGATGGTGAGGATATCTGAGATGTACGATCTCATGAACGACCAGATATTCGGCAACGACTTTTGGGGCAAGTAATACTCGAGCATTGATGATTATCCCGTTTTTCGGTGTACAGCATCCCCATTTTTTCTTTTGGAGTCTCATACGCAGTTTTGGTTTTGTTACGCCGGCAAGTTCCGCATACTTTTCCACGTATAAATCCAAAGCAGCAATTCCACGACGCCGGTACAAAAGCATTACCACATCACGGGCAATCATTTCGGATTCGTCCGGCGTAAACGAGTCTGGTGTTGAAATATGAAGGAAGTCTCCCGCGATCTCCGCTCTGGCAGGCCCATGACTTCGTTGTATGGTCAGCTCCTCCCCGAAAAACGGTATTTGTTCGCCGTTTCCATAGTTTCTGGGTTTCAAATTACGATTCTGAAAGATGGCCTGTTGTTTGGCGATCCATTCGGCCTTGCTTTGTGCGATCTCCTGCACTTTTTCCGAGGAAACCGTGGTCGGAACCCGTATCAGCACCTCGCCTGTCGTCTTAACTTCGATTGCCCAGGATCTCCTCCGGTCCGAATAGATGACCTCGATAGGAATAATGTCCCCATGCCATACAACTGCCAAACCCATATGTGAAACATTATCTCTCATACTCTCCAATATAAGTAACTGAATGTTAGTCCGTGCCATAGACCAGGAAGTACTTGATCTCCTTTTGGAAATGGGAAGATCAAGCTTTCCGGATGAATATATCGTAATGCTGGGCATGGAAAAGGGTGTCATCAATGTCACCTATCCTATCCCCGGTACCAGAGTATCACAGGACAGCGCCAATATTTTCATGGATATGATCCCACTTGGGATGCAGATCGCAGGAACGGCGCACAGTCATCCAAACGGCTGTTTATCACCTTCGGATGCCGATCTTGCCACATTTTCGCAGAGCGGGCAGTGTCATATCATCGTCGGACCCCCCTTTGATGAAAACTCCTGGAGATGTTACGGCAGGGACGGGAAGCAAAAAGTTCTGGAAGTTCTACCATGAAAAAAATAGTCGCCACAGGGACATTTGATATTCTCCACCCCGGACATATATACTATCTTGAAGAGTCGAAAAAATTAGGTGACGAGTTGTGGGTTATTGTCGCCCGGGAAAAGAATGTCGTTCACAAACCCCGTCCGATCGTTTCCGAAGAGCAGCGGCTTAAAATGATTCAGAGTCTTAGGTGCGTGGATCATGCCGTACTTGGAGACCAGACTGATATGTACAAACCCATCCGCGAGATCGATCCCGCCGTCATTACGATTGGCTTTAACCAGAAATGGTCCGAGGAAAAACTGAGAGCCGATCTGGCTGAACGGAATATCTGTGCGGAAGTTGTGCGAATCCCCGATTACACCGGAATGCCCTTCACTTCATCAACAAGGATCATCGAGGAAGCCGTTCGGAGAAGAGCCAAATGAAGCCGGAAAAAGAGGACAAGATCGCCGAGCTTGTCAGGTTCGTTGTTGAAAAAGGCGGGGAAGCGACCATGATCCCTGCAAAAGATATTGTCACCGCCGAATGGGTTCGGCAGAAGTGTCTTTTCGGTTGCGGCGGATTTGGCCGCAGGTTTTCCTGCCCGCCGTATACACTGACTCCTTCAGAGACCAGAAAAGTCCTTAAAGAATACAAAACAGCTCTCCTGATAAAATTTTTAGGGGATGTCGGCGAACCAACGCCGGAGAGGCTTGTCTCCCGCGATATGACTGCCTATGTTCAGAATGTCATGTATGAACTTGAGACGATGGCATTTTCTGCAGGGTTCTACAAGGCTTTTGCTTATACCGGTCATCAGTGCGGATTATGCAAGCACTGTACGGCAAAAGACGAAGATGCAGATATCACCAACTGTATGAATAGAAGAAAAATGCGTCCAAGCATGGAAGCTGCCGGCATCGACGTGTATGCCGCCTGTGCCTCCGTCGGCTGGAGTCTTGATATCCTCTCATGCACGAATGTTCCCGGCGGATCCGTTCTGGATTCTCCTATGACAACGGTCATGCTCCTTTTAATTGAGTGAATACTATGAAAAATTCTCCATTTCTTGCCCCCGTGCCGTTTTACTGGTGTGACAAATGTCATGCCCCGGTGATGGGAAAACTCTGCTCCTGTGGCGAAAAGACTCGCCCCGTTTCGGTAACTCCGCCGGGAGATGTTCGTCCTGCTTTTCAGCGTGACAGAGATCTTGTGAACCGCCTCTTCGAAGAACAGTTCGGTGTTCCGCTGATCCGGGACGGATATCTCGCCCTTCTAAACAAAGTCCCGGACGAGGACCGGATGGAAGAGATCATCATCGGAGGCGCTGTAATCTGCGCTATTCGATATATTCCAGCCGAGTCACGATGGGAAGTTCTCCCAAGAGAAGCGGCGGCGGCCCTTGTCGTGCCGACAAAACGATTCATCCGGGTCACGGACGATGCTGCCGGTTATATTCGGGATGGAAGCAGTGTTTTGATGCCAGGCGTTACGTTTGTATCGCCCGATATCGAAGTCGGCGACAGTGTTTTTGTTCTATCCGAGTCCGGCGACTGCGTAGCGGTTGGCAGAGCCAAGATGTCATATCGGGAGACGGTGGGTGCGACTCGTGGTCAGCTCGTTCGCACCCGCCGGACCCAAAAACCCGTGGTGGATGCCGCCCCTTCAACCTGGGAAGATGCGATCGCGGCAAACAAAGTTATCCTTGATCTCTACGAAAGAAAATCGATCGAGTTCATCCATGATGTCATCGCCAAAAATCCGGGGATCCAGCCGACCGTCTCCTATTCGGGCGGGAAAGACAGTCTGGTAACGCTTCTCATCACGCTCAAGGCAGGGCTTCGTCTGCCGCTGATCTTTGCGGACACGGGCCTTGAATTTCCGGAAACGATTGAAAATGTCCAGAAAGTCTCCGAGCTTTTTGACCTCCCGCTGATTGTCGAGTCGGGGAATTCAGGGTTCTGGGAAGGATTCGAACTGCAGGGTCCGCCTGCGGTCGATTTCAGGTGGTGTTGTAAGGCATCCAAACTTACGCCGGTCAAAACCCTCATTGAAAATGAATGGGGTGAGGCGATCTCGTTCATCGGTCAGCGAAAGTTCGAGTCTGCCAAACGCATGCAGAGTCCGCGTGTCTGGAGAAACCGAAACGTGCCCTGCCAGATTTCCGCCGCCCCCATCCAGCACTGGACCGCTATGCACGACTGGCTCTATCTTTTCCGGGAAAAAGCTCCGTACAATCCCCTTTATGAGCTGGGTCTCGATCGGATCGGATGTTTTATGTGCCCGTCATCCGACATAGCCTGCATGAAGGATATCGAAGCACGGTATCCCGAATTGTGGGCAGACTGGGAACGAAGACTGAAGGCATGGGGCGATGCAAACGGTAAGTCTCCCGAATGGGATGCGAAAGGTTTATGGAGAATCCGTGAAACAAATGAAGAAGATGGTGATATAGATGGGCACTTCTGAAGTTGCCGTTCTGGATTACGGATTAGGAAATCTCCGCAGTGTGGTCCGCGGTCTCGAGGCGGCAGGAGCCCGCCCGAAAATAACGAATGACCCCGAGATCATTCAATCGGCCGACGGACTTCTCCTTCCGGGGGTCGGGGCATTCGCCGAAGGAATGAACAAACTCGCACCCCTGGTCGACCTTGTAAAAAAAGAGGCGGCAAAAAAACCTCTTCTTGGAATCTGTCTGGGCATGCAGATGCTTTTAGGGGAGAGCGAAGAGCATGGTCTTCACCAAGGGCTTGGTTTCGTGCCGGGAACGGTTCGTCTGTTTCCAAAAGTGCCCGGGATGAAGATACCCAAGATGGGATGGAATACCATCTCGCCTTCGAATCACCCCCTTTTCGAAGGAATCTCTGATGGGACGTATGTGTATTTCGTTCACTCCTATTATGCCGATACAACTCCCGAGTTTACGATCGCAAAAACCGAGTACATCGTGCCGTATGCCTCGGCAGTTGGTGTCGGGAACGTGATGGGTGTCCAGTTCCATCCGGAAAAAAGCAGGGATGCCGGGATTCATATCCTCAAAAATTTTGTTCAAATGATCGAGTGAGAATAAAGTGGGTTTTTACCTCTTTTCTCCATATCAAAAATATCTGTTTTATGCCGATCCGTCTTTGTCTGCACGCTGAGTTGCCGTTAATTTGGGCATATTTCAGCAGGGTTCTCGCAGGCCCCTCACCCACATTAATAAGGAATCCGCACTACTATAATAATGCAAATATATTTTTGAAAATCGCTTTCGAGGATGTTAACCATTTTTGAAAACGGCTGTGAATATGACTCAAATTGATAAGGAGAACCAAACTTAGATGACTGATAATTACGACGCCTCCCACATTACTGTTCTGGAGGGGTTAACCCCTGTCCGAGAAAGACCTGCCATGTATATCGGCAGTACCGATACCCGCGGTCTTCACCACCTTGTATATGAGGTAGTCGATAACTCCATCGACGAAGCCTTAGCCGGATTCTGTAAGCATATTGTCATCATTATCAACCCCAACGGATCGGTAAGCGTGGAGGATGACGGCAGGGGTATTCCTGTCGATATTATGCCCAAGCAGAACAAGAGTGCTCTCGAGGTCGTCATGACGGTGCTTCATGCCGGCGGAAAATTCGATAAGAATACCTATCAGGTTTCCGGCGGTCTGCACGGAGTCGGTGTTTCGGTCGTCAACGCTCTTTCCACGCGTCTTACTGCCGAAGTATACCGTGACGGGAATATCTACTCCATGGTCTTTGGCAAAGGATTACTTCTGCAGCCTCTCATCTCCCGCCCGGAAACCGACGAAGAGTATCTTCAGCGGCAAAAAAGGCTGGATAAAAAAGATCAGCCGAAAGAAACTGCCACCGGGACGCGGATCACCTTCTATCCGGACGGGTCCATCTTTGAGACGACCGAGTTCGACTATGACGTCCTTGCCCACTGGTTCAGAGAGCTTGCATATCTCAACAAGGGGCTTGAAATCCATGTTGAGGATCACCGGACTGGAGACACGGACACCTTCTGCTATGAAGGCGGACTTCGCCAGTTCGTTGCCCATTTAAACGAAGGAAAAGAGCTCCTCCATCCTGAACCGATCTACGTCGACAAGTCCGACTATGTAAATAAAATCGAGGTGGAGGTGGCTCTCCAGTATAACGATACCTACGGAGAAATCCTCTACACCTATGTAAACAGTGTCAATACTCGCGAGGGCGGCACGCATCTGGAAGGATTCCGTTCCGCTCTCACGCGTGCGATCAACAACATAGCTCATGCAAACAAACATCTCAAAGAGGATGTCTCCGTCCGCGGCGAGGATGTTCGCGAAGGACTGACTGCTGTAATCAGCGTCAAGATCGCCAACCCCCAGTTCGAAGGGCAGACGAAGATGCGGCTTGGAAACAGCAATGTCAAAGGTCTCGTCGACTCGATGATGTATCAGGCACTGACCGAATTTTTCGAGGAAAACCCGAAGGTCATCGCTGCTATCGCCAAAAAATCCCTTGATGTGGCGAATGCCAGGGAAGCTGCCCGCCGTGCAAAAGAGCTTGCCCGAAGAAAAACGTCTCTCGAGATGTCGGGTCTTCCAGGTAAACTTGCCGACTGTTCCGAGCGTGACCCTGCAAAAAGCGAGATCTATATCGTGGAGGGAGATTCTGCCGGAGGTTCTGCCAAACAGGGACGCGACAGAAAATTCCAGGCAATACTGCCGCTTCGCGGTAAAATCCTGAACGTGGAAAAAGCGCTGGAGCACAAGGCTTTGAAAAATGCCGAAATTCAGACACTGATCACCGCGATGGGTGCTGGATACGGCGATAAGTTCGATGCCGAACGTGCGAGATATCACCATATCGTCATCATGACCGATGCGGATGTGGATGGTGCTCATATCAGAATTCTGCTTCTGACCTTCTTCTACCGGTTCATGAAGCCCCTTGTCGAGATGGGATACATCTACATCGCCCAGCCTCCACTCTTTAGAATTGCGAAAGGAAAACAGGAAAAATATGTGTACACGGAAGAGGATATGCGTCTTGCTATCGCCGAATATGGCGAGAAGGGCATCTCGGTCCAGCGGTATAAGGGTCTTGGTGAAATGAATGCAGGCCAGCTCTGGAACACTACGATGAATCCCGAGTTCCGGATCCTGAAGCAGGTCAGAATCGAGGATGCAAGTTATGCGAATGAGATATTTGAAAAACTCATGGGAGACGATGTCATGCCCAGAAAAGATTTCATCAAACGCCACGCAGGGGAGGTGAAGAACCTTGACATCTGAAGAAAACACCACGCACAAAACGGTCTCGATCAACATCGAAGATGAGATGAAAAACTGCTTCATCGATTATGCGATGAGTGTCATCATCGGGCGTGCGATCCCCGATGTCCGCGATGGTCTGAAGCCCGTTCACCGGCGTATTCTCTATGCCATGTTCCACGATGAGGGGAACACGAGTGATAAGGCATACAAGAAGTCCGCGAAGGCAGTCGCCGCCACCATGGGTAATTATCACCCGCACGGCGATTCGGCGATTTACGACACGCTCGTGAAGATGGCCCAGCCGTTTACCTACCGCTATACGCTGGTGGACGGGCAGGGTAACTTCGGTTCTATAGACGGCGACTCGGCAGCAGCAATGCGTTATACCGAGGCGCGGCTCACCAAAGCAGCCGAGTCCCTTCTTGAGGATATCGACAAGGAAACCGTTGATTTCGTTCCGAACTTCGATGAATCATCCCAGGAACCGGATGTTCTGCCAAGCAGAATCCCGAACCTCCTCGTAAACGGCACAACGGGTATCGCTGTCGGTATGGCGACCAACATGATGCCGCACAACCTCGGCGAGGTCTGCGATCTGGTCGATGCCTACATCAATAACCCGGAGATGTCTCTTGAAGAGATGATGAAGATCCTTCCGGCCCCGGACTTTCCGACCGGCGGTAAGATCATGGGCACTGACGGGATCGTCAATGCCTATCAGACGGGTCAGGGTAAAGTTGTTCTTCGCGGCATTGCCGAGATCGAGGAACGCAAAAAAGGATTCGAGCAGATTGTCATCACCGAGATTCCCTATCAGGTGAACAAGGTGACGATGATCGAAAAGATCGCCGATCTTGTAAAATCGAAGACGATCGAAGGTATCAGCGATATCCGGGATGAGTCCGATAAAGATGGTATTCGTGTAATTATCGAACTCAAGCAGAATACCCAGGCAAACGTTGTTTTAAATCTGTTGTATAAACATACCCAGCTCGAAAGTTCGTTTGGGATCATCAATCTCGCGATCGTCGATAAAAAACCGAAGATTCTCTCACTTGTCGAACTTCTGCGTCATTTCATTGCGCATCGTGTCGATGTCGTCAGACGCCGGTCCCTTTTCGATCTGCGCAAGGCCGAGGAACGCATGCATATCCTCTCGGGGCTTCTCAAAGCTCTCGATATGATCGATGTGGTGATCGCCACCATCCGTGCTTCTCCCGAAGTGTCGGTGGCGCAGGAAGCATTGGTCTCCAAACTGGGTTTTTCGGAAGCGCAGGCCGAGGCGATTCTCAAAATGCAGCTGCGTCGTCTCGCGGCCCTTGAACAGCAGAAAATTCTGGACGAGACCACCTCGCTCCAGCTGGTTATTGACAAACTTACCTGGATCTTATCGTCTGAAGAGAATATCCTCTCGGTCGTCAAAACGGAAACCACCGAGATTCGTACGGCATATGCCGATGAACGCCGGACCCAGATCGATTACACGGCAAACACCGACTTCAACGTGATGGATCTGATCCCCGATGAGCAGACCCTTGTGATGCTCACGACCCAGAATTACATAAAACGTGTGCCTCTCGATCTCTACCGCCAGCAGAAACGCGGCGGTAGAGGAGTGATCGGTATGACCACAAAAGACGAGGATTCCGTGGATAAAGTCTTCATGGCGAGCACGCATGATTATCTGCTGTGTTTCACCAACAAAGGCAGAGTCTACTGGCTTCGGGTCTATGAGATCCCCGAAGGTTCGAGAACCAGCAAAGGAAAGGCGATCGTAAATCTGCTGAACCTTACCGACGAGGAGGTCTCGGCGGTCATCCCGATGCGTGATTTCGATGCCGACAAGAATCTTCTGTATGCCACGAAGAACGGACGTGTGGGCAAATTCAGTCAGGATCTGTTCTCACGGCCACGGACCGGAGGAATTATCGGCATCACGCTTCTTGACGGCGATGAACTTGTGGATGTTGTCGTAACCGACGGGAATGCAGATGTTGTTTTGACGACGGCGTTTGGTCAGGCGCTTCGCTTCTCCGAGAGCGAGGTTCGGGCCACCGGCCGCGGCACGCAGGGTGTTATTGGTATCAGACTCAAGTTCGAGGGAGAGGGAGATTATGTCTGTGCTTTGACATTGGTCGAGACCCAGTATCTTTTGATGATCACCGACAAAGGATTCGGTAAGCGGACCGAGTTCGAAGAGTTCCGCGGACACGGCCGCGGCACACAGGGTGTGAAATCTATCGTCGCGAACTTCGAGCGCGGCAAAGTCGTCTCCTCGCTTGCGGTCTCCGATGAAGATCAGGTCATCATCACGACGGCAGCCGGAGTTGTTCTTCGGACCTCTGCCTCGGATATTTCCATCCAGGGACGCGGAACGAAAGGGGTTCGTGTAATTCGTGTCGACGCAGGCGATAAGGTCACAAGCGTTGCCATCGTTCCGCCCGACGAGGATGAACCTGCCCTGCCGGAAGGCACGGACGAGGCCTGACCCTCTTTCTTTTTTCTCTATTTTTGACCTCCGGCACACGGCAGAATTCCAACAACATTCCGTGTATATTCACTGGGGTATAATCCAGGTGACATCTTTAATGCATACCTCCGCCAAATAGTACATCATTCATGACCTACCTCGACCAGATAGTAATAATCGTCGCCTTTGGCGCCGCATCCGTTTCGTTCTTGTGGTTAAGGGATACGCGTATCTTTGTCAGAACAGGTAAAGAAGGGTATCGAAAGGCCGCATATCATGGTGTTCTTTACTCTGCTCTCGGCTGGTTCGGATTTGCTCTTGCCGGATTCGGCGAGACCACATTTATGTATCTTGGTGTCGGCTGTGTATTGATCGCTCTGTATCTTCAGTCGAGACTGCAGAAAGAGGATGTATGGGTTGGAAATGAATCTGCATGGACCCGGTTCATTGGATCGGCGCCCCGCCAGGAGAGAAAATAAATATGATACAGAAACCCCGCGGAACAAGAGATTTTCTTCCGGCTGAAATGGCACAACGCCGGTTTGTTGAACAAAAAATGCGTGCCGTCGCGGCAACGTTCGGCTACGGTGAAATCGTAACGCCGATGTTTGAGGAGCTGGAACTTTTCACGATAAAATCCGGTGAAGGGATCATCAATGAGATGTATGCCTTCGAAGACAAAGGCGGCAGAAAGATCACGCTTCGCCCGGAAATCACCGCAGCAGTTCTCCGTGCCTACGTCAACGAAGCGCAGATGGCGCCAAAACCCCTCCGCTGGTTCTACTTTGCGGAATGTTTCCGGTATGAACGCCCGCAAAAAGGAAGATACCGGCAGTTCTGGCAGTTTGGCTCCGAACTTATCGGCGCTGATTCGGCTGCGGCAGATGCTGAAGTCATCTCTCTTGCTTACGAACTATTACGATGTACTAGCGTCCGCTTTGTGATGAAAGTAGGCCACCTTGCCCCGATGAAGCATCTTCTTTCAGGTCTGAATGCTCCAGCTCAAAAGCAGGTTATGGCCGCTCTCGATAAACGGGATATGGATCTGCTTGAAACGACGCTCGCTTCCTTTGATCGTTCCGATCTGTTTGAACCGCTGAAGGTTCTCGTGACGGCAAAGACTCTCACGGAAATTTTTGCAGTTACGGGAGACATTCCGGAAAAAGCAAGAATCGAGGAGACCATCGGCTATCTCGAAGCACAAAACATCCCCTTCGAACAGAACTTCGGCATAGCCCGCGGACTTGACTATTATACGGGTATGGTCTTCGAAGGATTCGCCGACAATCTCGGTGCGGAAAATCAGATCCTCGGCGGCGGCGTCTATCGGCTCGCTCACCTGTTCGGCGGGAAGGATGTCCCTTCCTGCGGTTTTGGGATCGGATTCGACCGTGTTCTGGTCTCTCTTGGCGAGATTGCGCCCGAGACAAAACCGGTTGTGGCGGTCATCTGCACTCCGGAGACCCGGATCCCGGCATACAAAGCGGCGTCGGCTCTCCGCAGTGCAGGGATAACTGCAGTCATGGATCTTCTTGACAGAGGATTTGGGGCTCAGCTTTCTTCAGCGCTGAAGTCCGGGGCATCATTTGCGGTGGTGATCGGAGAAAAGGAGGCCGCCGCTGTAATGATCACGCTCAAAGATCTTGCCACTGCCGTCCAGACTGAGATGTCAATCGACAATGCCATCGAGGTAATCCATGGTTCTTGCCGATGAGCTTGCCAAGAAACAGCGAAGCATCAGTGTAGCGGAATTTTTCGAGAAAAATAAACAGATGCTTGGTTTTGATTCTCCAACAAGGGGAATCATCACCACCATAAAAGAGGCGATCGATAACTCGCTCGATGCCTGCGAGGAAGCACAGATCCTTCCCGACATTCTTGTTTCGGTAAGAAGGGTTTCAAACGATGTGTTTCGCGTCGTCGTCGAAGATAATGGCCCGGGAATTGTCCCGGAAAAAATGCCGAGCGTTTTTGCCAAACTATTGTACGGTTCGCGGTTCCACCAGGTCAGACAGACCCGCGGTCAGCAGGGAATCGGTATTTCTGCTGCCGTATTATATGCTCAGCTCACCACTGGAAAGCCGACGATTGTAACATCCCGGACCGATGCCAAAAACAAGGCTCACACCATGTCTCTGGTTATCAAAACGGAGACAAACGAACCCGAAGTCCTCTCCCATGAAGAGGTTGACTGGATTCTTCCCCACGGGACCCGAGTCCAACTCGAGTTCAAAAGCAATATCGCGGCCAGGAAAAAACTCATCGAGTATCTGAAATACACATCGATCGTCAATCCTCACGCAAAGTTCCGAGTCGAGATCGAGGACGAGGCATTTACGTTTGAACGTGTTTCTTCCGAGGTCCCGCCGTGTCCTGTGGCGATCAAACCTCATCCGTATGGTATAGAACTCGGTGTCTTAAAACGAATGACGGCAGCTTCCGATCTGCCCCTTAAGGAATTTCTCGTAGAAAGTTTTTCCAAAGTCGGCGAGAAAATTTCTCTTGAGATCTGCAGTTCGTCAAGACTTGATTCAAACGTAAAAGTCTCAACTCTTGATCTTGAATCGCTCAACCGTTTGCTTGATGCCATGCAGACGACGAAGATCCCCGCTCCGTCGGCATCCCAGTGTCTATCTCCGATCACTGACGAACTGATCGTGAAAGGCATGGAGAAGGAGTTCGAGCTGGACTTTATCAAGGCGCGGACCCGTCCCGGAAACGTGTACGGAGGTCACTCGTTCATTGTGGAGGCGGCAATTGGATACGGCGGCAAACTTCCGCCCGAAGGAAGTGCCATTCTCCTGCGGTTTGCAAACCGCGTTCCGCTTTTGTATCAGCAGGGAGCCTGTGCGATTACGAATGCCGTCCAGAATGTGAACTGGAAAGCCTACGGGGTTTCCCAGTCAGGACTGCCCACAGGTCCTATTCTTATTCTCGTCCATGTGGCGGCGACAAACGTTCCGTTTACGAGCGAATCGAAAGATGCCATTGCAGCGATTCCCGAGATCGAACGTGAGATCACGCTTGCCCTGCAGGAACTCGGCCGGGATCTGAAGATGTTTCTTTCGCGCCGCGATAAAAATAAACTTCAGGAAGACCGGGTCCGTGCGATCTGTTCCGTTATCCCCTTGATCGCAGCAAAAGTCGGCGAGATTGTTGAACTTCCCGTGCCTGATACTTCGCTCATCGAAGGAAGAATTATGCGGCGCGTGGTCCTCAAGAAAAGTTCGGCAGGCGGCAAAGTTATGATCCATATCGACAACTACACAACAAAACCCCAGGAGATCTCTCTATATGATATATCCGGCGACTCTGCGGGTGATGCAACAATTCCCCCATCGTTTGTTTCCGAGATGGACGGCGAGTACACCAAAATCTGGAAGTTTGCTCTTGCCTCGGGCGAAGCATTAGAGGTGACCTATACCGGTCTTGGCGGCGGGATGATCGAGATGCAGGGTGTTGCGGAAAATCTCAAAGTGGTGGTGGATCTCGATGTCTGACCCGAGCGAAAGAGATACGGCAACAAAAAAACGCCTGATGGAGATTGCCAAAGTCTGGTATGACCAGATTGCGGGTGGCGATGTTCCGTCGATCACACTTCCCACAAGAACAAAGTACAACATCGAGTATGATGACGAGTCCGAGGTGTGGAAGTACGGCGATAAAGAGTCCGTCAGAAATGCAGGGACTGCCAAGTCTGCCACGCATATGCTCAAGATGGCGTATGTCATCTGGTTCATCAAAACCCAGCTGCAGGAAAACCGCTCCTCGACGTTGAGAGAAATGTATTACATCTCGGAGGGCTGGAAGCAGGCGAAGTTCGGGGCCCAGAACGAGAGCAACTATCTGATCGAAGATCTGGAGATCATCACCGCTCTCCAAAGAGAGTTTTTCCATATGCGTCCGGAAGAGGACGGTGCTTCGATCTTCGGTCCGATCCGTGTCAGGGAAAATACCCGGCGCGGTATGAAAGAGATCCACTGTCAGGACGATGTGGGAGAAGCCGGATACAATATTCCGAATAATGTCGAGAATGTCGAGCTTGTCGATCACGACGCATCCTGCGTTATTGCTATTGAAACTGGTGGTATGTTCTCCCGTCTGCAGGAGAACGGTTTTGATGAAGAGTACAATGCGGTTCTTCTTCACCTTAAAGGTCAGCCGGCCCGGGCAACGCGGCGCATGCTGAAACGCATGAACGAGGAACTGGGAATCCCCGTTGTCGTTTTCACAGATGGCGATCCCTGGTCATACCGCATTTATGCCTCGGTTGCCTATGGTTCGATCAAGGCTGCCCACATGTCTGAACTTCTGGCTACGCCTTCCGCCCAGTTTATCGGGGTAAAACCGTCCGACATCCAGCGGTACAATCTGCCTGCCGATAAACTCACAGAGCAGGATGTTTCTGCGCTGAAGGCGGAACTCACCGATCCGAGGTTTGCGACCGACTTCTGGAAAAAAGAGATCAATCTCCAACTTGAAATGAATCTGAAGTCAGAACAGCAGGCATTTGCAAGCCATGGTCTTGATTTCGTTACAAAAGAGTATCTCCCCTCCATGCTCTCTGAAATAGGTGTTTTAAAGCGCTAATGAACATTTCCAGAATTGCCGTATATCTGGGGGCTTTTGCCGCTATGGCCCTCTCGAATGCCGTTGTCCCGGTTTTGGCACTTATTACTTCGGATGCTGCGGTCCAGGGTGCGGTCTATTCAGCCTACTTTTTAGGCGCGTTTTTCATGGTGTTTCCTGCCGGCTGGGTCTCTGATAAAATCGGCCGTGCTCCTCTCATTAAGATTGGTCTTGCGGGAACGTTTGCATCCGGTCTTCTTATCTGGTTGTTTACGGGAGATCCTCTCCTGACCGTAGGATTCAGATTTCTGGAAGGCCTCTTTACCGGCATGTTCGTATCATCGTCTCTCTCCTATGTCAATTCGCAGATTGATCATACCAAACTTTCCGGGATGTATCTTGCACTGATGAATGTAGGAATGGTTGCGGGTCTTGTAATTCCCGGGATTCTTGCAGTCATCCAGCCGTATGCCGGTGTGCTTGTGTTCAGCGTCCTGACCGGATCCGCATTTCTTGCAGGAGTATTTTTCCGTGAGGATCCAGGTTTTGTCTCTGTAAAGATACCGGTTCGCATGATCTTTTCGATCGCGCTCTATCATAAGTGGCTCTGGGCGGCTCTGTTTATTTTCACCGGCGCGACCGGCGTCGTCATCAGTATGTATCCGGAGATGTCAGGGTATTCTGCAGAAATTTCCGGCGTCGTGACTGCGCTGATGAGTGTGTCTACGGCCGTCTGCATCTACGCAGTATCCCGTTTTTCTCTTCAGGACTCGTTAGGATTTATCCGGCGTGCGGCATTCATTCTCGCAGTCTCGGTTCCTCTGGTTTTCTTTACCCCGATCGGTATGATCCTTGTCGGTGCCGTGTTTGGCGTAATCTCGGTCGCGGTTCTGAATTATATTGCGGGCACTCCTCACCCTCAGGGAATGATGAACGGTCTTTTAACAACGATGCAGTATGCTGGAATGGCGGCACTGCCGTTTTTTACGGGTTTAATCGTTTTCCCAATGGGATACCTTGGAGTATTCATTCTTGTTGGGGCACTAGTTCTGCTCGGCGGACTTCTTATCGTCCGCTGCCCGTGTTATGCCTCTGCCTTAAAAAAGAGTAATTGATTACTTGTGCTTTCTTCTCGGGCGATACTGCTGTTTTGGAACCGAACCGTCCGGCAGGCGGGGGACGGATTCGGCCATCCTGTCTTTGAGGGGGGTATTGCAGTATTCCAGAACGGAAAGCGCCCGTTCCGCTCCGATAGCCGGTTTGGTGGCCTCAAGCCATAAATAGAATCCAACTCTCGATGGAGTGGGGCGTTGGTATTTGAATCCGCCTGTCTTTGCCGGAACCATCTTCAGATACGTCCGCTGTTTCTTTGGTTTGAGATAAATCACGGGAGACATCTCGGGAAAATCAACTGCGAGGATCACTCTGGTATAATTTTCCTGAAGAGACTCGGCGTCGAGAACCTCGGATTTTACCCGAAGGCCATAATTTGCAACCAGCGCCTTGATTGCTGAAGGATACAGCCCGCCGCAGATTACTTTTTTGACAAGGGGTGAGACGGAAGGATCCGAGAAGTACTGATCCGGCGTCATATTGTGATCCATCGCAAAAAACAGTTTGGTGAGTGCATCGTCGTGGAGTTTTTTGTAATCGAATTCCCGTATCTTTAGGGTCTCGCTGGGAACAAGTACTGGATTTTTTTCCGGCTGTTTTTGGAATGATGTGATTCGGAGACCTTTGAGACAGGATTTCATGACTTCACATTCATGGGTTCCGATGTATACGTTATCTGGATCGGCCACGAGCCTTCTTACGACCTGCGTTCCGGAGATGTCAACTGAGGAGAAAAGGATGAATCCCACATGTTCCTGATTGAACATGTAGCCGAACAGTTTTTTCTTATAAATGATCTCTGCTTTAAGGTCTTTGAGATCGGCGGGACTCGTCACAATTTCGCTGAAGACGACCTGCTTATCTTTATCGAAGAGGAGGAGATCCACCTCTGCCAGGTCCTGTCCGTTCCCTCTGACTCTGATGTCGCCTTTTTCCGCAGAGTATATTCCGTTTACGCCGAGTCTGATTTTTTCACGGTGTTTTGGGACGTCGGCGCCTTTTCTCACAATCTTTTTGATGGTGTCGGTTTTTTCCGCAATTCTGATGAGCTGCTCATATATGAGATTCTCAAACCAGTATCCTTCGGCGGTTCGCATCAGCATGATGTCGTCCGAAAAAAGGTTTTTGCGTTCTGCCGGACGCATGTGACGCAAAGCTCTCACTGCGATTGCCCGGTCGGGCTTGTAGTGGCTGAACTGCTCACTAATCCACGAGAGCATTACAACTCTCCGCTTGTCTGTTTCATACTTTTATTTTATGCGAGGACGAGTATCCTTCGCGTGAGACTTTTATGCACCCTCTGTTCGTAGTAACCAACGATTTCAAAGAGATCTTTTGCCAGAGGTCTGATGTCTTTATGAGTCACGATGACTGCCCTGCCTCCCCGTTTTAGGACACGCCTGATTTCCTTGAGTGATTCCGTGTACAAGGTGTCGATGCTTTCGGCTCCAATCGTGGTCGACTGACCGTACGGCAGGTCGGTTGCGATTGCGTCGAACGCTTCGTCTGGATAGGGCATCTTTGTTGCGTCAGCTCGGATGCAGGCTCCGTTTGGCAGATTCTGTTTGCATCCGATAAGCATTTCGGGGTCGTAGTCGCTTCCGATCGCTTCGATTCCCATCATTTCACATTCAAGAAGCATGCCTCCGGTTCCGCAGAACGGGTCGCACAATTTCTCTCCCGGCTCGACATGGGTCAGATTGACCATGGTTCGTGCCATAAGGGGCATCATGACGCCCGGGTGGAAGAATGCTCTTCTCTGGGGGTTTCGATAGGCATACGATCCGCGGTCTATGGTGTGCAGGACTTCTCCAAAGAAGCATCTGCCGTTGGTAAAGACAGCACGGTATTCTACATCGGGAGTGTTCAGGTCAACAGTCCCGTGAATTTTTTGTCCCATCATGCGCTCGAGTTCCAGTTGGGATGCATTGACGGTGACAGGATGAATCTTTCTTACCCGACAGCAGAATCTGCCCGGGGCTGTGAGCGCGAGATGGTCGAGGAGCCTTTCCAGGTCTTCCTTTGATGCATCGCATTCTCCAAGGAGACGCATGACTACATGCGTCTGTGCGAGCCGTGTCGTTCTTTCCGGATCATTCACTTCAGCTATGGCAATGCCGTTTTCCGTACGGGTCACGTTACCCGCACAGGAGATCTCGGCAACTGCCAATGGCTGGTTCTCTCCGGAGAGTTCAAACAACAGGTTCATCCGCTTTATACATGTGCCGTCTGGCTAATAATATCTGTGGGCTCCACAGGGATCTGTACATTTTTTCAGACGGATGTTGAAGCGACGGTTAAAGGATCTCTTTTCGTTTGATGTACCAGATCTTCGCACATTTCTCGGGATGATACCGGAGTTTTGCCTCGCGAAGTCCGGGAACATCCATGTCGGACTCGCGGTTTATCCAGCTGTATTTCCCTAATAGTGTTTTCGCGGTCTCCTGGTTGATGACTTTATAGATGCCTTTGTACTGCGAGATGCCTTTCTCAAAATGGATGACGGCAGTCTCGTTATTCATCTCGCCCCAAATGGCAATGGCCCCTATTTTGTTTTTGGGAAGGATGCGGATGATCAGCCCTTCACATTCAAGTTCAGTCCATTTATCCAATGCGGCGTGCGCGGCTCCCACTTCTTCATCGAGAACTGAGTTCGTATCGGTGTTTTTGGCGTCGCTCCATTTATCGAGCATCTCATGAATCTCTGGAATGCTTTCCAGGATGATTGGATCAACAGTGTACTGGTATTTGGTATTGAACTGGTTGATCTGTTTTCGGATGTTGAGGTATTTTTGTCCGGCAAGTTTTGCAAGCTCTTTTGTTCTGTAATAGTAATCGCTGCAGCCGCGTGATTGATACACGGGCGTTTCAGGATGATAGAGTTTCATGTACGGGAGATATTTGTCTTCATGGAAGGTAACTGCGCAGTCACCTGTATGTTTTTTGGCGAACTGCAGGAGTTCTTCGAATAATGCCGGGTCGAATTCACCGACTGGTGCATGACATGTGCATTGTCCGCAGGTCATGTTGGAAAGTATCAGGTGATCATTTATCACGGCATATTCGCAATGGGAGTAATGCTCCCAGCAGAGAAGAGTGAGAAAGTTGTGTTCCGAGTGATACTGAGGAAATCGCCGGAAGTAGTCGTCGATAAGGCGTTTGTCAGCGAGCGTTATTTTTTTGAAATCAGTTTTTTTCATTTTCAAAGAGCATGGGGGTGTAGTTTTTCATTTCAGAGAAGCCTGCTCTGAGGTAGATTGATTCTTTTTGGGGTGCGGAGATGAGTCCGATCCAGGTAAGGCCGTGCAATGATCCCAGGCGTCGAAGTGTTGCAACTATGCGCTCTCCAATCCCGCGTCCGCGATATTCGGGAAAGACGACTACGTCCTGAATGTATCCGTCTGCTGTTCCGTCGGCGATGATGCGTCCCATTCCAACTGCGCGATTCTGCGTGTCGTGGGCAATTATGAAGATGAAACTTCCTTGTAGTATCTGCGCGATGCAGTCTGTGCTCCATCCCATGTCCCACCATCCGCCGGTTCGATAAAGGTCGACGATTTCGGTTGTATTCCACGAACGGACTTCGCTAAGGGTTATTTCATTTTTTGGCACGGGTAGTTTATCCTGTGTTTTTATTTTCTTATTTTCTTCTGCGTGGTTCAAGATAATGATATTTCTGGTCTTGCTATTGACCTCATTCCGTTTAGTTTATAAGCACGTTTCTCCTACATTGTTACCTCACAAACCGACTGATTCGAGAGGCAAGTTCCGGGAAAACTCCTGGGAATGTTGCTTCACTGTTTCGGTGGGTTTATAAGTGATTGGGGGTAATTATGTTACCTCGCAAGGCTCACGAACCGAGCTCCGGGATGCAGGCAAGTTGTTTGCCTGTGTTTTGTGAGTTCGGTTCGAAGACTATATAAGCATCCGATGCCGATATAGTAGAGCTGTTTAAGTGGAGGACAAAACGCGAATCATCCGGTAATGGCCGGAGTGATTGTTGGTCCTGACGTTGGAATTGTGGCGATGCGGACATTCATTGAAATGACCGCTGATTCCTTTCATACGGTTGTGTTTTTGTGATTATGTCGTAGAAACAACAACTGTGTGCCTATAAGAAAGAAAAGTAAAAAATAGTAATTCTGGTTGATCCTGCCAGAGGCCATTGCTATCAGGGTTTGACTAAGCCATGCGAGTCGAGAGGTGTAAGACCTCGGCATACTGCTCAGTAACACGTGGTTAACCTGCCCTAAGGCGGAGCATACTCCCGGGAAACTGGGGCTAATACTCCATAGTGGATATGTCCTGGAATGGTATATCCTCGAAAGATCCGTCGCCTTAGGATGGGACTGCGTCCGATTAGGTTGTTGGCGGGGTAACGGCCCACCAAGCCTTTTATCGGTACGGGTTGTGGGAGCAAGATCCCGGAGATGGATTCTGAGACATGAATCCAGGCCCTACGGGGCGCAGCAGGCGCGCAAACTTTACAATGCGAGCAATCGTGATAAGGAAACCCTGAGTGCCTGTCGATGCAGGCTGTTCATATATCTAAATCATATGTGAAGAAAGGGCAGGGCAAGACCGGTGCCAGCCGCCGCGGTAATACCGGCTGCTCGAGTGATGGCCACTATTACTGGGTTTAAAGCGTCCGTAGCTTGACTGTTAGGTCTCTTGGGAAATCTTCGCGCTCAACGTGAAGGCGTCTAAGAGATACCGGCAGTCTTGGAACTGGGAGAGGTAAACCGTACTTCGGGGGTAGGAGTGAAATCTTGTAATCCTCGAGGGACGACCTATGGCGAAGGCAGTTTACCAGAACAGCTTCGACAGTGAGGGACGAAAGCTGGGGGAGCAAACGGGATTAGATACCCCGGTAGTCCCAGCCGTAAACAATGTGCGTTAGGTGTGTCGGTAACCACGTGTTACTGATGCGCCGAAGAGAAATCGTGAAACGCACCACCTGGGAAGTACGGTCGCAAGGCTGAAACTTAAAGGAATTGGCGGGGGAGCACCACAACAGGTGGAGCCTGCGGTTTAATTGGATTCAACGCCGGACATCTCACCGGATAAGACAGCTGAATGATTGTCAATCTGAAGGTTTTACATGACTAGCTGAGAGGAGGTGCATGGCCGTCGTCAGTTCGTACTGTGAAGCATCCTGTTAAGTCAGGCAACGAGCGAGACCCACGCCGACAATTGCCAGCAGCATCTCCGGATGGCTGGGGACATTGTCGGGACCGCCTCTGCTAAAGGGGAGGAAGGAATGGGCAACGGTAGGTCAGCATGCCCCGAATTATCTGGGCTACACGCGGGCTACAATGGACGGGACAATGGGTAACAACACCGAAAGGTGCAGTCAATCTCCGAACCCCGCCCTTAGTTAGGATTGCGGGTTGCAACTCACCCGCATGAATCTGGAATCTGTAGTAATCGCGTTTCACTATAGCGCGGTGAATACGTCCCTGCTCCTTGCACACACCGCCCGTCAAACCATCCTAGTGGGGTTTGGATGAGTCCCTGGTCTTTGCCGGGGTCGAATCTAGGTTCCGTGAGGAGGGTTAAGTCGTAACAAGGTAGCCGTAGGGGAATCTGCGGCTGGATCACCTCCTAAAGAATGATCCAAACACAACCTGTATGACTGAATTAGCATGGTCATTTCAATGAACCGTACAATCGTCACAATTCCAACACATCAATATCATACTCACGCTGTATGGTTTGTTAAACAGTACATAACAAACGAATTAATATTATGTGTGAGGGGCGCGTAGCTCAGCTGGAAGAGCGCGGCGTTTGCAACGCCGAGGCCTGGGGTTCAAATCCCCACGCGTCCACTCCGTAACCGGCTGTGACAAAGTTTATCTTTGTCACCGGTTGCGGTTACCAATGCACCCGGAAACGCGAGTTACCGGGGAAGGGCCGAGAGTCATTGACTCTTTGAGGCTGTGTATAGGTTTTGCATTTGGACGTTAAATGGGTATCAGCGGAACCTTTCTTTACTGAAAGTATATTTGTCGGTATCGACACACTTTAAGAGAGACAAAGGGACCCTGGCAACAGCACATAAGCATGATGCTGCATATTCCATTTACCACAAATAATACATTGTTGTAACAAACAATCATCAAAAACAATCATCGACATACCCTTCGATGTTCCGAGCTTTGGAACATCGGAGAACAAAGAACCTGGTTCTTATGCCGGTTAGTGAATGGTTCGGTTTGAGAGCTGATGAAGGGCGTGCCAAGCAGCGAAATGCCCCGGGAAGACGCAAGGAGTCTGTGATCCGGGGATCCCCTAATAGGACCTCCCCACGATTTATCGTGAATCCGTAAGGATGGGGAACCCCCCGAAGTGAAACATCTCAGTAGGGGGAGGAAGAGAAATCAATTGAGATTACGTTAGTAGAGGCGATCGAACCCGTAATAGTCTAAACTGAATCCCGCAAGGGACATGTAGTGTATGGCCTTCAATGTGGCATGTGTTTATCTAATGAAAGTGGCTTGGAATGGCTTACCTTAGAGGGTGACAGTCCCGTACGTGGTGGTAAACACAGCTTAGAAGTGTCCTGAGTAGCGCGGGTTGGAATTCCCACGTGAATATGGGGGTCACCTAACCTCCAAGACTAAATACTCCTCAAAACCGATAGCGAAATAGTAGCGTGAGCGAAAACTGAAAAGTATCCCTGAAAAGGAAATGAAAAGTGCCTGAAACTAACCGGTGATCGTGTGTTACGGCGTGCAAGGATCTTCCGATCGAAAGAACCCGTCGCGAGGCGGTAGTATGAGATTGGTTGCCGATGTCGTAACTTACGTTTTGAAGAACGGGCCAAAGAGTGTATTCCGCTGGCGAGGTTAACCGTAAGGGCAGCCGCAGCGAAAGCGACAAGCGCGTAGTTTACCTGGCGCGGCGTACTAATAGTGCGTGGAGTCAACGGGATACGACCTGAAACCTGGTGATCTATGCCTGAGCAGGTTGAAGCGTGCCGAAAGGTGCGTGGAGGACCGCATGCGGTATTGATATGCAAATCATTCGCGTGACTTGGGTATAGGAGTGAAAGATTCATCGAACCGGGTGTCAGCTGGTTCCTCTCGAAACATGTCTAAGCATGACCTCGACCGAGAATGATAGTGAGGTAGAGCACCTATTGGGAATCCCGGGGAAGAAATTCCTCGCTTTCTTGTAAAACTCCAAACTCCCTATCTTTGTAGACGTCGGGCAGTCCGGGCTACGGGGTAAGCTTGTAGTCCGTAAGGGAGACAACCCAGACCATGGTTAATGCCCCCCAATGTAGGCTAAGTGTCAACACTGAATGAAGTCCTAGGTCAAAGACAACTGGAAGGTGAGCTCAGAAGCAGCTATCCTTTAAAAAGTGCGTAACAGCTTACCAGTCAAGATTTAGGGCGCAGAAAATGGACGGGGCTCAAGCCTACTGCAGATACCATGGCGCACGTTTTTGAACGTGATCGAGTAGAGAGGCGTCCTGTATGGGCTGAAGCAGGGGTGTAAGTTCCTGTGGACCGTATAGGAATGAGAATTTTGGCAGTAGTAGAAGCAAAGAATGGTGAGAATCCATTCCGCCGCAGGGGCTAGGTTTCCTCGGCAATGTTCGTCAGCCGAGGGTTAGTCGGTCCTAAGCTGCATCATAAGTTGAATGCAGCGAAAGGGAAACAGGTTAATATTCCTGTACCATGCGTTAATATACTGACGCATCGGGTTATGCATAGCGGGACCGTCGTCCCGTCCAATCGTATAAACTCTTGGAGTACCGTAATGGTGAGAATTGAGTGAAAGCGTGATGGCGTAAGTATGTAAACACCTGGTGCCCGTGAAAAGGTAACGCAGTGTCCGTACCGAGAACCGACACAGGTGCCCCTAGTTGAAAAGACTCAGGCGTGTCGGAATTATTTGTGGTAAGGGAACTCGGCAAAATGGCTCCGTACCTTCGGAACAAGGAGTGCCTGCCTAGCGATTAGGCAGGTCGCAGTGACCAGGGAGCTCTAACTGTCTAACAACAACATAGCAGACTGCAACTCCGTAAGGACTAGTATAGTCTGTGAATCCTGCCCAGTGCGGGTATCTGAACACTGATTACAATCGGACGAAGGACCCGTAAACGGCGGGGGTAACTATGACCCTCTTAAGGTAGCGTAGTACCTTGTCGCTTAATTGGCGACTTGCATGAATGGATTAATGAGGGCTCTACTGTCCCTACCGCAAATCCGTTGAACCTTTTATCCTTGTGCAGAGGCAAGGGACTCCCATCGGGAAGTGAAGACCCCATGGAGCTTTACTGCAGCCTGTCGTTGACTTACGGTATTACATGCGCAGCGTAGATAGTAGGTGTTAATGCTCATATTCCGGTATGAGTGGAGCCACAGTTGAGACACTATCCTTGTTCTGCTGTAATTCTCACTCATCTTTCATGGTGAGGACATCGGTAGGTAGGCAGTTTGGGTGGGGCGCCACACCCTCGAAAAAATATCAAGGGTGCCCTATGGTCAACTCATGTGAGTCAGCAACTCACAGGAGAGTGTCAAGAGCATAAGTTGGCTTGACGTGATTTCGCATAGCAAGAAATCACGAGTGGAAACACGGGTCTAACGAACCAATACGCCTTTTTGGTGAGGGCTATTGACTACAGAAAAGCTACCCTGGGGATAACAGAGTCGTCGCCGGCAAGAGCACATATCGACCCGGCGGCTTGCTACCTCGATGTCGGTTCTTTCCATCCTGGCTGTGCAGCAGCAGCCAAGGGTGAGGTTGTTCGCCTATTAAAGGGGATCGTGAGCTGGGTTCAGACCGTCGTGAGACAGGTCGGTTACTATCTGATGGGAGTGTTCGAAATCTGAGAGCAAGAATGAAATAGTACGAGAGGAACTTTCATTCGTCACCTCTGGTGTATCGGTTGTCTGATAAGGCAGTGCCGAGCAGCTACGTGGCACGAGATAAAAACTGAAAGCATCTAAGTTTGAAACTTCGCTTGAAAAGAGATTTCGTTATAGAGCACCGGTAAAAGACCGGGTTAATAGGCTTGGGATGTACGCACGAAGGTAACGACGTGTTTAGTCCGCAAGTACTAACGCTCAAATCCAGATTCTTTAATTGAATATGGTATGCCTCGATGATTACACAATGGATGATTGGTTACTCCAATGGAATGCGTGGTAGATGGATATTGGCATCATGAAAATGTGCCTTTGATCCTCTTGAGAATTGTCTCCTACCGGCATATATTGCAGTATCCGCTGTGCCCAGACGTTATCCGAATGCAAAACCTATCAAGGTATATCCTTTATAAACAGTAACTGCTTATATATTATGCCAGATTACTGTGCCAAGTTGGCGGAGCGGCCACGCGGTTGCCTGCAGAGCAACTCTACTCCCGTTCAAATCGGGAACTTGGCTTGGGGGATCATGCGGCCATAGCAGAGAGGCTCCACACGGACCCATTCCGAACCCGGCAGTTAAGCTCTCTTACGTCGGCTATTGTACTGAGGTATGCGAATTCTCGGGAAGTTGTCAACGCTGCACCCCCCCTTATTCTTTTGAAATGTTTTCTTGTGATTTTTTTGTATAGAGCGTGAGCTGTTTTGTTGTTTTTGTTTTCCTGTGTGTTTTATCCGGATACAGTAAGAGTATCCTGCATACATCGGGCCGGAAAGGGAAAAGAAAAAAATAATGTTATTCTCTGTGGTAATACAGCAAAAAATCTACGTCGCAGAGCTTGTCATCGGAAATCATATATCTGCGATAGTCTTTTCCGTCAGTCAGCGTATACTCACCTTCGTCGTCTTTATTCCAAAACAGATCAAACTGCTTCTGGAGAGTACCGTCGTTCGCATCATACCAAAATTCGGTCACCGTTCCATCGGAAACGAACACGTATTTCAGATTAAAGTAGGCCCCAAGGTCGTAATATTCCTGATCTGCATGCCATGTACCAACGATCTCATCAGTATTAGTAGTCATACAAACATGTTGTTTAGTAATTCTTGGATATTAACGTATCTTTCATTTTTCTCTGCTTTGGAATGCTGGTTGGTATCTCTAATAAATGTATTGAATATCAAAATATATTCTAAAATTATTCAATAATAACTGGTAATAAATTCGTAGTTAAAGCCAGACTTATGACGTCTGGCATCTAATAATAATGTATGAAGCACACAACACTCGTGTTCTCAGCTCTCGTAATAATCGGAGCTGTAATATTTGCTGCAGGATGCATCAGTCCTGAAAGCGAATCCCTTGATGGGAGCTGGATTCTCACAGGTATCGGTAGTGACAATGTATCGGTCATTGGTGATATTACTCTTGGAATAAACGACTCAAATATCTCCGGAAACAGCGTGGTAAATAACTACTTTGGTAAGATCACCCTTGGTCCTGACGGAAAATGTAGCATCAGCGATATTGGATCAACTAAAATGGCGGGTCCTGCTAATCTGATGACACAGGAGCAGCAGTACTACAATGCGCTCAAAAACGTAACCGGCTATACGATCATTGATGGTAATTTGGTTATGACGGACAGTGGCGGGAAAATCCTCCTGACCTTTGCTGATGCAGCAAGCATCCCAACCGGTAGTTGGATCCTTGATAATAATACTGCGGTGACTATCAATTTCCTTCCAGATGGCACGGTTAACGGTCGCGCTCCGGTGAACCTCTACTTTGGTACTTACATGTTTTCCGCTAACAATGGGCTTGTCTTCTCTGCGATTGGGTCTACGCTGATTGCTGGAGAGGAACAGCCGATGCTGGAGGAATCTGCATTCTTCGCAGCTCTTCAGAACGTTTCCGGCTATAAGATTGTTGACGGATCGCTTGTTCTCTCTGACAAAAGCGGCACTACCCTTCTAACCTTCACAAAAACGCCGGCAATCGTTGGAAAATGGCTCCTTGCCTCCGATAATAATGTCACCGTTACCTTCAACCCCAACGGTTCGTTCGGAGGTCAGGCACCAGTCAACGTCTACGGCGGGTCCTACACAACATCCGGGAACACCCTCTCTATCGGCGATGACGTCATCTCCACAATGATGGCCGGAACCGAAGAGCAGATGCAGGCCGAGTCTGCATTCTTCGCTGCGCTTAAAAATGCAGCAGGTTACTCGATCGTTGATTCACACTTAATCATCACCGACGAGAATGGAAAGGAACTCCTGACCTTTGTTCAGGCATAAATCCCCCTCCTTTTTTTTTAATCATTCGAGCTCTCAGTGTTAGAGCCAAACGCATCTTCTACAAAAAAGTAAATTGATGAAGGACAGGATGAACCCGAGAAGGTTCATTTCGATCCGCAGGCATGACCGGCAATGAATTCGCGGATAATATGGGCTGCAACCATCGCAGTTTGACCTGCTTCGTTTGGAAGCACCTCTACATAATCGAACCCGACGGCGTTTTTAGAAAGAGCTCTGACAACGTCACGCACATCCCCTGGCGTAAGCCCGAACGGTTCAGGTGTTCCAAGCCCCGGAGTCAGACAGCAGTCGATGGAATCTGCATCGATCGAAAGATACAGGGCCGCATCCCCGATCATCGCGGTAATCTCATACAGCACGGATCGGATCCCCCGTTCCTTGATATCATCAGCTGTATAGAGATGATACTTTTCTCGGGCAGTCGCAAACTCGTCTCGTGCTCCGCTTCGCGCCCCAAGAATAATGATATTTTGTGTGATCTCGCTCACGCGTGCGGTTACGCAGTCGTGGTTAAATGGGGAGCCCCGATATTCATCCTGCATATCCAAATGGGCATCACAGACAACATACCAAGTTGGGGACAGAGCTCTGACGGCACCTATCGTTATTGAATGCTCTCCGCCGATCATTATCGGGATCTTCCCGTCTTTCATCAGATCGAGAACAACATCCTCCACCTGGGCAACTACGAGGTCGGGCAGACATTCGGCATAAATATCCCCCATATCGTGGAACGGAATATCAGGGAGCTCCATATCGTAATAGGGATTGTACGTCTCGATGTTGTATGATGCCTGACGTATCGCTGCAGGCGCATCTCTGCATCCCGCTTTAAAAGAGGTTGTCCCATCGAAGGGAACGCCAAATATCCCATATGATGCATCTGAATATTCACTTTCAGCATCAGCAAAAAGAGTGTTAGAGAAAGACTGCATATAGGATTATTGTGCAGTCTTAGAGGTCAAGCTTGCGCTTGCCGAGTGACTCGATGTAGGGAACTTCCTGAGCCGGCTGGAAGGTTTCCAGAATGTGCTCATCCTCGATAACCAGTTCAAAGTTATTGAAGTCTTTCATATCCATGAACGTGACAACGTTTCCTGCGATCGTCAGAATCTGTCCGGTCTTTCTCTCTACAATCGGTGCATAGACGGTTGCCGAGGTCGGGGAGACAACCGAGCGTTTCTGTCCGTCAAAGAGACCGACAACGTCTAATCTTGACTTTGCTGCTCCGTGTTTTCCCGGTTTGGAGATGGAGATGCTCTGGATCTTGCATGGCTCATCGTCAACGACAACGTAACGACCTTCTTTCAGTTTTCCAACTTCAGTCTGTTCCTTCATAGTATATCTCTCTAAGTATGGGAGGTGATTGCTTATGAGTGTTACGGCACTCATCCATAGGCAAGAATTCATGTGGATATCCCGCCAATACAACTAATACGTATGGATCCGACAGAGTTTCTTTTTGTTTGCGACAAAGTTGCCCCCATGGTCGAGGAAGCTCTTGCTCCTCTGATTGGGACAGAGTATGGTGCTGAAGAGCTCTGTATGGGTGCGGATAATACGCCGACCGAACGCCTTGACAAAATCGCCGAGGACATCATTCTCGCGGTGTTTCGATCACGTAAAGTCTGTCGTGCTCTTCTTTCGGAAGAGGCAGGTATGGTCCAGGATATCGGCGGGGAGTCAGGCATCGCTTATCTCGATCCGGTGGACGGATCGTTCAATACCGGTGTTGGCATCCCCTTTTACGCACTGTCAATAGGACTTTCCGACGGCGAGAAGATGGTTGCCGGTTATGTTCGAAATCTTGCAAACTGCGAAACCTTCACGGCAATCCGTGGGAAAGGCGCATTCCTGAATGGAAAACCCATTCGCGTATCGAAAAAGACCGAACTAAACGTTTCTGCGATGAGCATTTATGCCCGTGCTCCCGAACTCATTGCTCTTCTGGATAAAGGTCTTCGTGCCAGAAGGGGAAGAAAATTCGGCGCATCGGCGCTTGAACTATGTTATGTCGCCTGCGGGAGGATCGAAGGATTTCTGGATCTCAGGAATACTCTTCGAATTACCGACGCCGCAGCGGGAATGTTCATCTGCGAGGAGGCCGGTGGGATCGTAACCTCGCCTGACGGATCTCCGGTATCTTTTCCAGACGACGTTTGTTCCGGCCGAAAGCTTCTCGCCGCAAACCCGGCGATCCATAAATTAGTTTCAGATATCGTGAGGCTCGAATGAAAATCTGTATCGTATCCCGGATCGATCTGAAAGAACCGGTTGAACTTGCCCAGTCTCTTGGATGGATGCTCCGCGATCAGGGACATGATGTCGTGTATGAACAGTCGGTCGCCGCCGAACTGGGATATGCCCCAGTCTCGCTGTCCAAAGATTTTTCAGCCGATCTGATCGTCGTTCTCGGCGGTGACGGAAGTGTGCTTCGAACCATCAGAATGCTGGATCATCAGATCCCCGTCGTTGGGATCAACCAGGGCCAGGTCGGGTTCCTGACGGATATCGAACGGGATAAAGCCGAAAAGATCCTAAACTCCCTCTCTCTGCCTCTCCCGCTCGATCCCCGCATGCGTATATCTATCGAATACAACGGAAGGTCCGTTGGTTCCGCACTCAACGAGGCGGTCATCGTGACCTCACGCCCGGCAAAAATTCTGAAGTTTATGGTGTTCGTCAACGGCAGACAGATCGACGAGTTCCGTGCCGACGGCCTGATCATAGGAACACCGACCGGTTCTACCGCGTATGCAATGAGTGCCGGGGGGCCGATCGTCGACTCGACGATTGAAGCCATGCTTCTCGTCCCTCTTGCGCCCTACATGCTTTCATCCCGTCCGTATCTGATAAACTCTATCAGCGAAGTCGAGATCCGTCTCGTCTCCGTCAAACCCGCGCTTCTGGTGATCGACGGACAGGATCAGTATGAGATTGGTGAAAATGCCACGCTGCTTATTCGCAAATCTCCGGATCCGGCTCTGTTTGTTGACGTGGGCAGAGGATTTTTCGACAAGGTCGAACAGAAATTACGTCTTCTATGATTGCAATTAAATAATCGCATGACCAATTTTACTTTATGACAGATTATGCAAAAATCTCGGAGACTCTCAAGGAAACCCTTCACCTCGTGGGTTCCCCGGTCGCGGTAAAACTGGTTTCATCGCCTGACAAGCTTCCAGCCGGCGTCCCGGAGATCGAAGAGGTCGTTCGTCACTGTGGAATGGTCTCTCTTGCACGCCAGGGAAAAATTTTCTACGCGCCCGATTCCAAGCATCAGTGCGGCGGGGGAGCATGGGTCCTTGGTCTGCGCGAAATCGGCGAGTCGATGGATTCGGGAGAGCATTACTTCAGACTTGGAAAATACAGCTCACTCGGCGCGAGCAAAAGAACGGTGTACAATGTTCCTGCTCTTCCGCAGAACACCTATGCTACCGTCTATGTCCCTCTGGAAAAAGCGACCTTCGTTCCGGATGTCGTGATCATCTTCGCCAATCCGTTTGCGATGCTGAAACTTGCCCAGGCATCTCTCTATAGACTCGGCGGCCGTCTGTATCCAGAATTTGCCGGTATCCAGTCGGTTTGTTCCGATGCTACGGCGTATGTGTATCAGAACGGAGAGCCAAACTTCTCTCTCGGCTGTGACGGTTCCCGGAAATTCTCCGGCATTGCCGATGACGAAATGGTTGCCGGTTTCCCGGTCGAAAGAATCGAGGAGCTTGCAGAAGCCGTGTTAAAGGTAACTGCCGCGCCCGGCTCGAAAAAATAAATCTCCTTTTTTACCACAAACCGGTGACCCATCCGTAGACGCCGTAAATTACACAGGCAATCGCCACGATCATCAGGACAATATACATCACGCTCGGTTTGGTTTTTTCATCCTCATCCATACTTACTACTTCGAGCGGCTGAAATATAAGGCTCCCGCAGAGCAAACTATTAAGCGACTGAAACAAATTATTAAGACGATGATTCATATTCGACGAGATGTCTGCGGATACTGCGGTGCGTGTGTTTCCGTGTGTCCGAGAGGGGCCCTCGAACTCATCGATGCCTATCTGACCGTTGATAAGACCCTCTGCAAAAACAAATGCAAGATTTGTTTTACCGTTTGCCCGCTCGGCGCAATCGAACTGGAGGAACAATGAAGGAAGCATACGATGTTTTAGTTGTCGGCGGAGGTCCGGGAGGAGCTCTTGCAGCCAAAGCTGCCGCTGAACAGGGATTGTCTGTCCTCCTCGTCGAAAAACGTCCGGCGATCGGCGCTCCCGTTCGCTGTGCGGAAGGTATCGGCAAGGAAGCACTGGCCGAATTTATCGAACCCGACCCGAAGTGGATCGCGGCCGATCTCGACAAAGCTATACTGGTAGGACCCGATGGAACGAAGTTCACGATCGGCGACAATCATTCCGGCGGTAAAGTGGGCTACGTTCTCGACAGAAAAGTCTTCGACCGTGAACTTGTCTGGCAGGCAGCCGAGGCAGGAGCCGAGATCCAGGTCCACGCACGCGCCTCTGCCCCGATCATGATCGACGGAAAACTCTCCGGAGCCGTGATCCACCAGCATGGAAAAACCTACGAGGTCCGGGCAAAAGTAATAATTGCAGCCGACGGTGTCGAGTCGAAGTTTGCCAAGTGGGCCGGCATCAATACAACTGTCCCTCTGGCCGAGCTTGAAACCTGCGCCCAGTACATTGTCAACGATATCGATATCGATGAGCGTGCCAATCTGTTTTATTTTTCATATACGGACGCTCCGTGGGGCTACATCTGGGTTTTCCCGAAGGGACACCGGTGTGCCAACGTAGGTATTGGTATTGGCGGTACAAAGTCCGGCGAAGGCCACCGTGCAAGGGATTACCTCGACCGGTTCATTGCCCGCGAGTTCCCGAATGGAAAAGTCACCGAGCTGATTGTTGGTGGTGTTTCGGTCTGTAAACCGCTGGACTGCACGGTCGCCGACAATCTTATCATCGTCGGGGACGCTGCCCGTCTTTCCGATCCGATCACCGGCGGAGGAATCTACAATGCGATGTACACCGGAAAGCTTGCCGGCGAAGTCGCCTCATCTGCGCTGAAAAAAGGCGATACCTCCAAGAAAGCCCTGATGGTTTATGATAAGACCTGGCGCGAAGGCCCTCTTGGTCATGCACTTGCAAGAAATTATGCGGTAAAAGAAGCTTTCATCAAAATGGATGATGCAAAGTTCAACTCTATCGTCCATTCGATGACCGATCTATCTCTTGACGAAATCACGGTGAAATCCCTTGTTATTGTTATATTCAAGGCAAATCCCTGGCTCGCTCTCGAGCTACCTCGTTTGCTTATGACCCTCTAATCTTTTTTTTTATGTCCAGAAGATTTCTGGCATATCTCTTGGCGGAATCTGCGTGAATGCATACTGCGGATGTCCTGCAAGTAGGGCGAACTGCGCTTTGTAACCTTCCGGAATGCCGAGGATTTTTTCAAGAGGAGGGAACACGCCCAGAAGGATCATCACAAATCCGGCCCAGCAGGTGCCAAGTCCTATTGACGGGGCATAGACGTCCGCATAGGTCAGAGAGATAATACTGTCAACAAGACCTAAATCTTCCTTGGGATTTGCGACCGCGATGAGAAGTGCCGGTGCATTTCTGCAGAGAATGTCGTTTCCTGCATCCAGTTTTCTCAGGATTCCGGCAGCAAGGCCGTACATGGGATTATCCTTTGGAACATTCCTCAATAGTTCGGCAGAGGCAGCGACGAATGCCTTCACTTTTGCGGGATCGTTCACGACGACCCATTTGACCGGGTGGAGATTGCAGCCCGAGGGTGCATGAGCGGTGATTCTAATCAGCTCTTCGCACTCTTCGTTTGTTACGGGGCTGTCTTTCCAGAGACGGATTGACCGGCGCGATCTGAGGTGGCGTGCAAGGATCGCAGGATCAGCAAATCCTGCCTCTTCCGTCTCTTGCGGAATCGTCATGGCGCCGCTTGGGCAGATCGCGATACAGTGCCCGCAGGATATGCACTCCGGGCCGGGATGAACGATCGGTGACGCGTCGGCGTCACGCTGAATGATGTTGTTTGGGCATGCTTTGACGCAGGCTCCGCAGGTCGTGCATATCCCGTAGTTTATTTGGATGCTTTCGGCCAGATTGGTCATAAGCTAGTATTGCGCGGGTGATAAAAAAAAGCGTGCGGTCAGAGGCTCTCTGCCGCAGTAATGAATTTGTCTTTCTGGGAGACTTTTTTGAAGAGTTTAAGCATCCACTTCTCTTTCCAGGTGTAGTTGAAACTTCCTCCCGATGCGTTGGGATGTCCCCCTCCCCCGAACTCTCTGGCGATGAGGTGGCTGATTTCCGGAACGCTGCGCAGGGAGAATTTGCCTGTGTCGAAGACGAGGAGTTCGATGTCGGTCCCAAGCTGCCTGCGTGCTTCTGCTGAGGTCTCGCTTGGATAACCGTTGGCCGGCATAACGGCGATGGTGTATTTTCCCCGGAATATTTTTGCGGCCTTGATACTTTTTTTCATGCACTTGTTTTTATCGTGCTCGATTTTTTCAAAGATGCGGGAAACTTCGTCGTCGATGATGATGCCTTGGGAAAGTTTGTCCCGGATGAGTCTGAGGTTTTCCTGTTTCGAGGTGACGATTCCGAGTTTGGCAGATCGCGGGTCCTGATGTTTCCAGAGATCGTAATCGCAGACGACGCCTGCGACCTCGCGTGCGCTTTTGTTATCTTTGGCAACGACCGAGGCCACAACCCCGGTCGCACATTTCGTCGTGTCCACGATGAGGGTCTGGACAAATGGCTGGACCCGTTTTTTCTCAGGCTCGGTCCATTTGTGGTGGTCATACCACTGAATGACCCATCCCGCGGCATGGGTTTTTCGTATCTGATCTTCGACGCCGTTCTGATAGCCGAGGTCGCTGATTATCAGGGTATCTCCTTTCCCGTTGCACCCGCCTACCTGCGCGAGAAACCAGCCGAACCGGCCGACGGATGAGAAGAGCGTGAAGATTTCATTGCCGAATGCCATCCGGCAGATCGCGTCTGACCCTGCGGCGTCCAAGTCGTTGTGCGTCAGGTGGACGATATTTGTGGTTCGCCCGACGATTTTTTCCTGAAGGGTCTGTTTATTGGTTCCGTTTTTTGTATCGGCGCTCTTAACCATTGTGTAGTACTACGTTTTTGGAATGGATAAGGTGTTTGAGAGAGTCAATCAGATTAATATAAATACTTCTCATACTAAAATTAGTTACGCAAGAGCCTTTATAGCTCAGTCGGGAGAGCGCCAGACTGAAGATCTGGTTGTCGCCGGTTCAATTCCGGCTGAAGGCATTGGATTTTCCTTTTTTTACAGCATTACAATTGATTGAATAACTGCGATTTCGTATTCGTTTTCTATTCTCTACCAGACTCGGCTATGCTGTTTTTTGTCTTCCCCCTACCGCAAAATAAACGTTGATCAATCGCGAACAAAGAACATAACCAACGGTGAAAAATGAAAGGGGGGAGAAGCGGATGAACGAGCTTGAACCGATAATTGTGGAGTTTCCTTTGAGGGGAGAATGGCTCTCTCCAACAACACCCGAGACCAAAATCCCAAGCCACGGCACGAACCGGTTCGGAACGAGGTATGCGTATGACTTCATACAGGTGGATTGGAAGAGAAAGGGCAATCCCGCATATCGCGTGAGTTTCCTTCACTATTTGATTTTCGGGGTTTCCTTAAAGGACTACTACTGCTGGGGCCAAAACGTGTATGCACCGTGTGACGGGATCGTTGTTCAGGCAGAGGACGGTTATGAAGAACGGGCTAAAACGAATCTGTTTTCGGACATCGCCAACGCCTACAAAAATGCGCATTCCTTCGATCCGGAAAAAGATGATGCACAAATAATTGCGGGCAACTATATCATTCTGAAATGTGGCGAAAACGTGTATGCCGCGCTTGTCCATCTGCAGAAAGGGTCGGTTCAGGTCTCCGTTGGACAGACCATCAACAAAGGGGACTTGATCGGAAGAGTGGGCCACTCCGGCAATTCGTTTGCTCCGCATCTGCATTTTCAGCTTATGGATAAAAGCAATATCGCGACGGCAAACGGACTTCCTTGCGCTTTTGAAAAATACGAGGTATGCAAAAACGGCGAGTGGAAATCCGTATCCAACGGGATCCCCACGGACAAAGACAGGATCCGGTTTTGTCCCCAATAAAAAAATTAGAGACGGTTTTCGATCTCGGATGTGATCTTTGTTAAGAACTCTTCCGGCGTCATTGTGACCGTCTTTCCATCGCGGGTACGGATCGAAACGGTGTGATCCTCAAGTTCCTTCTCGCCGATGATGATCATATACGGGACGCGTTCAGTGTAGTGCGCCTGCCGGATCATATATCCGATCTTTTCATTCCGGTTGTCAAGCTCACAGCGGATCTTTGCATCCTTCAGCATCGCATAGATCTCTTCTGCATAACTTTCGCTCTTCTTTGTAACGAGAAGGACCTTTGCCTGCATCGGTGCGAGCCAGACCAGGAACCTGCCGGCGAAATGCTCGGTCAGGATGCCGATGAACCGCTCGATCGAACCGAAACAGACCCGGTGGATCATGATCGGCCGCTGTCTCTCGTCGTTCTCATCCACATACGCCAGATCGAAGTTGATCGGCATCTGGAAATCGAGCTGGATCGTTCCACACTGCCAGGTACGGCCGAGACAGTCCTTTAAGTGGAAATCGATCTTCGGTCCGTAGAATGCCCCGTCTCCTTCGTTGATCGTGTAGGGAAGCTTCAGCTTCTCCAGAGCGTCTTTGAGACCGTTCGTGGCTGCTTCCCAGTCCTCATCGCTGCCCATACTGTTTTCCGGGCGGGTGGAAAGTTCCAGGAAATACTCGAAGCCGAATTTGGTGTAAACCTCGTTGATGAGCCTAACAACGCCTGCGATCTCGTCGGAGATCTGGTTCTTTCTCATGAAGATGTGGGCATCGTCCTGCGTGAAGCATCGGACACGGAAGAGTCCGTGCAGCGTGCCTTTCAGCTCGTGACGGTGAACGAGTCCAAGTTCGGCGAGACGCATCGGAAGTTCCCGGTAACTATGAGGCTCGTTTGCGTAGACCATCACGCCGCCCGGACAGTTCATCGGTTTAATGCAGTAATCCTCGTCATCGATGCAGGTCGCGTACATGTTGTCCTTGTAGTGATCCCAGTGCCCGCTGGTCTCCCAGAGACAGCGGTTCATGATCAAAGGCGTCGAGATCTCCTGATACCCGTTTTCTGCATGGAGTTCACGCCAGTAGTCGAGCAGGGAATTCCTTACGATCATGCCGTTTGGCAGGAAGAACGGGAATCCCGGACCCTCGTCGGAGAACATGAAGAGCTTCATCTCTTTTCCGATCTTGCGGTGATCGCGGCGTTCCGCTTCTTCCTGCAGTTTGAGGAAATCTTCCAGCTCTTTTCCGCTCGAGAACGCGGTTCCGTTGATTCTCGTCAGCATTTTGTTTTTGCTGTCGTTTTTCCAGTATGCGCCGGACAGTCCGGTGAGTTTGAAGGCTTTGAGGGTCTTGGTATAGGTAAGGTGCGGGCCGGTGCACATATCGATGTATTCGCCCTGGTGGAAGAAACTCAGCGGCTCGTTTTCGTCCAAATCGGCGATGTGCTCGACTTTGTACGGCTCGCCACGTTCTTCCATCAGCTTCAATGCTTCGGCACGCGGAAGAATGAACGGTTTGATCTGCAGGTTGGCCTTGACGATCTCCCGCATCTCCTGTTCGATTGCGGCAAGATCGGTGTCGGAGAGTTTGGTGTCTCCTAGGTCAATGTCGTAATAGAATCCCTTCTCGGTCGCCGGACCGTAGCCGAACGCTGCGTGAGGGTAGAGGCGTTTGACCACCTGGGCCAGCACGTGGGCCGCAGTATGGCGTATTACGTGCAGTTCTTCTTCTTTCGGACACTCGCCGATTGTTCCGTCGCTGTAAATAACTTTCATGTATTCCTTCCTTTCCTCGTATTTTCCAACTCTATTTACGGCATTCAGATATGTTTCTGCCGGGCTTTTCCCGGTACGGTCAGATCTAAATATTCTTATGTACTTTGGTTTTTCAAGGCATATGTATTTCGGTACAGGAAAGCCCGCCGGACTGGATACTTATGGACTGGCCGACGGTTTCCCGGCCGAAAACCGTAGTATTATTATTTCCGCAGGTCCATCTCTGGATTATCGGTGAACTAACATGACGTAATCGATGGATCAGTATATGCGGGCCGCGTATGAAGAGGCACTTGCCGGACGAAGCGAAGGAGGCATCCCGATCGGCGCCGTTCTTGTTCGAAACGGAGAAATCGTCGGAAGGGGACATAACCGAAGGGTCCAGAAGGGCGATCCGATCCTGCACGGAGAGATGGATGCTCTTTCGAATTCGGGCCGCCACCCGGCGTCTTTCTACAAAGAATGCACACTCTATACGACCCTGGCCCCATGCATCATGTGTTCTGGGGCAATCCTGCTGTACAAGATCCCGGAGGTCGTTATAGGGGAAGACGTCAATTATCCTGGTGAAACCACATTTTTGCGTTCACGCGGGGTCAAGGTGACGATACTAAATAACGAAGAGATCATTCGTATGATGAAGACGTTTATCGAGGAAAATCCAACCGTCTGGAATGAGGATATCTCGGAAGAGGTCTGAGATATTTTCATACACTCTGCATTTCTTTTCTGATTTGGGGTGCGGGAGGGCGACTTCGGCGCGGAGCCCGACGCGGCGGAGATATCTTATAGTCACTTGACCACACGTTTTTTTCATCTCAGGTTTTCATAACAGTGAAGATGCCTCTCCCTCCATAATCGGACCGACCTATTTGCCGACTTTCCAGCTACTTTCCAAATCGTTTGATAACAAAACAAACCCACTATCTTCCTTTAAATCTAAAAATACCTTTAATTATAATTATTATAATTATTATATTTATTATAATTATATTTTACAATTTTCCACAAAAGAGAGAGACACGCCCGCAGATCCTTTCTGCCCGGCAGGCCTCATCACTCAACATCTCCTCTTTCCATACTTTTGTCAAATGGAACAAATTGACAAATACCAAAATCAAAACCATCATCTCCCTTCGATTGCCGAAATAAGCCCGCGAACACTTTCCAAACCATTTGGAAACTATCTTCAATTTTCGGCAAGTCGGTATTCGTTTCCCCTCATCCCGCCAAATTCTCAAATATTATTACGACAAATATACTCTGCATTGGTGAATAATATGACAATAACATACTGTGGTGACTTGGAGACCGTGTCGACGAAGATTTATGCAGCATCGGTTCTGACGATCTGAACCCTATCATAAATCTTCAGTATTCCTTGGTGGTTTTACCGAGCGGTAGCTCTAAACCAGCATAGTTTTACGCATACGACAGGTACATAAAAAATGAAATATATCAAAAGCACTACCTACGATCCAAAGATCGTTACTGAAAAGATCATGGGGCCAAACCCCCTCAAATTAACCGAAGAACTTCTGCAGGGCCACAAAATCCGGCCCGGAGCCACCGTCATGGATCTTGGCAGCGGTCAGGGGCTCACTTCCGTCTTCCTTGCAAAAGAGTACGGATTTCGCGTATTCGCCACCGACCTCTGGAGCAATCCATCGGAGAAAATGCGGTTCTTCGAACAGATGGGCTTAACAAGCGAGCAGATCATCCCGATCCATGCGGACGCGACCGACCTTCCCTTCGCAGAAGAGTTCTTCGATGCCGTTGTCTGCATAGATGCATACAACTTCTTCGGCAGAGACAAAGCATACCTCGGCGAGCATCTCCTTCCGTTCGTCAAACACGGCGGGTACCTCTACTTCGCCATTCCGGGGATGAAAAAAGACTGTCACGACAATCTGCCGCCCGAACTCCTGCTCTCATGGACTCCCGAACTGCTCGACTATATTCACGACGCCGCATACTGGGAAGACGTCATTCGTGCCACGGACGGCATCGAGATCCTTTCGATCCATGAGATGGAAAGCAATGAAGAGGTCTGGAACGACTGGCTCGCCTCAGACAACCCGTATGCAGTCGGTGACCGGAAAACCATGGAAGCCGGTGGCGGGAAGTACATGAACTTCATCGCAGTCATTCTTCGAAGAAAGTAAAGAGAGCGAGCCCGCAACTGATTGGTTTCATATTCAGTGACGCCAATATAGATAGAGAACATGGTACATCTTACGATCGATATAGGAGGAAAACCTGGCAAAGACTGCCGGGGTTTTTGCTCTTATTGCTACTTCAAGCATGCAAAAGATGTACCCCCGTTCGGCTGCAGATACTGCATGCCGTTCAAAAAAGGGTGCGAGTACTGCGCCAAAGGCGTAAAAGAAGAGTACGCCGGCTTTTACTCGCTGAAAGACGTTGCCGATCATTTCCTTGCCGATCTGCAGATGGTCACAGGAGATATCACAAAGATCACGATATCGGGCGGTGGCGACCCGAGCTGCTATCCGGAGTTCAACGCTCTGATAGAGATCCTCGGATCCCTCAACGTCCCTCTTCACATCGGCTACACCAGCGGGAAAGGATTCGACAATGCCAATATCGCCGACTTCCTGATCGAAAACAACCTGAAGGAAATCTCGTTCACGATTTTTGCATCCGACCCTGCCCTTCGGGAAAAGTACATGCATGATCCGACCCCGCAGGCCTCGCTCGACGTGATCGAACGGCTTGCCGCAAAAATCGATGTCTATGCGGCACTGGTCATTCTTCCCGATGTCAATGATTGGGAAGTTCTCTGGAACACCCTTGCATGGCTCGAAAAGATCGGAGTCAAAGGCGTGATTCTGATGAGGTTTGCGAACCGGGAAAACCAGGGACTCATTCTGGATAATGCGCCAGTCATCGAAAACCAGCGGGTCCATACGGCGGAAGAGTTCCGTGAACTCATCTCTGAAGCATCGACCCGGTTCCCGAATCTTCGTCTGTCGGCAACGCCGCTCTACGATCCCGCGTTCGACTCGCCGTTTGCGATCCGAAACGAGCCCGACCTCCTGCGTCATCTTCCCCGGGTCACCGGCAAGGTGTCGGTCGTTACCGGCAGTATCACAGCCCCTTACATTGAAGAGATTCTTGCTTCCTGCGGGGCACCGGAAGGGATGGTCGTTCCTGTCGACAAGGAGATCTCCTGTCTTATCACGATCGACGATTTGAAAAAACTGGATGCGTCGAAACTCGAAGAGACGGTCATCATTCCGGGCCGGGCATTCGTCCACGATCCCGAGGCCGAATCGGTCCTCGATCGTCAGGTCATACGGGGTCCCGAGACCCTGTCCGCTGACGGCGAAACAAGTATGGGGATGGATCTGACCGGTGTATTAACGATGGAGATGGAAGGGTTTACCCAATTGATCCAGCTCATCAATCAGTACGGGAGGCTTGCATGAAGTACGCCGACCTGTATGCAAAGATCGGCTACACGTTTACGAACGAGGATCTCCTTCTCCAGGCTCTTACGCGCACGGCCTATGCCCGGGAAAACGAGCTCTCGATGAGTGATACGATGGATTCACTGGCCGTTCTCGGCGATGCCGTCCTTGATCTGATCGTGATCCGTCAGCTGATCGAGGAGGGCGAGTTCGACAAAGGCGAGATCACCCGGAAAAAAATCGATCTCGTGAACATGACCGTGGTCCGAAAACTTGCCGAAGAGATCGGTCTTCCGGAGTATATGCGGTGGGGAAAAGGCGAGCTCCGCATGCAGATCTGGACGAGCGGCCGGGTTTCCGCCGAATGCTTCGAAGCGCTGATGGGGGCCGCATATCTCGACGGCGGTGTCGAGGCTTCTGCCGCCATCCTCGATCACGTCTGGATGCCGTGAAAAAACCATATAGCTTATTGGCAGCGACCACGATATGATAGAAGTATGGTACGGGTAAAAGCATCCCACATTTTAGTAAAGACCGAATCTCAAGCGAAAGAGATCATGCAGAAGATCTCTGCCGGCGATGATTTTGCCAAACTCGCCAAAATGTATTCACAGTGTCCGTCAGGCAATGCCGGCGGAGATCTCGGCTATTTCGGCAAAGGCCAGATGGTAAAACCCTTCGAAGACGCCTGTTTCAAGGCAAAAGCCGGCGATTTTGTGGGTCCGGTCAAAACCCAGTTCGGCTGGCATATTATCAAAGTAACCGATATTAAGAACTGATTCTCTATGAAAAAATCTGCCTTCGATGATTTGGTCGCTGCTGTCAGGAGTGATGACAGCGCAAGGCAGGAGTATGCGGCGAACAAGATCTGTTCCCTGAAAGATCCGGTTTCACTCTCTCATATTTTATCCACCCTTAAAGAGGATGATCCTCTGACCCAGCGCGTTATGCTCTGGGCTCTGCGGAATTATTCGGCGGATCTGGATTACGCGCTGTATCTTTCTTATCTTTCCTCAGAGGACCTCGGGGTCCGCGAAGCCGCGCTTATGCTCTTTATCGACGGTGGTCAGGTGGCGGTCGATACGCTGGTTACCGGCGTCTCTTCTCCGGATATGGCGACCCAGTATGCTTCGGTCCAGGCGCTTGGCCAATTCAGGGCTCCTGCCGCGATCCCCACGCTGATCTCCGCCGCATCGTCGTCCGAACCGGATATCCGGGAGATCGCCGTGATGTCTCTTGGGATCTATCACGATCAGGTGGTTGTTCCAACGCTCATCTCCGCGTTATCGGATCTCCCCGCGGTAAGGCTTGCGGCCTTGTCCGGTCTTCGCGGCCGGCAGCTGACCCAGAATGAGCTTTCGGCTGTTGCAAATGTGTTGACCGACGAACGCGAAGATATCCGCGCCGCCGCTGTGTATGTTTTGGATGCCCTGACGCCTGGCCGGCTCACGGCCGACTCTTCGCCGTATGTCCGGCGTGCCCTTGCTTCGGTGACTGCCGAGGTCCCTGTTCTTACCGAATTATGTGGCGACCCTGATCACTCGGTAAGATCGGTGGCGGCCGAGTCGGTCCGAAAGCAGAAACTCAATCTGGAAGATACGCTTCTCCCGCTTCTTTCGGATTCGGTTCCGGGTGTCCGCCGTGCCGCCGCGTCGGCTCTCGGCAACTCCAAAAGGCCTGATGTGGTCCCGGCGTTGATCGCCTGCCTTGCCGATCCAAAACCCGGGATCCGTGCCGCCGCTGCAGCTTCGCTTGGCAATATCGGTGGCGAGGCGGTCATTCAGGCACTGAAAGAGGCGGCAAATACCAATAATCCGATCCTTGCAGGGATCATTAAAAACGCTTTGACGACCGCGGAAGCTAAAAAATAATTATTCGCCGACCGCCGATCTCACGGCGATCTCGGTTTCCATTTTTCTGACTTCGTTCTCCACGTCTTCGATCTCGATCATTTTGACACGCTTCTCCATCGGCGGATTGAGTTTTGCCTTCTGCTCGTATTTTCCGATCTCTGCGGCGAAATCCTCGGGGATGGCGTCGATGCCCCGCAGCGCATCGATGAGTTCGCGGGAGAAGTAGGTGTCGATCTGGATCTTTCTCTTGGTCGCATGCGAGAGTTTGCCGATGAATCTGCAGAGTTTGTCCTGATCTTCGGGACTCATCGTGTCGGTGAACTCGTAGTTTTCGATCTGCCGCAAAATCTGGAGGATCGGCGTCAGTGCCTCGGGCGTGATTATGTAGACCACATACTCTGCGAGATCGTAGTGATAAGTCGTGAGAACCTCAAGCGTGCTTGACGGGACCACGAGGAACACTTCCTTTCTGACGTCGTCGTGTTTGCAGTATTTTTTCATCGCCTCTGCCTGGCTTTTCAGATACGTCGGGAAGTTTTCGAGCTCTTCGGGATTTTTCGGACTCTTCGCATCGAAGATCGTGTACATCTTGCCGATCAAAACAACATTGTCGGGCGTGCCCTGGTGGGGGTATTCGCATTTTTCGCACCACACGAAGTCATGCTTTCTGCAGATCGTCCGGATGCTTTCTGCGACCTCGCTCTCATGCTTCTGCCATGAAACGGCAAGCTCCTCCTGTTTTCGAACCAGGCTGTCCATCTGTTCGTTCGCCAGGGTTTCGCGGTCGCTTTTCAGCTGGTCGTACAGCGTGTTGATCCGTTCGATCTTGCGGTTGTACTCTGCCGTCTGTTCTTCCCTGACACTGTCGTATGCGGAGATCTGTTCTTTTGCCGCGATGATATCCTGGGTTACCGTATCCAGTTTTTCTTTCTGCTTCAGATACTTCTCGGCTTCCTCTTTTCTTCGTGCAGCTTCGCTTGAGATCTGCTCGTCCCGCAGACTTTCAAGAGCCGCGATCTGGCCTTTCGCTTTGGTCAGGTTTTCCGTGAGTTCAGTAAATTCCGTTTCCAGATCCTCATATCTTTCCCTTTCCTCTTTTCTGCGCTCGGCTTCGGTGTAATTGAGTTCCTCGCGGGCTCCCTCGAGAGCGGCTATCTTTCCTTTCGCGGCGGTGAGTTCATCTGCAAGCAGCAGGCTCTTTGTTTCAAGCCGCTGGTATCGTTCCGTCTCCTCCTTTCTGCGCTCAACCTCGGCGATGTTCTGCTCTTCACGCATCCTCTCGATACCAAACAGTTTTCCCCGAGCGGTTTCCAGCTCCCGTGCCGTGATCTCAAATCGGTCCCTGAGATTCTCCGAGGATTTCCGTTCGGCATCCCTCAGCCCTTCGAGCGACGAGGTTCTTTGCAGCTCTCTTTGCAGTTCTCCGGAAATCTGGCCGAACCTCTGTTCGAGCTCCTGATATCTCCGTTTCGCCTCCTCCGTCTCTGCGAGATATTGTGCATATGCATTTTCTGCCCGGCTAATCACCTGTTTCCAGGAAAACAGACGTTTAAAAAGTCCAAGGCCGCGAAGATATGTGATGAACTCGGATAGAGAGGAGGGTATCATTGACTAACACTTTAGAGGGTTTGTTATAAGCATTTTACGGTACCTGCGGATTTTTTCCTCCTTATGTTTTCCGAATCGTTCATCACCTTTCAACGCAAACTGGTTTATCAGTACATGGGATTGTTCGATAGGTTCAAAAAACAGGAGAATGCCGCTTCGAAAGAAGCTGATTCTGCGATGTGGTTCTCTCAGGCCGAGTCATATATCAGACTCGAACGATATACCGATGCTCTTCACTGTCTTGATAAGGCGATCGCCTGCGATACGGAGAACCCGCTCGCATGGCACGAAAAGGGCCGCATCCTTGCTATGGTCAATGAAGAGAAGGCTTCGATACCCTGTTACGACCGGGCGATTGAACTCCGCCCTGACTCGGCGGTGTATTATCACAATAAAGGGGATGCCCTTGCGACGTTTCACCGGTATGACGAGGCGGATGCCTGCTTTCTAAAGGCGCTTTCTCTCGCTCCCGACGACGTGGTGTTTCTTACCAGCCATGCACGGATGCTGTCGATCGCAAAAAAGTTCAGCGAGGCGGACAAAGTCATGGCACATGTCTGCGATCTGGAACCCCGCGGCCCGGAACACTGGTTCAACCGTGCCACGATGCTGTACGACTGCGGCAAGCTGGAGGATGCGGTCACCTGCTATAAAGCGGCCTTTACGATTGCTCCGGGTCATTCGGTCAGTTACTTCAACTGCGGCAATGCTTTGTCTTCCCTTGGAAGACACGAGGAGTCGCTCTTTTACTACGACAAAGCTCTGAAATACGAACGCTCAATGACCGGCGCCATGAACAACAAGGGGCTGTCGCTCAGCATTCTTGGAAGACACGATGAGGCGTACGACTGTTTCCGCCGGGTGTTGATCGCTCTTCCAAACGACGCCGATGCCTGGTACAACAAGGGATACGAACAGATGCTTCTTGGAAAATATGCGGATTCGATCGAGTCTTTCGACAAGGCCCTCTCGTTTGCAAATGGAAATAACCGCGAGCTGATCAATAAATGCCGGGAAGCCAAAGAGAAGGCATCCCGGGCAATGTAAATATAAATAAAATCTTTTTTAAGATCCTTCAAACCGCGAGTCGAACTTGGGGTTCAGGAGATGGACCTTTACGATCGCTCCTTCCTTAACAATGACCTCCGGCCAGAGTCTGGTCCCCGAGTGGATGGTGACATTGTTCTGGAGGATCGAACGCGGGCCTACCACGGTATTGTGTTCAATGGAACAGTTGTCTCCCATATTGGTATTGACGTCGATAATGCTCCCTGAGATCGTGGTGTTGGATCCGACGACGACCCCGTTATAGATCGAGGACGAGAATATTTTTGCATTATTTTTGATCACGCAGTTGTCCCCGATACTGGTGTACGGGCCGATGATGACGTTTTCTCCGATCATGACTCCGCTCCCGACGATCACCGGGCCGACGATCCTTGATCCCGAGCCAAGCGTTACGCCGTCTCCTAAGGTGACGGGGCCGGTGATATGCGCATCTTTAATATTGAGGGTCCCGGACACACTCGTCACGGTTTTTTCCTGCAGGATCCACTTCTCGGCGGCACGCAGCATCGCCGGGTTGCCGACATCCGTCCAGTTCCCGCGTGCCAGCCAGCCGTTGAGCTGATATCCTTTTTCCATTAAGAGCGGGAAGAGGTCTTTTGCGAAGTCGAACTTGGTGTTTTCCGGAATGAACTCGAAGATCTTCGGGTCGCAGACATAGATTCCCGTGCTTGCGAGGTTGGAGAAGATCTCTCCGGGTGCCGGCTTTTCTCTGAATCTCTGGATTCTGAGTGATGCATCGATCTCGGCGATACCGAACTCGCGGGGGTCCTCGATACTGATCAGACCGATCGAGGTGATCGCCGGGGAATTCATATGGTCCCGGTAAAACTCCAGGAGGTTGAGATCGGTCATGTGGTCGCCGCCGACCACGAGGAAGGGGGCATCTTCAAGATACTTCTGGGCGTTTTTCACACTGCCGGCGGTCCCGAGTTTTATCTCTTCAGGGACATAGGTGATATTTGCGCCGTACAGTGATCCGTCTCCAAGCGCATCCTGAATATCGTTGCCCAGATATCCGATCGTCAAAACGATGTCGGTAAAACCGAGGTTGGCAAGGTGCGTAACCAGATGTACGATCGAAGGTTTGTTGGCTATCGGGATACAGGGTTTCGGCCGCTCAAATGTTAGCGGACGAAGACGAGTTCCTTCTCCCCCGCACATAATGCATGCTTTCATTCCGTCTATATTTGTTGCAGGGTATTATGAGTATTGTGGGGTGGTGCGGGGACGGAGTCTTACGAGAGAGAAAGAATATATCAAAAAATGGTTGGCGAGTCCTGATTGGAATATTAGATTCCAAGGACCATGCGCAGGACATCCCGAAGACCCGGAGCAAGACCCACGACGATCATTGCAAGCAGAACCAGATGCCAGATGCTTTCCATCCCTTCCTCTTTCCGGAACTTTTCGAGAATCCAGATGGCGGGGATCAAAACGACGATCTTCAGCGCAAACATCACGTAAGGAGTTCCCGTAAGGTCGATCAGCGTGCTTCCAAGAACATGCTGTTCGATATATCCTTTGAATGCGAGGGCGTAACTCGTTGCCGAGGCATCCAGCATGTGTCCGCCAATCAAAACCAGATACAATGGCTGATTCACGTACTCCCAGCGGAAAATATACCGAAGGACCGCCCAAAGAGCCACTGCCGCCGCCGCCGCAATCAGAAGGACAATAATTCCCGCACCAACATCCACATCGGTTGCCTGGGTAAATCCGAACCAGACCAAAAATCCTGCCACGATGAGGGACGAGATGATACCGCCGAGCATGAAAGGCGTCGTATATGATACGACCTTTTTCTTTTTCTGCAGTTGGTAGGAGATAAACAGCATCGCCATCGCAAAGAACATCGTGAGGAAATAGACCTGCGGGGTCACAAACAGGATCCACCACGGTTCGGGGACCATCCCCGTATCCTCCACCACGCGAAGCAGTCCTCCGAGAATGATGTAGGTAAGACCGGTGAGGATCAAAGGCGTATCTATTGCAATATTTGCCTTTTTCAGACATCGGTAAAGTATATACAGTCCCAAGAGGACTAATAAAGCATACAAAATCGTCTGGATGACCGTATAGGTTGAGCCCTCCAGTTCGACTATCCACGCATATAATTCATCTAACATATAGGATCACGACCATGGAAGCTAAGAATAATAGGATACTCAAGGATAAAACCTTTGACAAATCCCGCTGGATTCAGATGCCAAGGGATGTTATCGCCGGTCACGATGCTTTGCTTCAGCTTCCAAACGTCATCACTGACTTGGGAATCACCGATCCTTTACTTCTTCTTTCGGGAAACACGACCATGAAAACTGTGGGTTTCGACGTTCTCCGTCTCTTGGGAGACCGGCAGGTCACAACGGCAGTTGTCGGGGAGATCACCTATGATGAGATCGCGAGGATCGAGGATCTTGCTCAGGATATCGGTGCGGTCTTGATCATCGCAGTAGGCGGCGGCCGGGTTATCGATACCGCAAAGGTTGTCTCCTACAATCTCGATATCCAGTTCATCAGTGTTCCAACCGCTGCCTCCCACGACGGGATCGCCTCATCACGGGCCTCGATCATGACGGCAGATGGGAACGTGAGCGTGGCGGCCCACCCGCCGCTTGCTATCGTTGCCGATACGGGAATTATTGCCGGGGCCCCGCACCGGCTGATGGCTGCCGGGTATGCGGATATGGTTGCCAACTATACGGCTGTTCTCGACTGGGATCTTTCAAAAACAAAGACCGGCGAACAGGTCAGCGAGTATGCGATGACGCTTTCCATGATAACCGCCGAACTGATGGTGGAGAATGCAGAGAAGATCAAGGCCTTCGATGAAAATGCGGCCTGGATCGTGGTAAAAGCGTTGTTTGCCTCCGGCGTTGCCATGAGTATTGCAGGAAGTTCCCGCCCGGCATCGGGGGGAGAGCACAAGTTTGCCCACATGCTTGAGCGTTTGGTTCCAGGTCAGGTCCTTCACGGAGAGGCCTGCGGGGTTGGGACCATCATCAGTATGATCATGCACGAAGGAGACTGGAGAAAGATCCGGAACTCTCTTCGGCTGATCGGCGCCCCGACAACGCCGAAAGAGCTCGGCATCTCCGACGAGATCGCCATTGAGGCAATCCTTCGGGCAAAGGAGATCCGCCCTGAACGCTACACAATCTTTGATGAGGATATTACCAGAGAGCAGGCAGAATGTCTGGTCGCCCGCTTTTATGAGGAGTAAAGCATGGATAAGGAAGAAACAATCGTAACAATCGTCGGCTCGGTTTTAGCCCATGAGGGTGCCGAGTTCGTGTATGCCGGAAAAGCACCCGAGTGCGAATCATGCAAAGTGGCCAAGGTCTGTCATAACGCAAAGCTTCGCGAGGGAAAAAGATACCGTGTCGTGTCGGTCAGAAAAACGAAGCATGACTGCGCTGTACATGAAGGCGGGGCAAAGGCCGTGGAAGTGGCGGAAACTATCATCACGGCAGTTATCCCGACGAGTCAGGCAACCCGCAGGACCCGAATAACCTATACACCCGTCTGCGATGACGTGTTTTGCAAAGGATATGCGTTTTGTCATCCCGACGGACTGACTGAAAAGGGCAGATATGTGGTTCTTGAGGTCCTTGGTCCCTACTCCGAGTGTCCGAAAGGTACAAAGAACCTGAAACTCGTCGAGATGCGCCCGGTCCCGACGTAAGTTCCGGCTGATTTCAAAGCCGGCGTTGCTCTTCGACTCGTTTGGTCAGTTCGAGAGCGACGTTATCGATTCTTTTTTTCAGGAGTAACGAATCAATCAGGTTTTCCGGAACCCCCCACAAGATTCCGGCGAGTCCACCCGCGATGCAGGCAATCGTATCCGTGTCCCCTCCTAAAATGCAGGCACGGCGAATCACGTCCGTGTAGTTGGATCCGTCGCGAAAACAGGCGAGGGCGCATCTGGTGGTTTCTATCGGGTCGATGGATGGGATGAGTTCTCCCTTGAAATAGCATTCCGGGATCTCTTCCAGAATCTCGTCTTTCGATTTTCCCGCAGTCAATCCTGCTGCCGCTTTGGATATGACCGCACAGCAGTCTCCGGCAGTAGAATCATAATGGGTATATGCCGATACGATGCGGGCCGTTTTTTCCACGTCTTTTGTCATTGTCAGGCCGACGGGTAGCGTCCGCATGACGCAGCCGTTCGTTCTGCTCCCGCATGCGGTATGGAGTGCATATACGGCCGCCTCCGGTGAACATCCCTGTTCAAGAAGCGAGGTCATCGTTTTGGTTGTTCTGCCGAATGTGGTGTCATCTTCACGAAGCGTAAGGATGACCTTCTGCAGAAAAAGATCCCGGGTGAAATCTCCTGTTTCGCAGTAAGTTTCGGCTAAAGCGAGCATCATCAGCGTGTCGTCGGTGACGTCTCCGATTCGCAGATTAAACTGCCCTCCCCCGGCCATGCGAACCTCTCTTTTCTCATCCCTGCCGAATCCCTCGAACGATGAACCAAGTGCATCGCCGACAGCACACCCAAACAACCCCCCTGTAATCCTTGCCTGCAGATCGTTCATTCTTGTCATCACCTACACTGTTCTTACATATAAATTTGTCTGATTCCCGGATTTCAGATAAAGGGCCGCGCCGAAAATCCGGGTATTTTAAATGGTTAAAATATTAATCAGGGTTATATCCTTGCGCATCTTGGAATGTCGTCATACAAAAACGGTTCGATCTATGAACTCTGATATAAACGTGACGAGTAACCTATATGTGTCGAGATGATAGACAAAATAAAGGAAGATTTTTTGATAAGAGGTGTTACCAAATAATGCAGAAAGAAGAGTTACTACATTTACACATGTTGATGGTCCAGATTAAGAAATACTATGAATCCGTCTCTGGAAATACCGTTCAAACTGCCGAATACGACGCATTGCAGATTTCGCCGATCCACATTCATAAAAATAAGAATCTGCATCGCGTCGCTCTTCTTACTCTCGGAAATGAGATCGTGTCGGAGATGCACGCCACTCAGACGGCCCAGACTCCGTTTGCCCAGGAATCCAACCAGAGCATTGTTGTCGAACACTGATCTTATCACAAATGGAAGAGCACACCATTTATCGTGAGCTTATCTCACTCATTTTTTCCGATCCGAACCCGGATATTCAGCACATCAAACTTTCCGTGTGCCGGAAGTATTCTCTCGATGTTATGCCGAAAAACTCCGCAATTCTCGCGGCCGCAAAACCCGAGGAGTACGAGGCCCTTCGCAGTGTTCTGATGGTAAAACCGACAAGAACGCTTTCAGGCGTCGCTCCGGTCGCGGTGATGACGTCCCCATGTGCGTGTCCGCATGGAAAATGTCTGCCGTGTCCCGGAGGGCCGGATCACATCTTCAAATCCCCGCAGAGTTACACCGGAGAAGAGCCGGCGGCTCTGCGTGCACGTCAGAATGAGTATGATCCCTACCGACAGGTGACCGCCAGGCTTGGGCAGTTCAAACTTCTCGGGCATCATGTTGACAAAGCAGAGCTGATCGTGATGGGGGGGACAATGACGGCCCGTGACGCCGAATATCAGGAATGGTTCGTCTCCGAATGTCTGCGGGCGATGAACGAGTTCTCCGGGAAAAAATCCACTGCGGGATCGGTGGAAGAGCTGATGCTCGAGAACGAAAAGTCCGACGTTCGCTGTATCGCGACAACGTTTGAGACCCGTCCCGACTGGTGCCGAGAGGAGCATATCAATAAGATGCTGGAACTCGGCGTGACCAAGGTCGAACTTGGTTTCCAGCACACCGACGATGAACTCCTGCTGTTAAACAAACGCGGTCATACGGTTGCTGACAGTGTTTTGGCAAACACGCTCCTTCGGGACGCCGGCATCAAAGTGGGCTTTCATGTTATGCCGAATCTGTATGGGAGCACGATTCCGCGTGACCGGCAGATGTTCGACACGCTCTTCACCGATCCAAGATTCTGTCCGGACTTCCTGAAGATCTATCCTACATTAGTCACACCCGGCGCAGAACTTGAAGAACTCTGGCAAAAAGGCGAATACACAACATATGACGAGGATGACCTTGTCGATCTGCTCGCCTACGCAAAGAGCAGGCTACCGCCGTATGTCAGACTCCAGCGCATCCAGCGGGATATTCCGGTAAAACTCATCGTTTCCGGCTCGATTCACGGTCACATTCGTCAGATGGCTGCCGAAAGACTCAAAGAGCAGGGGGGAAGCTGCAAGTGTATCAGGTGTCGGGAGATCGGCCGCCGGCCAAGCTCTGCATGTGATGAGGAGAAGACTCTTGTTTATCCCTGCTGCGGGGGGCTGGAACATTTCCTTTCGACCACTGCCGGAGAATCACTGATCGGTTTTGTTCGTCTGCGGTTTCCCGGAACCGTATTCAGACCGGAGCTTGACGGCGCTGCTCTGGTTCGGGAACTTCACGTGTATGGTGAAATAGTCCCTCTCGGCGAGCATGGATCGGGAGAAAAGCGTCAGCACAGATCGTATGGTCAGCAGTTATTATTGCGTGCCGAAGAAACTGCGCGGGATGCCGGATATTCCAGCGTTGCGGTGATGAGCGGCATTGGGGTCATACCCTATTATCATAGACAGGGATATCAGCGTATAGGTCCATATATGATTAAGAATCTATGAAACCTGCCACTCTCGAATTTCTCAGGCAGCGCTTTTTTGCCTACTACAATGGGGCCATCCCCGGAGCGGGTGCGGGATATATCCCGGAGTCCCTTACCGAACGGGAGTGGGGGTTTCTTTTCTTTACGGAAAACCATCGGTCCGGGATGCGGCGTCATATCTCGTTTACCTCTCAGGACGAGCTGACTTCGTACCTGAAAAACATGGTTCCGGCCCATGTGTATTACTCGACCGCATACTATACCCATCCGGGAGCAGCCCAGATGGCGGATAAAGAGTGGCGCGGGGCCGATGTCATCTTCGATTTAGATGCGGATCATATCGTTCGGGGTGCGTATGATGTCATGCTTGCCCGGGTCAAAGAGGAGCTTTTCAAACTCATCGATATGCTTACAGGCGAACTCGGGTTTGCAAAACGGGATCTTCGAATCAACTTCTCCGGCGGGCGCGGATATCATATTCACCTCCCGCTTCTTTCCGTTCGAGGCTGGGACAGCGCAGAGCGGCGCGAACTGGTGAATTATGTCTCGGGCACTGGTCTTTCATTTGACAGCATGATGGAATCATCCCCAAAATCGGGCTGGAAACTTCGCTATCACGATGCTCTTGACGATGAACTCTCCCGTATCGCGGGACTGCCGCGTGAAGATGCCCTCTCCTATTTGTCGGGTCTGTCCGGGATCTCGGAGACGTTTGCGGCAGGGTTTTTGAAAAATATCGGTCAGACCCAAAAACTGCTCAAATCGAATCCGGAAAAACTTCTTGCAAACAAAGTGGTTCGGGTGATCGCCAATTCGGAGAACGAAGCGTTCCAGGCAGGGATTCTTTCCCGTGCGGCCCAGGCGGACGAGCCGGTGACGACCGATGTGAAGCGTCTGATCCGTCACCCGGGATCTCTGCATGGAGGGTCCGGTATGCGCGTCGTTCCGATTCCCGTCGATCAGCTGGACGCATTCGATCCGTTAATCGATGCGGTGGTATTTGGCGAGCGAAACGTCTCTGTTGACTGCGCCTTCAATCTCTCCATGCCCATCCTTGGGAACACATATACACTGACCACTGGCCGAAATCTCGTTCCCGAGGCATTGGGGGTTTTTCTCTGTTGCAGAGGGATTGCCGAGTTGTCCGGAGGCATCTGAATGAGCCGCATCAGTACCTCCGATCTGCATGGATACCTGATTGATGAAAGAAATATGGGCTCCCTTGCCGAAATTCCGGCGACCTTGTATGAAGAGATCCATGCCGATATTCTATCTCTCTACAAGCAGGCCGCGGCGCACGAGGATCCGTTCGGCGAAGGCGCACAAAGTATTCTAAAAGAGCGCGAAAGTCTGCGCGAATATGTTCGCGATCTCTACGGGGTTCGGACGCGGAAAATCCTCGCGCTTGCCCTTGCTCGGGCAAACGGCGAAGAAATAAACCGTGACGAGATCCGGATGATGGTTCCGGGCGAGCGCGTTTTGTTCGATGTCGTGTATGAATCGGCCCTCTCATGCAGAAAGACTCTTTTAGATGGGAAACCAACATTAGAGACCACTGCATACCATTTCGTTCCCGCAGAGGTTTCAGCCGAACAAGCTCCGGTTTTGCTGCAGCCTGTGAACGAGATCCCGGATGAGGTGTGCGCAGATGAAGTGAACGTAACGTCCGCCGATGCCCATGCTCCCGAGTCATACCGCGTGATAGCGGTATATGAAAATCTTCCAGAATTTCAGGATTATAGCGGACGAATTTACGCTCTTTCGCCAGGAGATGTCGTATCGCTGCCACCCCAGATGGCAGATGTTCTGTGTAAAGACAACAAAGCCTTAAGTATCAGGCTTCGCAAATAAGTATGGTATTTGGTATTCCCGTTTAAAAGGGGTAAATATTCATGAAGAAACCAGTAAAATTTAACACCTACTGCCCATACTGCCGGAAACACACCGAGCACGAGGTTGAGAGGGTAAAGAAAGGCAAGACAACCGGTCTCCACTGGATTGACCGTCAGAAAGCACGCCGCAGCAATGTTGGTAACCGTGGTAAATTCGGCAAAGTTCCGGGAGGAGACAAGCCGACCAAGAAGATCAATATGCGCTACCGGTGCAAAGAATGCGGTAAAGCCCACTTAAGAGAAGGTTACCGTGCAGGTAAATTCGAACTTACGGAGTGAGTAATATGGTAAAAGCATCCCGAGAAACCCGGAGCAAATTCCTGAAGGTAAAATGTCCGGACTGTGAAAACGAACAGCTCGTATTCGAGAAAGCAACCTCCGTTGTTGAATGCACTGTCTGCGGCCGCATCCTTGCTGAGCCGACCGGCGGCAAAGCTGCTCTTAAAGCAGATATCGTAGCAACATTTGAATAAATCTGGAAAATTATCTGATGAGTGAAAGAGATTGGCCAATAGAAGGAGAACTTGTCGTCTGCAGCGTTACAGAAGTCAAGGACTTCGCGGCATTTGTAAACCTGGATGAATATGAAGGACGTCAGGGGTTAATTCCGATCGCGGAAATTGCCCGTGGCTGGATTAAATATATCCGGGACTACATCCGTGAAGGACAGAAAGTTGTCTGTAAAGTCCTTCACGTCGATGAACACCGCGGCCATATCGATCTTTCTCTCAAAGATGTCAATGAACACCAGCGCCGGGAAAAAATCCAGGACTGGAAAAACGAGCAGAAGGCACACAAATGGATAGGGTTTGCCTCAGCCGAGTCGAAGGTCGACGTCAAGACGTTTGAAGAGGCAATGTATGCCGAATTTGGTTCGCTCTATGCAGCGTTCGAGGGTATCGCTTTATACGGCGACACAACCCTCGCCAAATTTGCGCTTCCTGCCGAAGCCGCAGCAGCCTTGGCAAAGGTTGCTTCTGAAAATGTCAAGGTCCCCAAAGTCACCGTCAGTGCGATTCTGGAACTGACCTCCAACAAGCCGGACGGCGTCAACATTATCCGCCGGGCTCTTAGAAGCGCCGAGCCGAAAGTAGACGGTGCCGAGATCGAACTGCTCTATCTTGGCGCGCCGCACTACCGGGTAAAAGTTGTTGCCCCGGATTATAAGACTGCAGAAAAAGCTCTGGTCAAAGCATCCGAAGCAGCGATCGGTGTGATGGAACGCGCTGAAGGTTCCGGCAAACTCATCCGGAAACAGAAGTAATATCCGGTGTTTTTCATGACAGGTCATATTCGTAGATGTCCTGAATGCAACACCTACACTCTTTTTAACACGTGTCAGAAATGCGGATGTCCGACGGTATCTGCCCATCCAGCAAGATATTCTCCCGAGGATACCTATGGTAAATATCGAAGGATGGCAAAAACATGGAACAGGTAAACGTCAGATGGTATGTTGAGGATGTCGCCGCTCACTCCTCTCCGATTCTAATTGCCGGACTTCCCTGCGTCGGACATGTCGGCAAACTCGTGGTCGACCATCTTGTTCGTGTTCTCTCAGCCGTAAAGGTTGCCGAAATCACTTCCACGCTCTTTCCTCCGCAGATGTATCTTTCCGAGGACGCGGTTCTCCGCATGCCGAGAAATGAGGTGTTTTTTGCCCCGTGTTCTGATAATTCTCCCGCGGTCCTTCTTTTAGCAGGCGATTGTCAAAGTACGACGCACGAGGGTCATTACATTCTCGGGAATGCGTATATACGCATCTTTGAACTTCTGGGCGTGAAACGGATCTATACGCTCGGCGGGTATGGTGTCGGCCGGATGGTGGAGAAGCCGCGAATTCTGGCCGCGCTTTCCTCCTCGTCTCTCAAAGAAGAAGTACTTTCGGCCGGAGCAGTTTTGAACAAAGACGAACCGGTCGGCGGGATCATCGGTGCCGCCGGTCTTTTGATCACGCTCGGCCGTCTTGCAGGAATGGATGGCATCGCCCTGCTTGGTGAGACCTCCGGCTACCTGGTGGATCCCGTCAGTTCGACTGCCGTTCTCGATGTTCTGGAGAAATTTACCGGCATCAAAGCCGACCGGACCGAACTTTCCGAGCTTGCTTCGCAGATGATGACGGAAGTTTCGGCTATTGCCTCAACCATGCAGAAAAACAACGCCGACGATCTGCGCTATATCGGATAATTTCCATGCAATACAACGCCGATCTCCATTTACACTCCTGTTTTTCCATGGCGACCTCCCCCGAGATGGTCCCAAAGCAGATACTTGCCGGATGCCGGACCAAGGGAATCCATGTGGTTGGAAGCGGGGATGCCCTTCATCCCGTCTGGCGCGAAATGTGGCAACCGTTGCTCGAAAACGAGTGCGGTATCACGGTTGTTCCTCAGACCGAGGTTGAGGACTCTTCCCGCGTTCATCATCTGATTTTAATGGAAACGTTCGACCAGTTTGCTGAACTCCAGCAGAGGTTTACACCGGCATGCGGGCATCTTACGACCGCGGGCCGCCCCCATCTGCATCTTTCCGGAGAAGAGATCGCCCGGGAGGTTCATGATCTGGGCGGCATGATTGGCCCGGCGCATGCCTTCACGCCGTGGACTTCTCTTTTTGCCGCGTTCGATTTGCCTTCAGAATGTTACGGCGAAGAGAGCATCGAGTTCTGCGAGCTAGGTCTTTCCGCCGATTCATCCTACGGTGCCGGCATCGAAGAGTTTGCCGAAGTTCCCTTTCTCTCGAATTCGGATGCCCACAGTGCCGCGCCCGAGAAACTTGGCCGCGAGTTCACGCGCCTTGACCTTTCGGCCCCCACTGTCCGCGGGGTTCTCGAAGCGATAAAAAAGGGTTCGGTCGTGCTGAATGCCGGGTTTTTCCCGGAAGAAGGAAAATACAATCGAACCGCCTGCACGCGGTGTTATGCGCAGTTTTCTCTTGCTGAGGCGGAACGTCTTCACTGGCGATGTCCCGCCGACAAAGGCCGGATAAAAATCGGCGTAAAGGAGCGGGCAGAACAGCTCTCCACTATTCCTCCAACGAGCCGTCCCCCCTATCTGAAGATGGTTCCGCTTGGCGAAGTTATTGCCCGCGTTCTGGGCGTTTCCTCGCCAAACACCAAAAAAGTACGGGCGCTGTATTCTAAATTTATCGAGGCATTCGATAACGAGATCGCAGTATTACTCGAAGTGCCGCAAGATGATTTGGCCCGCATCTCGCCCGAGGTTGCCGGAGCGGTTTTATCGATGCGGGAAGCCCGCGTCACGCTGATTCCCGGAGGCGGCGGCCGCTATGGGTCGTTTACCCTTTGATTTTTCACGCGAGAAATGTGCACCGGGATTCATCCATGATTTGCACATCGTCAAGCGACCACAGACGCATGTTTCGTGATGTTTTTTCAATACCGAGTTCTGTATCCGAGTCGATGTCGATAAGATAGGCTTCGAGTTCCGGGACCCGCATTCTGTTTGCTGCAACTGCCCGGTGATGTCCGTCGATCAGGATGTATTTTCCTTTCCTGCGGACCACGATCAACGGTTCGGCAAGACCTTTTTTTATCTCATACGCCCGGCCGTCCAGTTCATCCATATACACTTTGGACTGGGTCGGAATCAGACTTCTAACTGGGACCATCCCGCGTGAAAGCAGTGGATCCAGTCCGTACAGCTTTTTAAGAGTGGTCATATAATCGAACACCTTCTCCGGCGTTACGCGTTCGATCTGGGAGCGGATCACATCCGCATTCGTGATGATCCCGATAAATTGCCCGTCAGTATCAATAACCGGAAGTTTCTGGACGCAGAACCTGAACATTTTTCGTGCGACATCGGTCATACCTTCGTTGGGCTGGGTTTTGAGTATCACCGGCTCCATCAAAGGGGCGATCCCGTCCGTTGCTTTAGCGCCGATAATATCCTTCGCTCCAATCAGACCGACGACTCTCCCCTTGCATAATACGGGAAATCCGTCATGGGTTGTTGTTCGGATAAGTCCGATAACATCCTTTACCGTCTTTCCTGCGTCAAGGCTGATCACATTGGTCGTCATATATTCACTAACGAGTTTCTTCTCGGTTGGGATCAGTTTCGGTTGGGTGGGCAGCACCAGGGATCTTTCCGGACTGTCGTCGATTTTTATATCTTTGATGCTGAAGATATTCATCGCATGAGCTGTTTTTTCCAGTCCAAGTTCAATGTCGGCATCCAGATACACGACATACGCGTCAAGCTCACGTAATCCGAGTTTTTCAGCTGCTACCGCCCGATGGTGACCATCGACCAGGATGGTCCGCTCTCCGGATTTCACCACGATCACCGGCTCGGCGAGGTTTTTCTGGAGTTCATATGTTCTCCCTTCCAGTTCGTCCTGATGAACGGAACTTTGGGTCGGCTGGATATCTTTGACGGGAATATGTTCACGCTTAAGATGGGTTTCTACCCCATAGAGGGCGTGAAGCGCCCGCATAAAATTGAATACTTTTTCCGGCGTAACCCTCTCGATCTGCGATCGGATCACATCCATGTTGGAAATGATACCTAATAGTTCATTATCAGGCCCGATCACGGGGAGTTTCTGAATACCGGTTCTGAATATCCGCCGTGCCACTTCGGTGATCGTCACCTCGGGCCTTGCAGTGATGGGGTGGCGCGTCATCCTCAGTTCAACTTTTGTCGAGGGATATTCGCCGATGATGTCTCGTGCAGAGATGTATCCGACAACTTTTCCCAGTCTGAGAACCGGAAATCCGTCATGATCCGTTGTGCGGATCAGGCGGATTACATCCCCAACCGTTCCTGATGCATCGATACTTATGACATCATGTGTCATGTAGTCGCGGACCTGTTTTTTTTCCATCGCTTAAGCCTAGTATTCGTAATCAGAGGACATCAATTTTGTTAAAAAAGGTGTGTGGGCCGGGGTAATTGCCCTGCAGAATTTTGCGTTACTCGATCTCGATCGGGGTCCCGGGATCTTTTACAATCTTTGGGAGTTTAATCTCTACGATGCCGTTTTTGAACGAGGCTTTTGCTCCGTCGGAAATGACCTCTGCAGGCAGGTGGATGATTCTCTCTCCCGATCCCGTTCTGCGTTCACGTAAATGATAGACCCCTGAGGCGTCCGTTTCCGAAACCGCACGATCATACGTTGTTTTGATCTGCAGGGATGTTTCGTTCAGAAGTTTGACTGATACATCCTGCTTTTCGATTCCCGGGAGGTCGCAGGTAATGATGATCTCGGTTGGTGTCTCACACAGATCAATGTGGAAATCTCCGGTGATCCTCGGGACAGCATTTTTGGCAATTGTTTTCAGGCTTTCAGAGCGCGATGCAAAATTCTCGGCACGTTCCTCCATCTCGGAAAAAAGCGTGTCAAGTTCGGAACCAAGTGTTCCAAAGCTGAATGGGCAGAATCGAACTGACATTGTATGTACCTTCTGTAATATCATCATCTAATGTGATTTACTAATAGTAAGTCACAATTGCATATATATTTTCCTCAACTTAAAATACGTGTCGGAAGAGAAGACGTTTATGATAATACATCTCCATATTATAGCTAAATGGCAGTACAGACGAAGTCAAAATCTGAGGATAAAGGTCCGAAGAAGAAGATAAATTGGATGCAGGTCGGCGTTATCGGCTTTTGTGTCTTACTAGTATTCATGTGCATAGTATCATTCAGCGGTCTCCCGAATGCTCTCGGTAATCTCATCAACGGCGACGGAATTTCCGAAACCGGCAAAGTTGTTGCAGGAAATCCCGTATATGTGAATTATACGATGAATATTGGAGATTCTCCAGTATTGATGAGCGGTATGGGCTTGTATGCCGGATCTCAAACGAATCAAACTCAATACATAACTTTTGAGGGATATGCATATCCATTCGCGATCTATGCAGATGAATACAATCAGATCGCAGCTGGCGTAGTTGGATTATCTGTAGGAGAGTCACGATCGGTTGCCGGTTCAGGCTCGAATCTCGCCTATGCATTAACAAAAGGCAATATTACTGCAATGGGCCTTGATTTCGATACGCTTGAAGTTAAGGATCTTTTGTATCTGAATGAGTATTACACGGATGAACTTGGAGAAGAGGCTATCGCAATTCGCCCTGCGATGATTACAGAGAAAACCTCTGAAGGTCTGGTAATCCAATACGGTACCGACACGATTGATATTAAGATGGTTGGTTATCTAACAACCAGCTAAAAATAATATTTTTTTGATTTTACGTTTTTTTCAGCTCTTCAATTTCTGCACGAATCTTTTCCAACTCCAGGATCTGCTCTCTGTGATATGCGAGGATCATATCGCTGATGAGTCCGATCATAAATGTCAGAATGCCGGTCACAATCAGGAGCATTGTGAGAATCGTCATCGGCAGATGTTCGATTCCCTTAAACCAATCAACTAAAACATAAATGCCGGTGATAAAACCCGCAAGGCTCAGGAGTATTCCAAGAACGCTGAAATGGAACAATGGGTTGTTCATCTTTCCGTATCTGTTAATGGCCCTGATGATTCTGTAACCATCACGGAATGGATTCAGTTTCGTGGGGGATCCCGGCCGCTTCTTGTAATAAGTTGGGACCACCTCAAATCTGAGATTGTGATGAACAACCGCCGAACTTATCTCCGTCTCGATTTCGAATCCGGCCTCGGTGAGATTCATCTTATCGATAGACTCTCTGGTGAACGCCCGATAGCCTGAAAGGATATCCGTCATATAGACCCCGTGAGCCCATTTGAAATATTTGTTCATGACTGAATTCCCCAAACGGTTCAAACGGGTGAGAGCTCCGTGCTCATAGCTGTCGAGCCGATCACCGATCACATGGTCCGCTCTTCCCGAGACCAGCGGTTCGAGCATTGCATCGGCATATTCCGGGGGGTTGGTCCCGTCTCCGTCCAGCATAAGGATGTAGGGTTCGGTGATCTGTTTGAATGCTTCGATCATCGCCGCTCCTTTTCCTTTGTCGTTCTGAGTGAGGACCTTTGCACCGAGGCCGGATGCAATTTCCGGCGTCCCGTCCGTGGAATGCCCGTCGACTACCAAGATATTTCTGTAGCCGAGACTTTGCAGTTCCTCGATGACCGGTCCAATCGTTGATTTCTCATTGAGTGTCGGAATCAGTACACAGACGTCGTCTTTGTTCATCGTTATTTATCGGTTCTGAAGCTGCCAGAGCATTCTGCCCTGGATGCCGAAGTATTTGGAGTAGCCGATAGCATCACGCTGATCGATCGTTGTTGAATCGAAGGAAACCATATCCATAGAATAGATCGCATTCGGCGAGGTTCTGCCCATGATGTGGAGGCCGCCTTTATACAGCTGAACATCTACCGTTCCGGTGACGCGTTCCTGCGTCTTGTTGATGAACGCATTCAGGTCATGGTAGAGCGGTTCGTGGATAAGTCCCATATAGGCGAGTTCAGCCCACTGATCATCGACCATGTTCTTGAACTTCAGCTCTGCCCGGGAAAGGACCAGTTTCTCAAGATCTTTGTGGGCTGCAATCAGAACGGTGGCTGCCGGATGTTCGTAATTTTCTCTGGCTTTCAGACCAAGGACGCGGTCTTCGACCATATCGTTTCTGCCGACGCTGTGTTTTCCGGCAAGTTTGTTGAGCGTGACGATCAGCTGGACACCGCTCATCGTTTTGCCGTTAAGTGATACCGGGACACCGTTTTCAAATCCAATCGTGACGATTTCCGGTTCGTTTGGCGTGTCTTTCAACGCTACTGTCCAGTGATAGATCTCTTCCGGAGGGTGATAGTTCGGCTCTTCAAGGCGGCCGCCTTCTATGCTGCGGGACCAGATGTTCTCGTCAACACTCCATGGAGTGGATTTTTTTACCGGGATTGGGACATTGTTCTTCTCTGCGTAATCGATCTCCCATTCACGGGTCATATTGTGTTCACGCATGGGGGCGACAATGTCGAATCCGTGCATGCGGAAGATGTAATCAAATCGAAGCTGATCGTTTCCTTTTCCAGTACATCCGTGTCCGATTGCCGCCGCATTTTCCTGTTTTGCGATTTTTACGATCTCTTCGGCGATGATCGGGCGGGCGAGGGATGTGCCCATCGGATATCCTTCGTAAAGCGCATTTGCCCTGATTGCCGGGAATACGTGATTTTTGACAAATGCATCCTTAAGATCAAGGGGGTAGTGCTTGTCGGCAATGAGGTTTCCTTTGTCGGTGGCCATCTTGACTTCGCTTTCAGGCTGACCAACATCCGCCGCGACCGTGATCACACGATCGTATCCGTACATGTTCTTTAAGATTGGAACACAGATCGAGGTGTCGAGACCTCCGGAAAAGGCGAGGACAACAGTGCCTTTCCCTGTTTTCTCATTTGTATCTGTCATGTGAATCTCCGATAAATACTGAATAGTATTTGTGTGCGGGAGATATTCAATACTGTGGCTTCAGGTGTTCTTTCATTTGTGGTTTGTAAAATGAATCCCCTGTTAACTTGGTTTGATTGAAAATTAGAGTTACCCCCCTCTCTTGGTGACTCAAGCATGGAGACTAGATTTTTCTTCAATTATTAGGTACATATGTTTTCTAATGTAAACATTTGTATTATTAATAAATTGAATAGTCATTTATAGTATTACTAATTTAAATTTATATATGAAAATATGGTCTTCCCTCCCTCTCCACACAACAACTGGAGAGCCGTTTTGTAGCTTGTTGATGTCCCATTCTGGAGGGGCTCTGTGAATCTGCAAAAAAAAGAATTCAAATTAAAAACGCTCCTGATCATACTTACCCCGATTGTTCTGGTCAGCATGTTGCTCGCAGTCGGTCTTGGACCGGTAAGCGTTAGTCCTGCCACAACGATCAATGTCATATTGAGTCAGTTTCCGATTCTCCAAAATCTTGTCAGCGACAACTACACCCAACTCGATTACAACATTGTCTGGGGGCTTCGTCTTCCGCGTGTTCTTCTTGGTTTTATCGTTGGGGCTTCGCTTGCTGTTTGCGGAGTTGCCATGCAGGCACTTGTCCGCAATAAATTAGCTGATCCCTTCGTTCTCGGTGTCTCTTCCGGCGCTTCCGCTTCAGCCACATTTTTTATGGTAACCGGGACATTTGCCTTTCTTGGTACATACGCACTTTCGTTCAATGCATTTTTAGGCGCTACCGTATCAATTATCCTTGTTTATTGGCTTTCGCGCGTGAGAGGGCGCATCAACATTCCCACACTCCTTCTTTCGGGTGTTGCTATTGCCATGATTTTGGATGCCGTAACAAAAACCATTGCCCTAAGTGCTCCAAATGCACTTGCCGTACACAATCTCGATTTTTGGATGACTGGGTCATTAGCTGGTGCAAAATGGGGATATCTTACCCTACCTCTTGTAGTCATGCTTCTTTGTCTGTTCTATCTCATGATCCATTATAGGACTCTGAACCTTCTCCTTCTCGGTGACAATACTGCAGGAACTCTCGGTGTTAATGTGGGAAGAACACAAAAAATGCTGGTTCTTATCTCCTCCCTTCTTGCCGGTGTCACGATTGCCGTCAGTGGGTCAATTGGCTTTGTCGGATTAATGATTCCCCATATTAGCCGGATGCTTGTGGGAAGCGATCACAAAAAAGTCCTGCCGTTATGTGTACTCCTTGGCGGGTTCCTTGTTGTCTGGACGGATGTAGCCGCCCGCCTCATTCTCGCTCCCGAAGAACTGCCGGTAGGAATACTCACGGCAATTATCGGTGGTCCCTGTTTTATAGCACTGCTTAAAAGTAAAGCAGGAAGGGCAATATGATGATCAATAAATTAGAGGTACAACATTTGTCATATGCCTATTATGATGAGGATGTTATATCTGACATTGATCTGTATGTTGCAGAAAACGAGTTTGTCGGGCTTGTTGGTCCGAATGGATGCGGAAAATCGACCATTCTAAAAAACATTTATGGCAGCCTGCATACAAATCGCGGGAGGATTTTATTGGACGATGAACCAATCTGCCACATGAATGCCAAACAGATCGCACGGAAAATGGCAGTTGTTGGTCAGGAAAATGAGTTTGACTTTGATTTCAGTGTGAATGAAATGGTGGCAATGGGCAGATCTCCGCACAAAAAACTGTTTGATCCTGATACCAAAGAAGATGAAGATATCATTATGGAGGCGCTTCAGCGGGTAGGCATGTTGTCTATGATTGATAGGAAATATTCTACCCTTTCTGGAGGGGAGAAACAGCGTGTTCTCATTGCCCGGGCCATTGCCCAGAAGACGGATTTTTTCATATTGGATGAACCAACCAATCATCTGGATATTAGTTTTCAGCTTCAGGTATGTGAAATTGTTCGTGGTCTTGGTGTTACGGTTCTAACAGCAATGCACGATCTGAATCTGGCCGCTCTCTTTTGTGACCGGATTTATGTTATCAAAGAACATGCAGTGTATCGTTTTGGTACTGCTGAAGAGATCCTTACTCCTCAACTTATCAAAGAGGTGTTTGGGGTAACTGCCGATGTCAAAATTCATCCCGTTACAAAAAAACCAAATATCATTTTTATTCCGGATCTATCCTGAATGGCCGGTATGTGTTTTGTCCAACAATATCATTAAAATTATAATTAATAATATCTAGAAAAAATATAAATCCAATTAGTAGTCATATATTCTGTTGTAAAGTATTAATTGGTGTGAAAAACTATGAAAAAATTATTTCTCTTTACAGTCGCCTTTCTATTATTGGCGGTTATATTTAGCGCAGGTTGTGTTGGAAGTAATAATCAGGATGCCGGTAAAAGTGATTATACCCCGGTTACTGTGGAAAATTTTGGCAGAACCATTACGATTACCGAAAAACCGACCTCCGTTGCGGTCGCGGGACCAAACTGCGCCGAGGTGTTTGTAGCGTTGGGTTTGAGCGATATCGTTGTCGGCAAGTCATGTGATAATCATTGCCTTGGTCCTCTGCCGGAATATGCAGCCGGATACAACAGTATGCCCGAATTGACCCATGGCTACCCAACCCTCGAAGCTGTTGTAACGAGCGGGTGTGATTTCCTGTTTGCAATCGATTGGGTGTTTGAAGGCGACTTCACGGTAGAAGCTCTTGAGCAGTATGGAATCACTGTATATGTCTGTGAAGCAACAGATTACGAGGGTGTTTGGAAGGAAATAAGGGAACTTGGTGAAATTTTCGAAGTTCAAGATGCTGCAGAAGCCTATATTGCTTCAGAAAAAGCAAGAATTGCTGCAGTTGAAAAAACTGTTTCCGGTCAGGACACGCTGAAAGTATTTATTTATGATTCTGATACTGGAAGCGGTGTTTACACTGCCGGTGCGCCAAATATTGAAACAAAGTTTATTGAAACCGCAGGTGGCGTTAACATCTTTGATGATTTGGACAAAGCATGGGTCGGTGTTTCGTATGAAGAAATACTTGCAAGGAACCCTGATGTTATCATCATTCACGATTATGAAGAGGCAACCTATGAAGAAAATGTTGAGGCTCTAATGCATGATCCTATTTTGTCTCAACTTGATGCAGTGAAAAATAAACGCCTTGTTCGTCTTTCTCTTGAATCTGCTCTGCCTGGTTCGCGAACTGCATATTCTATTGAAGTAATTGCAAAAGGAATGTTCCCGGAATTATTCTAAGATGCGGGTTCTATCCTTATCCTCTTTTTTTCAATCCGTGTTCTGGTTATAATTGTGATGCGGGCATCATCTTATCTCACGATCGATAATTCCTGCAGAAATGATGATGTAGACTTCTCCCCTTCTATCTGCGCTTTGCAGAATACATAAAATGAGGTTGGTTCACTACAGGGTAGTAGTCGCATTTCTCTCTATGTTGAAGAGATATACACTTCACCTTAATATTATCACAAAGCTGATAAAATATGAGACATTAAGGGTTGAGGCTCGACAAAGGTGTGAGATCTGGGTACTGCCTCCCGATGTGCATAACAGAACTCATGAACATACACGCACAATAGTATCGATATCCCCTGCATTCATCGTGATGCAGCGTCTTCGCCGTTTTCAAATCCATGATCCAAACCAGCAGTCTCCGGCAGTACCTTCTGATGATCCTTGCGAGCACAGCCGTGTTTCTGGATTATCTGGATACGAGCATCGTTTCGATAGCTTTGCCGACAATCTCTACCGATCTTGGGATTGGATCTCTGACTGCTTCATGGGTGATGACATCGTATCTTCTCGCTCTCGGGAGTACACTTCTTCTCTTTGGAAAACTTGCCGACAGAACCGGGCGGGACCGGGAGATCTTCATTGCGGGCTTCGTTTTGTTTACGATCTCTTCATTTCTCTGCGGCGTGTCTGCCAATATCGAAGTCCTGATCGGATTTCGGGTCATTCAGGGAATTGCCGCCGGAATGATGGTGTCTACGGCGACCATGCTGATTACAACCCGCCTGCCGTCCGGGATACGCGGGCTTGGAATGGGGGTTATTGCGACAGCCGGCGGTATTGCGCTGGCACTTGGCCCAGGACTTGGCGGATTGGTGACCGAATTTATCAGCTGGCACTGGATCTTTTTCATTAATGTGCCGATTGGAGTTGCCGCAGTTCTTCTTGCTGTTTTTCTGATCCCGGGATCAGAGATCCACCCGGAGGTAAAACAGCCTTTCGATATTTTAGGAGCTGTTCTTTTGGCTTTGACGCTTGTATCCTTACTCCTGGGTCTTGAGCTTGTGTTGTCGGATGGATGGACTCCTTGGGTCATTTTGCTCTTTCTCATTGTCCCAATTCTCGGGTTTATTTTTTTCCGGAGGGAAATGCGGCATCCGGATCCGATTCTTTCAGCCAAACTTTTTTTAAATCGGACAGTGATGTGGGCATCTCTTTCGACCTTACTGGTCACTCTTGTTTATCTGGGAATCGTTTATCTGATACCCTTTTATCTGACGGGTTCAGGTCAGATGTCTGTCGCCGCGGCAGGACTTGTAATGCTTCTTGCCCCTGTTTCGATGGCTCTCATCGGGATCCCGGCAGGCGCACTTTCGCAGAAGATCGGTTGCATGCGTCTATGTAATCTCGCAGCGGTTCTTATGGCCGGAGGTCTTCTCGTCCTCGTTTTTGGTATCGCTCTATCCTACCTTCCTTTGCTCTTTGCCGGTCTGCTGCTTCTCGGTCTTGGCATGGGGCTGAACGAAGGGCCGAGCATCCAGCGAATCACTCTTCACTGTCCCCGCGAACTACAGGGGTCTTCGGGAGGTCTGATATTTACGGTAATGAATATCGGATGTATTCTTGGAGTGGCTGTGTTTTCGGCTGCTGCCTCGCTTGGATCGGGTGGCGGCGATATATATACTGATCAGGGAGTAATTGTCGCCTGTATTGCTGGAATAATTGCTGCTGTCTGTGCCTATCTCTCTTCGCGTCTTGCACGCGATCAAATCCGTTGTTAATCTTTTTTTGTAAAATATTCGCTGAACTGCGATATTTCTTGGCATAAACTCCCATTATACATACCTTTATCATGTCTGGGAGAAATCAATAAATTATACCTTTTGGAGAAAAAAAATGTCCGAACTCTACAAAAAAATGATTGACGAGGCCATGGCTGCACAGCATGCCGACTTCAACGTTCTCAAAGCGAGACGTGGAAAGCATTTCACGCTCAAGGATGCCCGCCCCTACGTTGAAGCGGTGGAAAAGATGACCGTTGGTCCAAAACAGAGCGCCGCGGTCATTAATCTGCACAAAGAATCCGTGAAAACGCACTTCAACGTTCTCTCGGGTCTGACACGCCACGTCAAGCCGGAAGACGACCCCTTCGTCGAACATTACCAGACACCCGTTATTTTAGAAATCTTGCGTGATCAGGATGCAAAGTTTGCAAAGAGTCTGGAGATCTTTGCCGACTCGATCAAAACCCACGAGGCAATCATCGGCAAAGAAGCTGCACGCTGTTATGCCGGTTTCTACGGTCCGACCTGTGTCGTTGACTTTGCTTTGATGCCGGGTTCAACCAGCAATGTGGTCAACCAGGTTCTCACGAAAACCGACATCCCGGTCGCTCACAAGCAGGCGATTCTTGCAGCCAAATCCTGGGGTATGAACACCTCCTACGGTATTGGCGATCTGTTTGCAAAACGTATGGAAGCAGGCGATTCCCTTGCCGAAGCCTCAAGAAAAGAGGTTCGTCAGCTTCAGGACCTCTACCGTAATCCGGTAGAAGCACAGGCAAAACTCATGCAGAAAGCGGGTATGAAATCCTTCTCTGCACGCAGGTATATGGAGAATTACCGTAAAGGCATGGAAAAAACGGTGAAAGCGGCCATTGATGACGGTGTTCATTACGGAAATATCGCTACGATCCCTGCATACTGTGTAGGTGATGTGTCCCACCACATTTCCCAGTCCACCTACAACATGTGCAAGGACGATGTGATCATGGCAACGATCGAGGCCGTAACTAATGTTATGGAAAAGACGCTTCTTGCCGCTATTCCAAGCATTAAGACCCCATACCAGCTGTTGAATGTCGCGACCGGCGCCTCGGCTGTGGCGACCGAGTATCTTCTGGAACTCGATGCATTCAACGCTCCGATGATCGTTGATCTTCTGACGAAGAGATACCACAACCTTGTGATGATCAAACCGACCAGAGGCGCAGCTACAGAACTGCACAACTGCGATTTCATGGATATGATCTATCGCGGCTGGAAGATCCTTGATAAAGCCGAGAGAGTCAAGAACGGATCGGGTCAGCCGCTTGTTCCGAGGGTCGACGGCATTCCAATCGATCTTTCACCGATTCACGAGAACGAGGTACTGATGAATCCCCAGCGCTATGCATACCCCGCATGTGCTATCACCGTTCGTGCCTCCGCCCTTATGCGGCTTGCCGACTATCCGTGTCTCCTGACAAGCGAACCGATCACCGCAACCATGATGACAAACATCATTGCGCTCGACAAAAAGACCGTCGCGGCCCCTGTTCGTGCCTGTAAGAGTTGTGCAACCGCGTGTCTTGTCGGTTCACGCCACCAGTACTGCCAGTACCGAGAGGCTGTCTAAATGAAATGTTACGTATGTGAGCGGCAGGGGATTGACCGGGACGCAACCGGTGTCTGCATCGTATGCGGCATGGGTCTCTGCACGAAACATATGGTTCGTTCGGATGTAGAGATTTGGGAGGGGGATACCCCTTCCCTGCAAAGAAACTGAAGCATCCGATCCCCCGGATACTTTGTCCTGAATGCAGTAAAGCCTGGAACGGAGAGAAGTAATGGATCTCGCAAGACGGTGTTTTGCAGAATTAATCGGGACGATGATCCTTGTGTTCATCGGATGCGGCTCTGTCATAATCATGCTGATGCTTGCTGCAGGCACGACCACGTCGACCTCATTCGACATAGGGATAGGCGCCCTTGGCGGAATGGGAGACTGGTTCGGCATCAGTGCGGCCTTCGGTCTCGCCGTAGCAACAGTCATCTATGCGCTTGGCACGGTGTCCGGGGCCCACATCAATCCGGCAGTCAGCATCGCGCTTTGCTCGATCCGGAAGTTCCCGGTCAAAGATACGATCGCATACGTGATTGCCCAGTGTATCGGAGCAGGAATTGGAGCAGCTCTGCTGTTTTTCATCATCGGCCCCGAATCCCTGAGCGTCGGCGGGCTCGGTGCGACCGCTCCGTTCCCGGGGATCTCTATCTGGCAGGCACTCCTGGCTGAAATCGTCGGCACCTTCATCTTAATGCTCGTCATTATGGGTGTTGCCGTCGACAAGAAAGCTCCCGCAGGATTTGCGGGACTTGCGATCGGCGCCGCCGTTACTGCCGTCATCATTGCCACAGGAAATATCTCCGGCGGCTCGATCAATCCGGCACGATCATTCGGTCCGGATATTATGAGGCTGATACTTTCAGGTTCTGATGCCCTTTGGACAACATACCCGATCTATGTGGTCGGGCCGATCGTCGGTGCCGTACTCGCTGCGTTCTTCTATGTTTTCGTAGCGGGAAAACGGGAGTGATCCGACCACTTATTTTTTTTAAGTTATTTTCTGATGTGAAAAAAAAGGTTATGACCGTTCGCCGTAGACCCTTTTGATCTCGTGCGCCTCGGCCGATTTGTCTTTTCTGGTAATGACGTTTCCTTTCCGAAGTTTGATTCTCGTTACGCGGAACTGTTTCCCGCCGACCGATGTGATCTGGCCGATCGTATATGCTTTGTTTCCGTCGACATTTTCGTAAAGAGGAATTGTTACCGCTCCCTTGTTCAGCGATGCACGGATAATGACCTGATCAACAAGTCTGGTCCAGAGCACTTCAATCTTTTCTGCAGGAAGTTTCTGTCTGCGTGCATTATTTTCTTCGATCGAGGTAACCTCTACGCTGAACGAATCGTCTCCGACTTCAGCGACCAGATAATCGCCTACGGTGATGGTATCTCCTTCCAGAAGTTCGATTGAACCGGTGTGCGAATCATTTCCATAGCTGACGATCGCTTTCACGGTCAAAACCTTCGGCTCTTTCAAAGTGACCCGCATCACATGTCCGCAGGCGGTACATTTTACCACTGCTTCCGGCGGCTCTTTGAGGATCTCAAAATCCGTCTCCTCTAGACAGACCGGACAGTCGAGTAATATCATATCGTTATCCATATTGTACATATTGCATTTTCAAAGAGATAAGCACACCCTCCAAACCAAACGGCGACCCTGGTATTTTTGTGCACATGTTATATCTGATGAAACGAACAACACGTAACCAAGGGCATGTCAGTTACTGAAATCATCCATTGTCACGGACATAAAAATGTTTTAGGGCGTCACAAAAGCACGTTCGAGATCACCAAAGAAACTGAGCTTTCGCCTAACGGCGACTGTATAATTGCCGTCGGGGCTGACAAAGGAGCAATCGATTTATCTCCTGAGTTTCGGGAGGCCATCTCTCAGGAAACTGCTGTTCTTCGAACAACTCTTACCTGCGGGGAACATTCGGTGACGATCCTCTCGCAAGGATCGCCCGGCATAACACTGACTCATCCAACGGATCTTGTCTGGAGAAGAAGCAGTTTTGTCTGTTCCAGAACGATCGCCGTGTACAGTGATCACACCGCCGCCCTTCTTCCCCGCGAAATGATGGCGGCCTTACAAAGCGGCGCTGAAATGGTGGTTACTCTGACGGTTGAGGGACCTCAGTAATAGTCAGCTCGGCTTTCTGGAGAAAGGTCTCGCATTTCTGGATGAGCGCCATTCCCCGCTGGTGGAGGTTCACTGCCTCTTCGATAGGGGTGTTTGGATCATCAAGCTTTTTTGCGATCTCGCGCAGTTCTGCAATCATTTCTTCGTAGGTTGGTTCGGATTCTTTTTTGGTCATTTGATACTCTCCACAATCGAGGTGATCTCTCCGTCGGCAAGTTTCAGACTCAGCCGATCGTCTTTGGCAATATTTTTCACGGAACGGACAAGTGTTCCCTCTTTCCACACAAGAGCGTAGCCGCGTTCAAGCGGTTTGTAGGGGTCGCGTCCGAGAATAATCTCTTTTTGAGCAAGCAGGACAAGTCGTGCGGTGTTGATGTTGTTTTTCACGCCTTTATGGATCATCGCCGACAATGAACTGCAGGTCTCGTGTTCGACCGATATCCGGCGAAGGCATGCTCTTCTGATCCGCTCTTCGAGTTCAGCCGTCTGCTGATGCATGAGTTCCAGCTTTCTGGTCAGACGGTTCGGTTCGACTCTGATTTTCAGGTCGGCAACGTGTTTCTGTTCAACCGAAAGAAGCCAGCTAATTCTGTCGTGAATGGACCGTCGATCCTTTTCAAGTTTTTCAAGCAGAACGTATCGGTCCGGAACAACCGTCTCGGCGGCCGCAGATGGGGTTGGAACTCTCCGGTCTGCGGCAAAATCCGAAAGCGTCGTGTCGGTTTCATGACCGACCGCGCTGATGATCGGAACGGCGGAGTTCCGGATCGCGGTCACGACATCGGGATGGTTGAAGACGAAGAGGTCTTCAAAACTCCCCCCTCCGCGGGCAATAATAATAACATCGGCTTTGTCCTGCAGAGATTGAATCGCAGATACGATTCCCGCCTGAGCCCCGTCTCCCTGGACGGAGGTACCTGCGAGCAGAATCGGAAGAGGATATCTTCGGCTGATCACATTCTTGATATCCTGCAGGACGGATCCCGTCTTCGAGGTAACGACGCCGATGTTTCGCGGGAAAAGCGGCGGGTCACGCATTTCTGACTGCGGCCTTGGAATGATCCCTTTTGCCTCGAGCTCTTTTCGCCACTGTTCTTTCAGAAGATACAGACCGGCTTTTCCGGATACTGCCGGCTCCATCTTTTTTATGATGAACTGCAGTCTTCCCCCTGCCGGGTAAAAATCGACAAGACCGGTTGCCTGAACAAGCAGTCCGTCTTTTACGGAAAACGGGAGATTCTTTACAGAGTATTTCCACATCACGCAGGAAATGGATGCCGGATTATCCCCCTGTTCCGTGAGTGAAAAATACAGATGTCCTGACGCATTCGGTCGATATCCGGTGATCTCTCCCCTGACGACAATATCGGTTAAGAGCGGGCAGTCGACAACTTCGCGAATCCGTTTTGCAAGTTCGGATACGCTGAGCGTGGTGTCTGAAACACCGAGTGTTGAGTTTTCCGTGATCGGGGTAAGAAGCGAGGATTCCAACTCGTCATTATCAAACGCCAGAGTCTTCTGCTGCGCTGTTCGCTTCTTTCCTGCCATATACCATACATTTAGTTGCTGACATGAGAAATATAACGGTCAATGATTCGACTCGCTGCTTCTTCGATGTTCTTCCATGAATATGAACCACCGGAAATTTTTGCTGCAGTAAACAAAGCCGGAGCTGATACCATTGAATTTTGGATGGAAACCCCCACATTCTGGTTGAGGGGGGCGCATGTATCGGAAGTGATCGATATGATGCGGCTCTACCCGAATTTTGGGAAGATCGCGATGCATTCCCCTGTTTTCGAACTGAATCCCTGTTCGTTCAATCCGAAAGTTGCGGAGCTCACCGCAGAGTATACCATATCCTGCATGCATATTCTGGAAGAACTCGGCGGCGGTATTCTAACCATTCATCCCGGAAAAAGAACGGCCAAACGTCCCATTAGTGCACTGGATAAGGAACGGTTTGCCCGGTATCTCACGAAAGTGGGAAATGCTGCAGTTGGAAGTTCCGTGACCGTGGCTCTTGAAAATATGCCTCCTGCGGTGAATGCGCATATGGTGACGGCAGAGGAGATATGCAGAACTCTGGACGAGTATTCCTGGCTCTCATTTACGTGGGATTATGCCCATGCATGTCTGGCTGGTGATCCGTTCTCTTTCCCCCGGGAATGCGGTGAGAAAATCGTGAATATCCACACCAGCCGCGGGAGTAAAACATTGATGCACTCCCCTCTTGCAGGAACTCCCGAGGCAGCCGAACTGAAATCCGTTCTTTCAAAGATGAAGTATAACGGACTGATAACCTTCGAACTGGAAGATCTGAGTTTTGGACCGCATTCACATGCGGTCTGCCCGTATCCGTTCACCTACGATGAAAAAATTACGATCCTTACCCGTGAAGTGGAAGAGTTTTCAGATTGCCGATGTATTTAAGAAAAGGTACGTGTAAATTAATATAGAGATTTTAACCAATGGCTGTTTCCAGACATAAAAATAGATCTGCCGCATCTGCGGCGTGGACGTTATGGTAGTTTATACGAATATCATCATTTTTCTTATATTGCTGATTTGTTCGGCATTTTTTTCGGCTTCCGAAGTCGCTCTTGTAGGTATCAGCCGTGCAAAAGTACATACACTTTCAGAAACAGGAAGCCGCGGCAGGCGTCTGGACAAATTAAAAAATAATCCGGATCATTTTCTGATCACGATCCTGATCGGAAACAACATCGCCAACGTCGGAGCCGCAGCTCTTGCGACCGCCGTTGCCTTGGAATTATTCCAGAATAACGGCGTCGCGATCGCGACGGGAGTTGTCACCCTTCTGCTGCTGGTTTTTGGCGAGATCGGTCCAAAGACCTACGCCAACCGTCAGATGGAGCGGGTAGCACTGTTCGTTGCGACGCCGATCTATTTCCTTACGATGCTCCTCTCCCCGTTCTTCTATGTCTATGACCGGTTCCGGAGGAAGGATCATTCCCCGTCCGTGACCGAAGAAGAGATCCGTGAATGGATCGATGTCGGTGAGATGGAAGGGGCGATCGAAGAGGAAGAGAAGGAGATGATCTACTCGGTCCTCAAATTCAACGACACGACGGCAAAGGAGATCATGACGCCGAGACCCGACGTCGCGGTCATTGAGGATACGGTAACGCTTGAAGAGGCTGTTTCCCATTTCAGGGAAACCGGCTTTTCGCGTGTGCCGGTCTATCATGACAAAACCGATAACATTGTCGGAACCCTGAACTTCAAGGATCTGTTCAATGCCTACTCGACGGACAACCGCAAGGCCTCGGTCAAGAGCCTGATGCTTGACGTTTACTACGTGCCTGAATCGAAAAAGATCGATGTCCTTCTTCGCGAACTTCAGGTCAGGCGTGTGCATATGGCGATCGTTCTGGACGAGTTCGGCGGATTTTCCGGTGTCGTGACCTTTGAGGATATTCTCGAAGAACTCGTCGGCGATATCATGGATGAATCCGACGGCGATGAAGTCTCGGATATCATCCCGATTGGCGATGGTCTGTATATGGTCGATGCCCAGGTCCGTGTGGCCCTGCTGAATGAACGGTTTGATATTTCACTGCCCGAAGATCCGGGTAATTATGAAACGATCGGCGGGCTTGTCTTCTCGCAGCTGGGTCACATTCCCCGTCTCGGAGAGTCGATCCCGCTTTCAGGGGAGCATATAACGCTCGTTGTTACCAAGATGCGGGGAAGACAGATCCTCAAAGTCAAGATGATTCTTGCAGCCCCTCAATATGACGATCAGGATATAAGCGGGGAGTAATCCCCCTATCCTAAATTTTAGCGTAGATTTTTTTCCATTTTTCTGCGATCCGATAATTCGGATTCGCATTTAAAAGAAGGTCCCGCAGTATCTTTGGATCATCCGGCAGATGATAGGTGCATACGGAAATTTTAGGTCCCTGGGTTTTCAGGATCTCTTTTGCCCCGGCAAGCATTCTGCGTTCCGCTCCTTCAATGTCTGCTTTGATGAAATCCACGGTAAGAGCGTTTTCAGCACAAAATGCGTCGATGGTGGTAACGGGGGCCGTTTCGATTCTGCCCTGCTGATTCAGGACCATGGATGAGCCGACAAGCGTGTCAGCAAGGATCGTAAATGCGGCATTCCCGGAAGTGTCGCTGACCCCGTAGGGAATTATATGCACGTGTTTGGCGAACTCAGGGTTCAGTGCAAGCGTTTTCAAAAGGATCTGCCGTGCCTCCCTGATCGGTTCGAATGCATAGACCTCGGCACCTTTCGATGCGGCAAGAATGGAAAACACGCCGAGATTTGCTCCGCAGTCAAAGACCACGTCCCCTTCCTTTATCCTGACCTCCCCCCATTCATAGGGTCCTTCATCAGTGTACTGATATCTTCCAAGAAGCGCCGGGTAGAGAATATCGCCGATCTCCATTGCATAATACGCCTCTTCGCGGGTCGGATGTCTCTCGTGAGAAAGGACGGGTAACCGAAGTCCTGCTATTTCCAGGCAGTCATCGGATTTTACGTAGAATCTGTCGTAGATTTTTTGATACTGATTCCGGTAAAAATCCTCTGTCCTCTGGTTTTTCGTCAGATGATACCGTACACAGTCGAAAAACGGGATCTCAGGCATCGTCGGATATCACTTTCTTGTTTGCCGCTTCGCGTTTGACGATCAGGAAACTGGCGATAAAGCCGATCAGGATGTTTGAGTAATACAGAATAATCCTCAGGAGAATGACGAACAATCCCACGACCGAGCTTGGGATGATCAGCGAGTAAAATCCTACATAGGCAAGCTCTGCGATTCCGGCAGCTCCGGGGGTCAGCGGCAGCATCATGATGACCGCAATGATCAGCTGGAACACGATTGAGAGCAGTATATCCGGCGGATATCCAAGCCCCACCAGAATGATCGATGCGACCGAATACTCGCATGCCCACAGACAAAACGTCAGAATGAATCCAATAAGGAGTCCCCATTTGGCTTTTCCGGCAAAGAGCTTAAACGTGTTGTAGAACTGATCGACCCCGTCATTGATCTGTTCGGTTATTTTCTCGACTTTAACGGGGTTCATTTTCTTCATGAAAAGTCCGCCGATCTTCAGCGAGAGCTTTTTGATGAGGGGCGGTTTTCGCATTACTGCGATAAGAACGATCAATAGTCCGGTGAAAAATGCCGTCCCGCACCATGCTGCGATGATCAGACTATCCGTGATCTCACCGTTATTATATACCACGGGAAACATTCCCAAGGAAAAGATCACGCCAAGAACCATAAGTACCGCTTCCATGAGTCGTTCTATCACGACTACCGCCATCGCGTCTGCTACCGGCATATTGGTTTTATACAGTTCGTGTATCCTGACCGGTTCACCACCTATCTGTGAGGGCGTGATCGCCGCAACCAGCTGTCCGGCGCAGACCATATTGAGGGAATGGAAAAACGGCACTTTGTATCCCAAAGACCGGCACATAACCACGATCCTTACAGCCCAGAAAGTCATCGCAAGCATGTGTATCATGAACGCAAGAAGCAGATAATAGGGATTCAGCTGCTGAATGGCAGTTATCGTGTTTTCATTGAATGTACAAACTATGACTACCAGAAGTACTGCCAGAGAAAGCCCGATTGAAATCCAGAGAAATTTTTTCTGCTTTGAGTCCATGCTGTTCAATAAAACTTGATTGCTGAGAATTTATAATTACAGGTTAATGGGTTCATCCTTCTGGATTTTTGCTTCTCTGCGGACAATAATCATGCTGGCTGCAAATCCGATGGCGAGATTGAAGTAATACATGATAAGCCGCCATAAAAGCACGAACACTCCGATAAGGGAAGTTGGAATTATCAGTGCATAGAAACCAGCCATGGAAACCTCGGCTATTCCCACTCCGCCCGGAGTAAGGGGGATCATCATGATCACAGTGATAAGGATCATGAAGATGAACGAGAGAAGGAAGTTCGGCGGCAGGCCGAGTCCCATCATGAGAACTGACGCGATGATAAACTCGTTTACCCAGTAGAGTGCGCTGAAGAGGAGTCCGTAGAACATGCCGGTCTTTGATTTTCCCGTGAAGTGCTTAAGGGTCACATAGAATTTTCCCAGATGCAGGTCGATTTTTCTCTGATATTCCTGGATGATATCCGGGGATTTGTTTTTGCCGAATATGTGCAACAGTTTATGTAAAACCTTATTCGACCATACCGGATTTTTGGCAACGATCAGGAATACCAGCAGAAGACCCGCAAAGACAAAGGCCGCAATGTACGCAATCATCATGTATGCTTCGGGGAAGTTGAGGTCTGCAAAAAACATACCCAGAAGGAATACGCTGATAATGGTTCCCGCGATAAGAACGATCGCATCGAACACTCTCTCCATAATCACTACCGCAGTCGCTTCTCCTCCCGGGACATTGGCCTTGGTCAATTCGTACACTCTGACAGGTTCACCGCCGATCTGCGAGGGAGTAACCGCTGCGAGGAACATGTTTGAGCAGACGAGGTTGAATGAGTGGAAAAACGGCACTTTGTATCCAAGCGATCTGCACATAAGTTTGATACGCAGTGCCCAAAAGCCAAGCGAGAAGATGTGCATGACAAATGCCAGGAGAATGAACCAGAGATTGCATTCTTGCAGTTCTTCAAGCGTCGAGGTGTCAAAGGTCAAGATCAGCATCACAAAAAGTACGGCTAAGCTGATGCCAAGAGAAATAAAGAGCCAGTGCTTTTGTGATTTATCCATCGTTACCCCTGAATGATGACTACTTGTTGAACCGAATCTGATATATGTTTTGTAGTTGATCGAGGGGCAACGCCCCGAGGTAATGAGCACGTTGGAACTTCCCTGTGATTTCATCCGGCATAAATCCCCCAAAATACATTAGGTTCCTCTAAGGCGATATTTATTCAGACATGCGGGTCCAATACATATACATTATATGCGTATTCTGGTAATCGACCCCCGTTTTGGCGCTGCAGGCGACATGATTCTTGGCGCCCTGCTCAGCCTTGGAGCAGACAGAGAGTTCGTTCTCCGGTCGGTAGCTTCCGTCTCGAAACCGGAGATCACAAACGTTCTCCGTGCCGGAATCCCGGCAACCTATATCAGGACCAATACGAAAAAAACGACCCGCACTCTTTCGGAAATTCTCGAAATCATCTCTGCGGCGGATGCGTCAGTGCAGGCGAAGGATATTGCAAAGAAGGTATTTACCAGAATCCGGGATGCGGAAGCCTGCGTCCACCAGACCGAGCATGTTCATTTTCACGAGGTCGGGGCCGATGATGCGATTTCGGATATCCTTGGTTCCGTCTCTGCTCTTTTATCGCTGAACATTGACGCAGTCCATATCCTCCCGTTGTCAACAGGCATGGGCACGGTCACCTGTTCGCATGGAATAATGCCGGTCCCGGCCCCTGCAACGGCGGAGATTCTCAAGGCATCCAATCTCGCCGTATCGCTCGGCTCGTCCGAAGGAGAACTCTGTACGCCGACCGGCGCGGCATTACTCGCCACCTTCCAAGAAGTTTTTGGAACGACCGTTCATTCGGGTAAACTTCTCTCGTCGGGAGCCGGAGCCGGTACGCGGGATCCATCTGATCATCCAAATGTTCTTTTTGCGTACATTATGGAAACCGGGGATGAAGCAGGATCGGTTGACGTGCTCGAAACGAATGTTGACGACATTTCGGGAGAGGTTCTCTCCTCGGTTCTTTCGACGATGATGAATGAAGGGGCCCGTGACGCATCCGTTATCCCCATCGTCATGAAAAAAGGCAGACCAGGTTATCTGATCAGAGTCATCTCTCTCCCGCGGGATGCTCCGCGTCTTGCAAAAATCCTTACACACGAGACCGGCAGTCTTGGCGTTCGGTGCACCCCTATGATCCACCGGTTCATTGCGGACAGAACGATCGCGAATAAAACCGTCGTCATAAACGATCGGGTCTACTCCGTCGACGTCAAAATCGCATCCATGGACGGCGTGGTTTATTCCCGCAAAGCCGAATTCGATGACCTTCAGCGGATCTCGGATGCGTCCGGTCTTCCAGTTCGAACGGTAAAACACATCGTCGAGGAAGATGTATGGAAGACGCCGTAAAAAAGATCTCAACCGGAGCCTCCGGACTTGACACCCTTCTCGGAGGCGGCATTGAGCCGCGGATGATCACCCAGTTTTTTGGTGAGGCTGGTTCGGGAAAGAGTACTCTTTGTATGATGGCCGCCGTTTCGGTGCTTCGAAAAGGCACCGGCGTCGTCTATATCGATTCGGAAGGATTCTCCATCGAGCGGTTTTCGCAGATAGCCGGTTCCTCTACCGAGGAGTGCGCCAAGCATCTGTATGTGTTCGAGCCGGCGACCTTTGCGGAACAGGGTCTGATGATCTCCGAATCGGAACAGCTGATCAAATCCGGTTCCGCCGGACTGATCGTGCTTGACTCGGCAACGGCTCTTTACCGTGTAGAACAGATGGATACGAAAGAAGCTCTTTCGATGCTTTCACGCCAGATGATGGTGCTTCTTGGAATCGCCAAGAGATATGATATTCCGGTCCTCATAACCAACCAGGTGTTCATGGACATCGATCATCACCGGCTGAGCGGTCTTGGAGGAACGGCGTTGTCGCACATCTCCAAAGCGATCATCCGGGTCGAAAAACACGAAGGGTTCAGACGGGCCGTCGTTTCCAAACACCGGTCACGCGCTGAAGGTATGTCCTGGGAATTTGTTCTCACCGGCACCGGGGTCAGGGACCGCTGACCTCCGCCGGTTTTCGATTATAAAATAGTATTGCTGTTTTCCTGGGATTCTGCATCGAGTATTGCACAGACGTTATCAGTCGTATCTTTGATCAGTTTTACCGATTTTCCAAACAGATGCTTTTCTTCTTCGGAGAACTTAACGCCGATCGGGAACACTCCCCCGCGTGTTATCCGGGCAGGAACGCTCACGCATACGCCTTCATGTCCGAACACCTCGCGGCGGATCTGCGTTGCGACGGTGAGCATGCGGTTTTCATCCTCAACGATGGTTCGAATCAGAGTTGCGATCGCATCGCCGGGGCCGTAAACCGTTGCTCCCTTAGCCTCGATTATGTAGGAGCCGCTCGATTTCACCCGCTGGATCATCTCTTCCCGCGGGAGTTTTGCAACGCCCAGAAGATTATCGATCTGGATACCGCCGACTGTTGTCGCGGACCAAATGGGAACCATGGTGTCGCCGTGTTCGCCGATGATGCGGGTATGTACCTCGCTTACGTGTACGTTGAAGAATTCTGCAAGGCATGCCTTGAGCCGCATCGAATCAAGATGCGTTCCAAGACCGAACACTCTGTGCGGCATCATCCCCGAATACTTCAACGCGACCGTTGTCATAATATCCACGGGATTTGTTACGACGAGCAGGATAGCCTCCGGTGCCATACGGCCTACCTGTTCGGCATACACTTTCACAATCCGCGCATTCTCAAGAGCCAGATCCAGACGGGTCTGTGTAGCTTTTCTTGGAACGCCGGACGTAAGGACGATAATATCTGATCCACGGAGCTCTTTTGGCGTCGTACCAAACGTCACGCGGGTATTCGTTCCCCGTGCCGCAAAAGAGTCCATCATATCATGGGCGAGACCGTCCAGATACTGTTCATTTCCAGGTCTGCCGTACAGGCACATTTCCTGCACATGCGGAAATTGGGATACGGCATGTGCTACATATGAGCCTACCTGACCCGTTGCACCAATAATCGTCACTTTTGCCATAAGAACCCTTAAAAGATAATTGGGACACGTTTTCGGTTGGAAGCGCATATCCAACTTCTGTTACATATCCCTTCTCCGCCCCGCAACCCTGCGGGCGCCATGCGTTTACGGTGAGGTCTGCTCCCTTCCGGGCCTGAACCGGTGCCCACAACAATGAGATAATACATCCCTCCGGATGTATCCATCACATCCGCTGACCTCGCAGGACAAGGTATCAACGTTGGAACATGCAACATAGGAAGGACTGACACAGCCGTCCTCAAACTTCGTCCCCTGCGTATTGGCAGTTTCAGGTTACAGGTGACGCCAAGCCACCCGGACTAGTCCCAATATATATGGGATGCCCGGAGAATAAAATGATGTAGGGTATGAACCCGTTTTTGAGGTTTTGTGCGGTCAGGGAAGCATGAGCACATCCCAATTGCCTGGGAGTTCGTTTTGTCTGGCAACCGGCGTCTGATATTTGACGAAACAGGTGCCGATATTTTCCCACATCTGCGTTACGGTATACCCGGACTCGGCCATCATCACTTCCACTGCGGTTGCGTTAATTTTTCCGATCACCTCAAACGAACGATATTCATACGGGTATCCTTCGGCTCCAAGGAACGATGCCTTACCCGTTACAACCTGGAAATGCAGATGGGGTATATCCGAGTTTCCGCTGTTCCCGACCAGACCGATGACCTGCCCCTCTGATACGACATCGCCAAGTGAAACGGTGATCGATCCCGGGATCATGTGGGCATAGCAGGCATACTTTTCATTTCCCATGTCGATGATCACATAATTGCCCGCTGCCGTTTCGACCGTGGTGCTGCGTGCGGCATAGGCGTATTCTTCGTCCGGCAGGCCGTCCTTGAGGTCAACCACGGTCCCGTTTGATACGGAATATATCTCTTTTCCATAGCCCAGATAATCTTTCGCGAGTTTTCCATTCCCTATTACTGCATCTCCTGTGTCAGGGTCTATGAATATCCAGTCCTGAGCGTATTTTTGCGGAACTCTCGTAACGGAATCAAGCGTAATCTCTGCAAGGAAGTGATGCGTAAATGCATTCGTGGTCTCTATCGCAGTCCACCCGGAACCGCGGAGCGGAGATCCGATAATCACCGGCTCGAGATCTTTTTGGACAGTGACCTTCCCGCCGGTAATAATGACCGGATCGTATCCTGTATAATTGAGCGTAAGTTTGTGCGTGAGTTGATTTGGGATCTCATTTTCATCAACGGTGAACCAGATCGATATCCGCGGGAGTGATAATTTTGATGTGCCGTTTTGCAGTTCCAGGGCTGTAGGCAGCGGGTTTGAGGCCGGATGATACAGCGCTGCAAGTACATCTCCTTCAGCCGACCAGAGGACCTTTCCGGTTTCAGCATCGAGGACTTCCAGTTTTTCCGGCGTGAACGTCAGATTCCCTGCCGGGGACAACTCAAATTCATAGGCGAGGTTTTTTCCATCCACACTGCTTACGGGGATGGGCGCAACTGGCACGGAGAGATTTACCTCGAATTGTCCCGATTCCTGCGGTAAATGTACGCATCCCGCAGAAAGGAGAACTGCCGTGAGAATGACAGCGATCAAAATCAGGTGATATTTTGACATAGCTATCTGAACATTGCTCTGTCACGATATAAATTTCACTTTCGATTTTAGCGAAATGTTTGCCATTTTACCGAAGGAAAATATCTGACATGGATGTCTAAAAATTCGTAATATTAAGAAATGGGGGTCAGAAAAATGCCCCTGGTATCTGAAAATGATTAATTGATTCTGATTATAGTTTGTAAAGTTAATGGGCCCGGAGGGGTTCGAACCCACGACCACCCGGTTATGAGCCGGGCGCTCCACCACTAAGCTACAGGCCCGCAGAGAGAAGTACGTAAAACGGGTTTGTGGTATGAAACCACGCGCCCTCAAAATTTGTTCCCTTGCAGAAGAACATATGATATTTGGTATGCTGATAGATAAAGGTGTTTGTTTATCCGCTGAAAGTGCAGCGTATATGTTTTGAAAAAAATACACAAAAAAACAAAAAGAAACGCCGCCAACAGGACTCGAACCTGTGACATGCTGGTTAACAGCCAGCCACTCTACCAACTGAGTTATGGCGGCACAGTTGTGTTACCTAATTACATGGGCGGGTCATTGTATTAAAGATTATGATTTTGGTGTCACTTTTCCTGGTGTAAAGAAGCCAGACGCGTGATGAGTTTTTCCAAATCCTGATCAAAGTTTGCCAACATCTCAAAGGCCTTCGGCGTGGCAACGGCGCCCGACGGTGTTGCTTTGATATACTGCATTTGCTCTAAAATCCGCAAAGAATAGCGAATTCTGTGCTGCGGCTGGCCGAGTTCTTCAGTCAGTTTCATAATGCCGATCGGACCCTGACGTGCAACAACACACATGACGGACAGGTGGCGTTCGAGTAATTCTACTTCTCCAGTAATTTTGCTGAGCATTATTCCTCCACTTTTTTCTTGGATTCTTCCTCTTCGCGCATCTCCTCTTCAAGTTCTGCGCGGATTTTAGCACGATATTCGTCCTGTTCTTTCTGCATCTGGGCAAGACGTTCTTCTTTGGTTGTACCGTGAATGTCGAGCCAGGCTTTGGTGGCGCGGTATTTGGGAATAAATACTGCAAGACTGATAATGGAAATTACGATGCAGATGAGTACAATCGGTATTCTAAGCCAGATCGTGTCTGGAACGATAAAGAATACTATAATTGCCGCGGCAATTGCGAATATCAGAATGTTTAAGATGATTACGAGAACCGTAAACTTTCCCTTAAACTGAGTCCGCTCAGTGTCATCCATCGTAAGTACATCGGTTGCCTAAAGATAAAAACTACATCTCTTTGTAGCGCTAATATTGAGAAGATGAAGCAGCTTTTGGATGAATTGGAAAAACATTCATGCGATGCATATGTTGCCTACGACAGTTCCGAAAATGCGGATATGCGCTATGCTTCGGGTTTTCTCGCATCTGATCCATATATTTACGTATTTTCCAAAGAGGGAGTTGCGACCCTGATCGTCTCTTCGATGGAAGAAACGCGTGCGCGCTACGAGTCAACATGTAGCATAGTGACACGCATCTCGGCAGGTCTTCCGGAACTCCTGAAGGAATACCATGATCCCGATCTGGCGACGGCCCATATGATCAAAAATTTTGCAGGTTCGCGCCTGTTGATCCCCCCCTCGATGCCGGTCGGTTTCGCCCATACGCTCTCAGAAGTCGCCGAAGTCATCATAGATTCCGGCACGATCGCAAAAATCCGGAGCATAAAATCCGCTGACGAGATCACGAATATCCGCTATGTCCAGAAGATGAACGAGATCGCCGTCCGCGCCACCGTCGATGCTATCAGAAAATCCGAGCCGGACAACAGAGGCATTCTGATGCTCGAAGACGCTCCCCTTACGTCGGAAAGGATTCGCGACATCATCCACTTCGCGCTTCGGCCCTTCAGCTGCGAAGATATCGACACGATCATCTCCTGCGGGGAAGCATCCTCCATGCCCCATGCGCGGGGAACAGGTCCGCTGTATGCAAACCAACCGATCGTCATGGACGTCTTTCCCCGAAGCGAGATAACCGGATACTTTGCCGATATGACACGGACCATATCCAAAGGAGCCCCCTCTGACGAGATAATCCGGATGTATGATGCCGTCCAGAAAGCCAAAGAACTGGCCGTATCCATGATCCGTCCCGGAATCACCGGGGCCGCGGTTTACACTGCGGTCGTGGGGTATTTCAAGGCACAGGGTTACGAAACGGCCGGATCCTCGGGATTTACGCACAGTCTTGGGCATGGCGTCGGACTCGAGATCCACGAAGCGCCGTCCCTTTCCCCGTCCGGCGACGAACTGAAAGTTGGGCAGGTCATCACGCTGGAACCGGGCCTTTATTACCAGGGAATCGGCGGGGTCCGGCTCGAGGATATGGGTGTTGTAACAAGTGATGGATTTGACAGCTTTACGTGCTTTGAAGAAAAATTAGTAGTATAGAATTATGAACGATAACGAACTGGATACCTACATAGAAGCGGGACGAATCGCAAAAAACGTCCTGCATAAATGCGCCGCCGAAATAAAACCGGGTGTCAGCATGGCCGATATCTTCGACATGGTTCTGGATGAAATATCCGCGGCAGGCGTATCACCCTCCTTCCCTCCCAATATCTCTTTGAACAACTGTGCGGCTCACGATACGGCATCCCCGGACGAGGAGCGGGTATTTGCCGAAGGGGATCTGATAAAACTGGATATTGGAACGCACATCGACGGATACATCGCAGACACCGCCGTCACCGTGGATCTCGGCGATCACGCCTCCTTATGCGAGGCATCACGCGCTGCTCTCGACGCCGCGATCAATGTCGTTGCGCCGGAGGTCGTCGTCAGCGAGATCGGCGCGGTCGTCGAAGAAACCATCACGTCATTTGGCTACAAACCGATCATCAACTTAACGGGCCACGCACTTGCGCGCTATAGTCTTCACCACGGCCTCTCGATCCCGAACACGGGAAGATTCGGCAGTGCTGTTCTCAGAGAAGACATGGTCATTGCGATCGAACCGTTCGCATCGACAGGTTCAGGCCTGGTTCATGAAGCCGGAAGAGCCGAGATCTATCAGGTCGTCGGCGATGCGCCGGTCAGATCACCCGCCGGCAGAAAAATTATGAAAAAGGCGGAAGAGATGCACGGTCTCCCATTCTCCCGCCGCTGGCTGAATGTTCCAAAGGCGGAACTCGCTTTGCCGACCCTTCTTCGTCAGGGAAATCTCTTCGTGTATCACAGCTTATCGGATGTTCCCGACTGTTTTGTTTCTCAGTTTGAACACACGGTCATCGTGACCGCAGACGGCGCTCTGGTAACAACGAGATAAAAAAGAAGAATATCTCCACCTTTTTTTTATATGTGGGAGTTACGCGGTATGATCTCAACCGAAAAAACAACAGAAGTCCTTTGAGATGTACTTCGATTTCGTGTATGTTATTCATGTGGGAACAAGAGAAAAACCAACCGCGAATTTCCGTGAATTAACGCGAATCGCATTTTCCTTACGTTCGGGTGCTCTGCTCCGGCTGATCGCCTACGCAGGAATCGCACCCTCTCTTGAAAAATGCTGAGGAAAAACCCGCGTGCGGGTTTTTCTGTTGATTCATTCTTTTTCGCTTACATCAAATGAGAAGTTTACGGAGAGAAAAACCGGCACGCCGGTTTTTCCAATAGCATTTTTCCAGCCGGCGTGCGATTCCTGCGTAGGCGATTAGCCGGAGCAGAGCACGGCGGTGCAAGAAAAATGCGATTCGCGAGGATTCGCGAGGATTCGCGGAGATTCGCGGTTGTTTTTATCTCTAGTATCCATACCCGGTCATTCTCTTTCCGAATTGGATTGAGGATAACACCGCGTAAGTCCTATAAAGTCCTATAAAAAAAGAAAAAAAATTACTGCGTGAGGGGCATGTTCCACGAACGTTCGTTCGCAAGAACATACTCCCACTCTTTTTTGCATGCGCAGGGAATCTCCCAGACGTCGTCCAGAACACTCTTGTCAGCCGTAAGCGAATACTCGTTGATCGCGGCAACGATCTCTTTATCGCAGGTCCCGCAGTTGTGAGGGCCCCGTTTGAATCCGCCGCCGACCGGATCGCATGCGACCGGGACGTCAGCTTCCCGGAGAACTTTCACCGCAGACCAGAGATACGGCGGCCGGAAACCTCCCTTCTGCCAGTAATGTTCCTGCTCCGTTCTGCCCTGGATCGTGCAGAGGTTCATCGAGATCATGTCTGCGTAGGGTGCGACCTCGCGGATGGATTTTTCCATATCCTCCATCGCCTCTTTTTCCGTTAAAAAGAGCGGCTTCATCATCAGATATGCCTTGACACCGACACCTGCATTATGCGCCGTCTCGGCAGTTTTGATGAAATCTTCAAAGGTGTTTCCTTTATCGATCGACTTTTCCCGAATGGCGTCGTTCGTCGTTTCAAGACCTATCGCGACCGTCAGCGGATGGGCCTGACCTTTGTCGAGGCTTTTCAGCAGGCGGGAGAGGGCATCTTCCGTTACATACTCGGATCTCGACTCGGCGATCAGCGGTTTTCCTGCAAAGAACTCCCCGAACGCATCAAGTACCTCGAGAGGAACTTCGTTCGGGTCGAAGACGCTTCCCGAGGTGAAGATCTTTCCAAGCTGGTATTCATCGGGCGAGTAATTTTCCTGCATCCAGAGGATCTGCCCTTTCATGTGATCGATCAGTTCATCCTTCGAGCAGGTGTCGCGGTCGTTTTTATATCCGCACATCCTGCATCTGTTCCAGGAACAGCCGCCGGAAAGAAAGATCCCGGTCAGAGACGAAAGGACTTCGCCGAAGTATCTGTCCTGCCCTTTCCAGGAAGCGAGCGGTTTTCGTGGGTCTGTCATTATGATATCTCCTGTTGTGTATTTGTGTAGTTCTGGATGAGTCTATAGTAGATCTCTTCGCATTTGTTCAGCTGGTCGATAGAGACCTTTTCATTCAGGCCGTGCATGGTGCTAAGGTCGCCGGGTCCGTATTCGAGAGCACGGAAACCCGCCAGACGAAGCGCCCGGGCGTCGGATGCGGCCCACTGGACCATGGGCCGCGAGGTGATCCCGTACACCTCGCTGATGGCTTCGCAGGTTTTCTGCACAAGGAACGAGTCGCTCGCCGTCAGCGAAGCGTTCGCTTTGGTTCGGGGGGTGAGGACGGCCGATTTCGGGATATGACTGCAGATCTCATCTAAGATCTCATCACAGTCGCATCCCCACGGGAGCCGCATGTCCATCATGAGAGAACATTTCTGGGCGACGATATTGACCCGTTCCCCGCCGGAAATGATGCCCGGATTATACATGATCTGCCGAAACACCGGGCCGAAGTCCGTCGTCGTTCCCTCTCCGGCGATCTTGGTCGAATGCTCGATGAGTTTTTCCATCTCCTCTGTCTGCGGATACACGCGTTTGTGCAGTTCTCCCATCCAGTAGAGGAAATCCATCGCCTGGATCACGGCACTCTCGCCGAGGATCGGATACAGCGACGAATGGCCGGGGGTTCCGATAAAATCCACATCGAATCTGCAGACGCCTTTTTGTCCGACCGCCGGGGCATAGGCAGGCGTCGGTTCGGCGATCAAAACATCACACGGGTGGATGAGATTTTTCTCCAGCAGATACCGGGTGCCGTATCTGCCTCCCCCTTCCTCGTCACAGACGAAGGCAAGAGAGACCGGCAGTTCATCGCCCGCATCCTTTGCTCTGGCAACCGCCGACAAAACCGCGGCACATCCGCCTTTCATGTCGGTCGCCCCGCGTCCGTGCACATAGGTATCGTCGATCTTCCCGGAATACGGTGCATACTTCCAGCCCTCGTTCAGTGCCGGGACCACATCGATGTGTCCGGTGAGAAGGAGGCGGCCGGTCTGGTCCTTTGAGATGACATTGTCATGACCATCCGGGCCGGATGTGATCGTTCCGGGGATGCCGATCCCTTCCATTACGGATAAAATATATTCGGCAACCTCGCTCGTGTCGCCGGGCGGATTGTCGCTACGTATCTGTATCAGATCTGAGCAGAGCTTTGCTGCATTCATAGGTTATTTCCTTTTGAATTCTGCGAAGAGTTTTCCAATTGGTCCCTCCGGGTAGATGCTTCTGAGGAATTTCATGCCGAAAAGATCATCGGCCATGTCATGGAAGAACTGGGGCGGAAGGGGTATTTTCGAGTTTGGATCAAGAACGATCCTGAATCCAAGGTATGCGGAGACCTCGTCCGGGTCATAGATGAGCTGCCAGAGAATGGGTGTCTCTTCGAACTGTTCTTTGTGGTTGTCTCTCAGCCAGACCATGAATGTGGGGAAAAGGGCATAATCTCCCTGTTTTGCGGTATCCACGCGGGTACGCAGATACTCCGCGGTCATGGTGCATTTTATAGAGTCGGAGCTGAAGCAAAGCAGTGAGAGGGTATAATCCAGGTGGGCGATCGTGTCGATAAAATAAAAGTACAGGACCGGATCCATATCGGACGGAGTTTCCAGGACCAGGGATTTATGATACAGATACTCGATCTGTTGGGAGTAGTCGTTCTTCTCCAGTAACATGATATTCTAGTTTGGTGTGTGAGACAAAAAGAGTTGGGTTTTGGGAACAGGCCCTTCATAAAGATACGTATTCAAAACGTGAGATCAGCGTGAAATATTTCGGATATGCTCGTCGGAGAGGTTCATGAGTTCGTTTTCTCCGGCGAGGTCCGCGACACTTCTGATGGCTTCAAGAAGGTGGACGGACTCTTCGAGGAAACTCAGGATATCGGCCGGGAAAAGATCGATCCCGTACTCGTCTATCAGGTGACGGTGGATCTCCTTGTGGTTCAGCCCCATCTCCCGAAGTTCCAGGATCGTGATGACGAATTTTCGTTCCGGGCAGCCGCAAAGGGGTGAGTCGCGGCATTTGCATTCCAGAAAATCCTTAAAAAAACGGAGGACCTGGTCCCGCGTTCCCGGGTCCAGGCTATCGATATTCATTGATCCGGTAATCGCTTCCAGATTTGCCGGATGAAAGGCGCCTTCGGGCAGACGGTGGCCTGCCGCACGCTGAAGTTTTTTGATGTAGCGAAACCGGGCCCTACTCGCGATCACGAGCTTTCTCCGGCTTCCTCGTCAAAGTCTTTGAGAGATTTCATGGCGTCGGCGATACGTTCGACCTCGACGAGCCACTCATCAAAGAGGGTCGGCTCATCGGTGTCTTTTACGTATTTGCCGCAGCAGGAAGCTCCGTTGATGACGGCGGACCCGATCGACGAGGCGATCTCAAGAGCCTTTTCGGGATCTTTTGCGACGACTTTGCGTCCTTCTTTGACGAGATTTTTGATCTCTTCAACCGGGGGATACGTCTCTTCAAGGTATTTCTGTCCGGCGGCAAACAGGACGACAAGGGAGACCTGCATCGATCCGACGATCTCGGCAAGTTCCTCGCCCATGACTTCGCCCATGACGATCTCTTCGACACTGCGGAGCTTTGTTCTTGCCTCTTCAAGCGGTATTCTGCCGTTCTGGAAGAGACGGATGATTTTGATTACGGCAAGCGTAATGTCATCCGAAAATCCGTCCAGAATTCTGAATCCTTCAGGCATTTCATCCGAGTCCTCGTCCCCTTCCCAGTCGGCGGTTTCGAGCGTCTTGAGCCAGTTGTCCCATCTCTCCTGATTGTAGAAGATATAAAAGAGCTTGGGAGCAGCTTCCGGCTCAGCTGTTTTCTTACTTTTTTTGGTAGCCATGCTTTCTTACAAATAGTTCGGTTTAGTGTGGTAATAGAACTTGTGTTTGATTGTGGTCTTAGGAACGGCGCCCAGCCTAAGAAAATGCGTATTCACGTTTTTGAAAAAGAGAGCGGCTGAAAAAAGTTAGAGTTTTTTCCCTGCGTCCGGTCCGGGCGTGCAGGTGAAAATCTCTTTGACGGTGATCTTAACGAGTTCTTTTCCCGGCAGTCCGGGTTTTTTCGCGTCAAGAAGCTCCTTCATTTTTTTGTGGTCGGCGGTTCCCGCTTCCACTGCGGCAGTTCCTTTCAGCTGGAAACAGTTGCCGATATCACGGCTCCACACCAGAAGAGAGACCTGTGGATTCTCTTTGATGTTTGCGATAGTTTTGTTCATGAAATTATTTGAAATCCAGATCGTGTCATTGTCCATGACCCAGATTGCGCCCATCGGGGCTGCGTTCGGGACACCGGCTTTGGATGCGGTGACCAGATGACATACGCCGACTTTGGCAATCTGCTCTTTGAGTTCAGCAGTAAGTAATGCCATGGTGATAAATTGTACTGTTCTGGTATGTCAAGTTTTCCAGAAAATCCCCTGCTGAAAAATGGTCATGCGCCCGGATTCGAACTTGACATTTATTAGCCTTCACCACTCATATATGAGCATGGTTTCTGACGAGCGTAAAAGTCCTTTTGGCTCTCTTGCCGCTTCACACGGCGGCGACCGTGCGGAGTTGATTGACGCAGTTTTCAAACAGCTTGAGAATGACAATGTACGGTCGGTTCTCCTCCAGTTCTCGGACATGGTGGGCAAACCGAAAAATGTCGCGATTCCGACGAAACAGATGAAGAAAGCCTTAACTGAAGGTATCAGTTTCGACGGTTCTTCAATTCAGGGGTTTGCGAGACTGGAAGAGTCGGATATGGTGCTCCGGCCCGAGCCGGCAACATATCAGATCATTCCCTGGTCCGATGAAAAATACCGGGTTGCCCGCTTCATCTGCGATGTGTATACGACCCGTGGCGAACCGTTCATCGGGGATCCGCGGTATATTCTCCGTCAGCAGCTGGAAAAAGCGGCAAAACTCGGATACACCTTCAATGTCGGCCCCGAGATGGAGTTTTTCCTCTTTAGACTGATCAACGGCCACCCCTCGGTGGAACTTCAGGATCACGGAGGATACTTCGATCAGACCCCGACCGACCCCGGAGAGGATGTCCGCCGCGATCTGGTGACCTCCCTTTCCGAGATGGGATTCGATATCGAAGCATCCCATCACGAGGTCGCACCCTCCCAGCACGAGATCGATTTCACCTACGGCAACGCCCTTGCCATGGCAGATAAGGTTGTCACCTTCAAGTTTGTTGCAAAGACGCTTGCTCTCCACCGCGGTCTGCACGCCACTTTTATGGCAAAACCGATCTACGGCATCAACGGTTCCGGGATGCATGTCAACTGTTCGCTGATGAAGGACGGACAGAATGCATTCTTTGATCCCGAAGGAGAACACCAGCTCTCCGACACCGCCCGTCATTTTATTGCCGGAATCCTCAAACATATCGATGGAATCACCCGTATCGCAAACCCGACGGTGAACTCGTACAAGCGGCTTATCCCGGGATACGAGGCTCCGGTCTATGTCGGCTGGTCTGCGATGAACCGTTCCGCCCTTATCAGAGTTCCCTCGTCCCGCGGCAAAAGTACCCGCGCCGAACTGCGCAGCCCTGACCCGACCTGCAACCCGTATCTCACGTTTGCCGTGATGCTTGCAGCCGGTATGGAAGGCGTTACCCAGAAGATCGAGCCACCGGAGAGCGTGGACAAAAATATTTTCAGAATGAGCGCGGAAGAGCGTGCAGCTGAAGGAATACGCTGCCTCCCCTGGAGTCTCCATGAGGCAAACACCGCTCTGATGAACGATCCGCTGCTCTGCAGTGTCCTTGGCGAGCACGTGGTTTCCCAGATCAACCGTCTCGGTGAACTCGAGTGGGGAGACTTCTCCAAGCATATCACCGACTGGGAGCTTAACCGCTACCTTGCAACATACTAAATCATACCAACTCTTTTTTTTCGATCCGTCGTTTTTTCGAATTCGCCGATGTATCGTGGCGCTTTTTACCCGTCGTTGACGCACGGACAGCAAATGTATATATTATTAGTCCCCTAACCATTTTTCATATATGGATGACAGACTGCCGATAGCGATATTAATCAAGATCCTTTCAAATCATATAAAACGAAATCTGGACACTGCTGCGTCATTTGGGCCTCTGTACAATATCACCGGCACGCAGATCCAGATCATCGGATATATCTATCATTCACCGAAGGATGATATTTTTCAAAAGGATATCGAGACGAAATTTTCCATCCGGCGCTCAACGGCCACCGGTATCCTCCAGCTCATGGAAAAGAACGAACTCATCAAAAGAGAGCCCGTCGAGTACGATGCCAGACTCAAAAAGATCATACTCACGGAAAAGGCACTTGCCGTCAGCCGGCAGGCGCATCACAATCTCACTGATCTTGAAGAGCAGATGACCAAAGGAATCTCGCCAGAGGAACTGGCAGTTTTCCGATCCCTCATCTGGAAAATGAAAACCAATCTGGAGGAGCTTGTATGAATCATATCATCGAGCGCCTGGCAGGCTCTATCCGCGAGTTTAAAAAAGACAGTCTCATAACCCCGCTGTTCGTTTCGTTAGAGGTGGTGATGGATGTAATCATCCCGTTGATCCTTGCAAGCCTCATCGACGACGGGATCACCGCAGGAAACATGGGAGTCATTCTCCGGCTTGGTCTCGTCTTGTTCCTCTCGGCAATATTCTCGCTTGTATTCGGCATTCTCGCCGGAAAATTCGCTGCATCCGCGTCATCCGGATTTGCACGCAACCTCCGGCACGATATATTCTATAATGTGCAGAGTTTCTCGTTTGCAAACATCGACAAATTCTCTACCCCGAGTATTGTTACGAGGCTCACCACCGACGTTACAAATGTGCAGAATGCCTATCAGATGCTGATGAGGGTAGCGGTCCGCTGTCCTTTGATGCTGATTTTGTCCTACGTCATGGTCATCATCATCAACCCCGAGCTTTCCATCATCTATCTTGTGCTTATTCCCATTCTGGGTGTTGGGATGTACCTTATTATCACCAGGGTCCAGCCCATATTCGAGAAGGTATTCAAGACATTCGACCGGCTCAACAAAGTGGTTCAGGAAAATCTCCGGGGCATCCGGGTCGTAAAATCCTATGTCCGTGATGAGTATGAAGTGGAAAAGTTCAAAGACGTCTCAAAGGACATCTACGGATACTTTTCCCATGCTGAAAAACTGCTTGCATTCGTCAGCCCCTTGATGCAGTTCGTTGTCTATGTGGCGATCCTTCTCGTTTCCTGGTTCGGGGCCCAGTTCATCGTTGCCGGGACCTTGTCCACGGGTGAACTGGTCAGTCTGTTTGCCTATACGATGCAGATTTTAATGAGTCTGATGATGCTTGCCATGATTTTTGTGATGATCACCATGTCCCGTGCATCTGCGAAACGTATCGTCGAGATCCTCGATGAAGAGAGTAATCTCACGAACCCAGAGGATCCGGTGTTCGCTGTCGAAAACGGCGATATAAGCTTCCGCGATGTCGACTTCAGCTACTCCACCGATGCTGAAAGGATCTGTCTTCAGAAGATCAATCTGGAGATTAAATCCGGCGAGACGATCGGAATACTCGGCGGGACCGGCAGTTCCAAAACGACGCTCGTCCAGCTGATCCCCCGTCTCTATGATGTGACCGGCGGATCGGTCATGGTCGGTGGCGTGGATGTTCGAAAGTACGATCTGACGACGCTTCGCGATCAGGTCGCCGTTGTTCTGCAGAAAAACGTGCTGTTCTCCGGCACCATAAAGGACAATCTCAAGTTGGGAAATCCCGACGCCTCTGATGAGGAGCTGATCCGCGTCAGCAAACTGGCGTGCGCCGATGAATTCATCCAGCATTATCCCGAGAAGTATGACACAAGAATCGAACAGGGCGGGTCAAACGTCTCCGGCGGTCAGAAACAAAGGTTATGTATCGCCCGGGCTCTCTTGAAAAAGCCGAAGATCCTCATTCTGGATGATTCGACGAGCGCCGTCGATACGAAGACGGATGCGCAGATCAGACAGGCGCTGATGACCGAGATCCCGGATACAACAAAGATCATCATCACGCAGCGGATCTCCTCGGTCGAGCATGCGGACAAGATCATCGTGATGGACGGCGGCCACATCAATGCGGTCGGCACGCACGCCGAACTTCTGCAGAACAATCCGATCTATCAGGAGGTCTATTCGACCCAGCAGAAGGGAGGTGAGGAGTAATGCCTCCCATGAATCATGGACCAAGCGGCGGCAAGCGTCCCGGGATTCCCGTTGTCGGAAACAAACCCAATGATGTGAAAAAGACGCTGAAACGTCTTCTTTCCTATCTGCCGGGCATGAAAAAGGTAACGCTTGGTGCCGTCGTCGTATGTATTATCCTCAGCACTCTTGCCGGCGTGATTGGTTCGCTCTTCCTGGAAGTGCTGATCGATGACTACATCACGCCGCTTATCGGTGTGGAAAATCCGGTGTTCACCGGGCTTCTCCAGGCCATCCTCTTCATGGCGGTCATCTTCCTCTGCGGTGTTGTTTCGACCCTTATCTACAGCAGACTGATGGTCATCATTTCGCAGGGGGTCATGAAACGGATCCGTGACGACATGTTTGTCCATATGCAGAAGTTACCCAACCGGTACTTCGACACGCATAAGTTCGGCGACACGATGAGTCATTACACGAATGATACGGAAACCCTTCATCAGATGCTTTCGCAGAGCGTTCCCCAGGTGTTTTCATCGATAATCACCATCATCTTCGTCTTCTGCGCCATGATCTATACGAGCGGTCCTTTGACGCTCCTCGTTGTGGTCATGGTGTTTGTGCTGTTCTTCGTGATGAAGAATGTCGGGGGAAAGAGTGCGGTGTATTTTGTCCGTCAGCAGAAGTCGCTTGGAACCGTGAACGGGTATATCGAGGAGATGATCAACGGGCAGAAGGTCGTCAAGGTTTTCTGTCACGAGGATCAGGTCAAAGCCGAGTTCGATGTGATGAACGATGAACTGCGCGGACATGCGAAGTCGGCCAACACCTTTGCCAATATTTTCATGCCGATCGTCATGAATCTTGGAAATATCCAGTATGTTCTGGTGGCCGTCGTCGGCGGAGCACTCGCGATCGGCGGGGTCGGCGGTCTGACCCTTGGAGGGATCGCGGCCTTCCTCCAGCTGAGCAGAAGTTTCATGATGCCGGTCGGTCAGGTTTCCCAGCAGATGAGTTCGGTTGTCATGGCCCATGCCGGCGCAGAACGGATCTTCAAACTGCTGGACGAACCGGAAGAGGAGGATACGGGAGATGTCACGCTCGTTAATGCGCAGTATGAAGGATCGGTCCTCACCGAGGCACCGGCATTTACCGGCATCTGGGCATGGAAGGAGATCGTTGACGGCTCTCCGGTCTATACAAAACTGGAAGGGGATGTGCAGCTCCGGGATGTGAGCTTCGGCTATACGCCGGACAAGGAGGTGCTGCATGATGTTTCCGTGTATGCAAACCCGGGTCAGAAGGTGGCATTCGTCGGGGCGACGGGTGCCGGGAAGACGACAATCACCAATCTGATCAACCGGTTCTACGATGTGCAGGAAGGCGAGATCTTCTATGACGGCATCGATGTGAAGCGGATCAGAAAAGCCGATCTGCGGCATTCGCTTGGGATCATTTTGCAGGATACGAATCTGTTTACCGGAACGGTCCAAGAAAATATCCGGTACGGGAAGCTGGATGCGACGGATGAAGAGGTGTATGCGGCGGCACGTCTCGCAAATGCCCATGATTTCATCACGAGACTTCCCGACGGATACGATACGGTTCTGGAAGGGGACGGGGGAAGCCTTTCCCAGGGTCAGCGGCAGCTTTTATCGATCGCCCGGGCCGCGGTGGCAAATCCTCCGGTGATGATCCTGGATGAGGCGACGTCGAGTATCGATACGCGAACGGAGGCGATCGTTCAGGCGGGTATGGATTCCCTGATGAAGGGACGTACGGTCTTTGTGATCGCCCACCGTCTTTCGACGGTGCATAATGCGGACGTTATCATGGTTCTCGAGTCGGGACGGATCATCGAACGCGGGACGCATACGAAGCTTATCTCCGAGAAAGGCAAGTATCATCAGCTGTATACGGGCGCATTCGAGCTGGAATAATTCTTTTTTTTATTTTGGAAAATGTGGGGTGCGGGGCGTACTCTGACTTCGTGTAAGGTATTCTTTGGAACCATAAGATATCCCACCGCGAATAAGCCCAAATGGGCTTAGCCCATTTGAGGCGGCACGCAAGCCTTTGGCTTGCACGCAATCGCGAATAAACGCGAATCGCATTTTTCCAGTTCCGCCCTCTTGACCTTCGGTCGCGTCCCTACGCTCCGCCTTATCGGCTCCGCGTGGTCGGGACGGCGAAACGAAAAATGCTGGAAAACCCGCGTCGCGGGTTTTCTTATATCATATCTCTCCTTTTTTTGATTCGGGGTGCGGGAGGGCGACTCCGGCGCGGAGCCCGACGCGGTGGAAATATCCTTAAGGTTTTGGATCCAAGCTAAGAGATTCTTTTTTTTATGTGGGTGTATTCTGAATTCGTATCAGGGATTATTGAGGACACATGAAAAAAAACCAACCGCGAATCGGCGCGAATCCGCCCTACGGGCGAGAAAATCGGATTTGCTCATCCTCACTTTCGCAAGCCAGCTTCGCTGTCGTGCTCATCCCTCATCGGGAACGTTCGGGCAAATCCTGTCGCCGCCCCAACGGCTCTTATGAGTAGTCTTCCAAGTATTATCTCTTATAAAAAAAATATGTGATGTCTATACTATAGGGAGCATTACGAAAGTACTCCGGATTTCCAGAAAAAGTTATTGCAGGGATTTCTCTCATACTGTTGCAAAATGGAGGGGAAGGTCTCTGGATATTTTGCCTTACTTAATGGTATACAGAACATTAGTTCCGGGATCTCTTTTTTCCGAATGTTACTTTCACCTCCAATACCTATGACAATAAATACTGGCATCTGTCTTATCTGCTGAAACTCGTTATACCTGTAAATTTGCTCTGGATACGACCATTTTACACAAACATCATTAATTCTTTCAGAATAGGTAAAATCAGAACGATATTTACATTCCACAGCAAACTGCTCTCCTGTTGGTTTATATCGGATAACCATATCCGGATTTTTGTTTGACTCAACATATGAGCCATTGCGTTTATTGTAGATGTCTGACGTCCATTCTTCGGTTATGAAATATCTTTTATCAAAAAGGCTCTCAACATATATTTCAAACATATCTCCTTTCTCTTTATTTTTTTCTTCCTCCGATGGCAAAAGAATGGATTTTACAGCAGATAATCGATCTAGGAAGTCCATGGTGACCATATAAGATTCCATCAATCTTTAATTTATGGAAATGTTCTTAAAAGAGGGGAAAATTTATTTGCGGTGTGTCGAATATCTGGGCGGAAATGTGTACAAATATGTGCTAACGTGCTGATCACTCACCATAAAAACACCCCGCGGGCAGAGATGAATTCATCTCTGCCCCACAAGGAACCGCTCGCAAGTTCTCTTCGAAAACTTGATCAGGTGAGGTCTTCCGCTTTCAGCGTCCAACCCAACCATCTACAAGTTTCCCAAAAAGCATAATGAGAAACCCGAGGAAGAGCAGGATGAGCTTCCTAAGCCGGCGGGGGATCTGCATCTCCGCCTCCCGTTAGTTCAGGGCCGGCTTCGTATCTGCCCAGGCATCGACCGCTGCAAGGGTGGCGTCGTCGGCATAGCCGGAGACGGTCATCGAATCGCGGTTGAGACTGATCTGGAAAGTATCGGTCCCAAGCTTCGCGGAAATGCGGACGTTCCACGTTGCTTCGTTACCGATCTCGGAGGTCTCTGCCGTACCGCCGTTGCCGAATGCGGTCTTGAGATCCGCACTGCCGGTAAGGGCGGTGATTGCCGCGGCATACTCAGCACGGGTATATGCTGTGACCTGGACCTTGCCGTTCATCTCGGAAGTGTTCGGGTCGAAGTAGCCGACATAGGTCTTGTAGGTCTGCTTCCCGAGTTCGACTTCGGCGAGGCCGAGGGGATTATCCACGCCGGTAATTTCTGCGATGATCGCATCATACGCGGCGGCGTTCGTAAACTCTGCGGTGAAGATCCGCTTTGCGGACTTCGAGATTGCTGTCTGAATGAAATCTGCTGTCATATTGTATTGCGCTGAGGTCATCGAAGAGGGCCGAAGCGATGAGCAAATCTTTGATTTGCGAGCGGGCAACCCCTTGAGGGGTGGTCTTAGCCAAGCAAATCTCTGATTTGCGATCTGCTGCGGAAGTCAAAGGAGACCAAAGCTATCCTATTTTTATCGAAGCCGGCACACTGTTCGAAAGCACCCACTCTGTATATAGTATCGTTATGGTATTCTATTCCGATATTTGGGGAGGGATCTTTGGCGGTGTGCCAACCTCTACTATAATATTGGACGTAAAAGTAGATATAATGGGGAGAAATTGTCTTGATTTCTCTGTATTTTTTCGGAATGTACTTCGATTTCGTGTACTAGATGAGCGCGGAAGCATGAGAAAATACCAACCGCGAATCGGCGCGAATCCGCCCTACGGGCGAGATAATCGGATTTGCTTATCCTCACTCTCGCAACCCAGCTTCGCTGTCTTGCTCGTCCCTTCATCGGGACCGTTCGGGCAAATCCTGTCGGCGCCCCGGCGCCTCTTTTATGGGGTATTCCGGATATTCTCATTATTCAGATATTTTTCATCGGAATAGACAAATCTCTTCCACTCAAGTTTTCCCTTCTTGCCGAAATTGAATAATATCCCAGTTTTGATACCGGTAGCTTTCAGATAATGAAGGATCTGAGCTGAATCCGCATCGGTGAGTTTGGTGACTGCTTTGAGTTCAAGGATTATCTGCCCATAGCAGATGATATCCGTTTTGTAAGCGCTTGGCAGCTTTTCTCCCTTATAATAGACATCCAGATGTTTTTCCATCTCGGCAGGAATATCATTATCCCTGAATTCTATCATCAAAGCATCGCGATATATTGCTTCCAGAAATCCGCTACCAAGCGAGTTATACACATGAAAAGCACACCCGACAATTTTTCTAACCTCGGCAAAAAAGAGATGATCCGTTTCTTCGGGCAGGATTATATCACCAGACATCATGTTTTTTCATTCTTTTTCGAGAGATGATATAATTTCTCCAAAGGAGGCGCTGGGGCGCCGACAGGATTTGCCCGAACGGTCCCGATGAAGGGACGAGCAAGACAGCGAAGCTGGATTGCGAGAGTGAGGATAAGCAAATCCGATTTTCTCGCCCGTAGGGCGGATTCGCGCCGATTCGCGGTTGGTATTTTCTCATGCTTCCGCGCTCATCCCGTACACGAAATCGAAGTACAATCGCAAATCAAAGATTTTCTCAGCTGAGGTCGTCCGCTTTCAGTGTCCGACCCGCTCCCAAAAAAATAATGGAGGTCTCTACCCCTCCCCTCTCCTTCTCCTAATAAACCGCGGCATCACCCCCCGTTGACCCTTCGCCATAAGTCCGTGCCGCTTCAAAGCCGTCTCCACACACTGCCGCGAACAGCCCGCCCTAATCGACAGCTCCCGGACACTCAGCCCGGCATCCACCAGCTCTTTTAGCTTCGTTCTATCCAGAAGCTCCGGGAAATCATACCAGTGTCTCATCAGGGGTGACCCCCTTCTTCGACACTGGTCTTGAGTCGCAAGGAAAAACCTTGCTCCACTGAGGGCGAACCATTCGGTTCACCCCATTCATACCAATGCTTCACGACTTCACCTCCACAACATACCCCTTCGGGACCACCCGCTCCGACACATACCGGGAAAACTCCGGTGCCGGAAGCCACGTCTCCAGATCCTTAAGATTCACCTGCTCATAATTCACGATCCGGTCCTTGATCAGACTCTTCGTCGCATCATACAGGAACTTCTTCGACAGAAGCTTCCCCGCATCCGCCGTTGAAACGAACGCCAGCTCCGCAAACAGATCCGGCATCTCCTCGCGAAGCAGCGGCACATTCACCATCTTACTCCGCCGCTCCTCCAGCCGGAGAACAAACTCCGCAGACTCAAGACCGCCTGCCCTGATCTCGTCAACCGTCTCCGAAAACCGGGCCGCAAAGAAACCCGCGAGTTCCTCCAGAACCTTCGTCATCTCCTGGCAGTAAAATGCATCCGCATACTCCTCCTCCGGGCAGGGAAACGCCGCCTCCAGAACGGAAAGGACCTCTGCGGAATCATGTGTAGTCATACGTATACTCCATCTGCTCGTCGATTCTCTCTTGAATCGTCCTTCGCATATCGAGGTAGGCGAAGAACTGGATGTCGTCATCCGGCGAATCGATCCGAAGCGTCGGCGACCCGCAGACCGGGCAGTTTTGAACCGCCTGTTTCAGATCGCGTTTGTCCTCGACCCAGACCTTTTCCGTGACCGAGTTTAGGCAGACCGGACAGGAGAACTTGATCCTCCGCAGGTATTCAGTCCCAGGTTCGCTCACAGGCCCACCTCCGCATAGGTCCGCCGGGAAACGAGTCGGTGGATTGTGCTTTTGGCCACGCCGAACTCCGGTGCAAGGACCCGGGGAGGTTCGCCTTCCGCATACCGTCGTCGGATCTCCCTGACCTGTTCATCCGTAAAGATTCGCAGTTTCCGTCCCGACTGCGGGTGGTTGTTGTCCCAGCACGGGATCAACCGGAGGTTTGCGAGCCGGCAGTCATCGATGTTTCCGTTGATGTGGTCGATATGGAGGTTCAGATCGACCGGAAGGTCGTCCATCGTTTTGCAGGTCCCGCCGATATAGACGGCCCGGTGCTTGGTGATGTCCACCATGAATCCCTTATATCGGGCACGGATCGAACGATATCCGTTGTTCTTACGGGAAAAGCTCATAGGCTTACCGGTGTTTCGCGAGATGATCTCGCCGTTTTCCGCATCGACTTTCCAGGTTCCGGCAAGGATCCTCGAGAGGATCACCCGGTCAGCGAGCCGCAGGCCGAGACAGGGTTTATGCTCCTGCATTACGGCTCCTCCGGGATGTTTTTGAGGAACTGGAGCGTGAACCTGAGTACTTCGCCGCCGAGCGAAGAAACGGCGACGCCCTTTGCAGCGAGGATCGAGAGGACCGTCTGGACGATGTCGTGGTGTGCGTCGTACAGGGCCGTGTTGAGGATCTGCCACTCAACGGGGTCGAGATTTTCGAGATGAGCATGAAGGCCCGGGGTGGCGGCAACCGTGAATCCGGTGATGATTTCGATGTCCGGTCCGGTGGATTTTTCTTTCGTTGCGTCAAATAATTTTTTGCCTGTTCCCTGATTCTGTTTCGTGACTGTCATCGGGCAGGCATGTTTTTTTGGCGTGTTCCTGGTTTTTTCCGTGGTTCTTTTGCTGTGTTTTTGTTTCATGTTGTAATTCCTGTGATCTTTGCGAGTTTGGGATAGGTTTTTTTGAACTGTGCGATGACGTCGGTACAGATGTCGGGATGTTTTCTGATGAGAATGTCCGTCCGGTTTTAGAGGGCGAGTCCGGCACTTTCCCGGGTATCGAAGAGGTAGAGAAAGGCTTTTTCGCTTTCAATGTCGCCGAAGTAGATCTGATAGATGTCATGTGCCGTGGAAGCTACCGGGTTTTGCCGTCCGGTTTTGTCGGTGTTGGCGAGGGCGTTTTCCATGAATCCGACGATCATGGACGAGGCGTCTTTGCCGAACTGTTCTTTATATTGGTAAAGAAGAGGGGCTTTTGCTTCGGGGATGTAGACTTTGTAGTCAGGCATCGATTTCTCCGTGGTCGTTGAGGTTTTTTCGCATGAGACCGAGGATCATTTTCGATGTGTGCGGTCTCGGGTACTTTCTTGAGAAGGCTTCGAAGGTTGTTCGATCCGGTTCTCCGATGTACATGGTGAATGTTAGTCCTATGTTTTTCACTTCCTTGTTTGTTCGATGTTTGGCAAGCCGTATGACTTACAAGAAAAGATGGGTTCTGCAGATATTTAATTTTAATTATTTGCATCAAATTGTATGTAAATTTGCATACTTTGTATTTGCGCAGATATGCGGACAGGTATGTGTGCATGTAGATATATGTGTTAAAAAAACGATGGGGGGGTAAGGACTACGTCCGTAAGTAAGTAAATACGGGAAGAAAATTGCTCATCAATCACTTTTTTTTTATAAGTATAGTATGTACTTTGTTTTGTACAGAAGAGAGAGAGAAATTACATTTATGTGTGTATGTAAGTACGTCTTTCCTTCCGTCCGGACGTAGTCTGGCGGGGGATATCGTTTTTTTGATTTGTGTATCTAGGTACATGCATAGATACATAGATAAAAGAGGTTGAATGTTGGTCAGGTTTTGTCCTGTCCTTTTTCCAGGATCTCTTTGATGCATCCAAGAATAAGTGGTGAAAACAGAGTCCGGATGCCTGGGTCTCTGTAGTCTATCTGGGTCAAAATGCCTCGCTGTGCGTCGGGCCACTGCCTAGGGCTCCCCTCTGCCAGATGCTGCCGGTAAGTTGTGTAGTTATTCTGTTTCAGATAGGAATTTGCCCCGCTGAGTTTTGGATCCATCGGGGTTACAAGAGTAATTATGTCACGGAGATATTTAATTGCTGTTGTTTTGTATTGGTATTATATACTCATGCGTATATAAGTTTACATACAGATATGGTCGCAGTGAAAAGTAAGAAGCCTTTGCTCAGTACACGGGTGAGCTGGGAGGTCTATGACCGCGTGGTTGCTTTGACGAAGGGAGATAAGCCGCAGTTCGAGTCGATCAGTGATTATCTGACGGCGACGATTTTAACGGATCTGGCGAGGAGAGATATGGGGATCGATGCGGAGAAGGCGAAGATGCTTGCGATGCTGCAGGATCCGGAGATCCAAAAGGAGCTGTGCAGAAGGCTGCTCTGAGCGGGTTGGACGCTGAAAGCGGACGACCTCAGCGGAGCAAATCTCTGATTTGCGACTTCTGAAATTTACCGAGAACAGATCTTTTTGAACGATGAAAGAAGAACGAAACAACTATCAGATCCTTGTGCGCCTCCCCGCGAGCATGAAATCCCTTATGGAAACGGCGGCAAAGGTTGAAGGGATGACGACGCAGGAGTGGATTAGGGGAGCTATGCAGAGCAGGCTTGGTCTTGTGAATGTATGTCCGGAGTGTTCTTTTGTGAATGCGGGGAGGGCGAAGTTCTGCAGTGAGTGCGGCACGTCGCTTGTTGAGAGTAAGCGGGCGATCTATCGGGAGTGGGTGAGGAAGATGATCCGGGAGGAGTTCGGGGAAGATGAGGTAAGGGAGTTTGTTGGGAGGGGGCCTTTGGGCAGGGTGGTGTGATTCTGGACGTGAGCCGTCCGTTTGCTGAGGCGCGAACGGGTGATCAAAAGATCTTTTTTTTCCCGGGTTTCTATTATGAGTTTTGAAAACAACAGAGTATCATTCTGATAAGATGACGACAAAAACCCCTGCAAAAAGTTTTGCCGTAAAATTCGGCCTTCGCTGGCTGATGGATCACAAATATATCACTTCAGCTCTGTTTATTCTATTTGTCTGCATTGCGCTGTTTGTTTGTCAGCTGGTCTATGATAACATCGGCAGCATCTCTTCTCTGACCGCTGAAGAGTTCAGGTCGATCATTAAGATGGATACTATGTCTCCGACACCTTTGTCCACGTTTGTTTCTTCCTATTTCCATATGGACATGTCTCATTTGCTGAACAATGTGTTAGGATATGCTTTATTTTCAGGTTTAGTTCTGCTGACGATCTGGGCGCGCGAAGGGCTGCGGAAAAAACCGATGCCGCCGTATTATCTTTTCTGTCTGAACGTGCTGACTGTTTTCGTTCTCCCGGTGTTTGTTTCCCTGAGTTCGGTTATTGGATGGAGGCTGATATCCGCGGAGTCGGTGGATGTGATTGGGTTTTCCGGAGTCGTTACTGCCATTGTAGGGATCTTCCTGATCCAGCTAATTTTGTTAGCGGGATCTTATTCCTATAAATCTATGAGGAAGTCAGATCCCGGACTATTCAGATCCCTGTCCGGGCTGTTTGCGTTTCTCTTCTGCTTAACGACGGTGTTTGTGGTGTGGACCGCGGGGTTGTTTGTTCTGACTATGGATGTAGTGGGTCTGATGGATGGAGATCTGATCAATTTCTTTGGTCATGTGTTCGGATTTATTCTGGGTGTGATCCTGGCTTTGGTGCTGGAGAAGCTGCCGGAGGCAGAAAGTGAAAAGGCGGAAGGGTGAGATTCGGGAAGGGTAAGGCTGGGAGGGGACACAAGAGAAATCCCACCGCGAATCTCCGCGAATTCTCGCGAATCGCATTTTTCTTGCGTCGTCGTGCTCTGCTCCGGCTTATCGCCTGCGCAGAAATCGCACGCCGTCTGGAAAAATGCTGGGGAAAAACCCGCGTGCGGGTTTTTCTTTTTGGTTATCATTCATTTTTGTTTTTATCGGGGTGCGGGGCCGCGACTTCGGCGCGGAGCGGCCCGCGGTGGTGATATCGTATTTTTGCATGTAGGAGACGGGATTCTCTTTATGTACATCACCCCGCCGCTCAACAACGTTTTTTTCACGCAAATTGTAATTTCGGCAACGAATCAACGATATCGACCGTCTGAACACTGACATTGATGACACTCAGCAGGAGATCCAGTATATAACGCGGGTTGCCGACTTCATCTGCCCAGTCATTTGCATCGTTTTTGATACCGCTTGCTTTGTCAACACTTACGCAGTATCGTTCCATGATCCACTCGATCGCACTCTTTCCATTGACGATATACGCGTATGCTTTCTCGGGGATATTGGAAAGCGTGATGGAACTATTATAGATGATCCGGCTCTTGTCACCCTTTTTAACAAACTTCATCTGGGTAACGCGGAAATTCTCGAACTCGGCACCGCTGATCTCCACATCAGGATACGGCGGGATCTCCTCGTAATGAAGATGCAGGTCAGCAAGTTTGCGTCCTGCCTCGCTGAATGCGAAGAACTCCTCTTTCTTTTCGACCAAGGGAATTCGTGCAAGCATCTTTTTCAGATCATTGGAGAATGTTGACCGGTACTCTTTGCTGTGAAGAATGCCATATACGTAATAGAAGATGTCCTCTTTGGTGATCTCCGTATCTTTATACTGTGTTTGTGCTTTGTTGAGGATGAAATCAGAGACGCCGTCCTTTCTCTGATAATAGGAAGTCTCCTCTTCCGCGGCAGCGAACAACGGAGTCTGTGCTGCATCCTGGATCCTTACACCGCTGTTTCCTTTTTCTTCGTAATAGTAAAGTGGGAAACACTGCGAAGTTCCTGTAAGGTGTAAATCAGGTAGGATATCTGTTATCAATAGTGATGGTTCTTTGATTGCTCCAACAGAATCAATACAAATCACCAAATTATTAGTCTCAGGCGTTGGGAACAGTTTTGGGAGATAATATACTGCATCATTTAACTGACGATTAAAGAATACATGTTGTTTAAAATATGGCCTATAATGTCCAATCCTGATAGAAGTCTCATCATACGAATATTTTATAAATTTCTCAAGGTCTCTTTTTGGATTTGTACCCCAACTAAATTTCGTAGAGTCATATTTGAGTAAATCATCAACGCACAACTTGGAATCCTGTGATTTTGCTGCTTTGAAAGTATCAACCTGTGAATTGTAATAGATAATGGATTCATTAATATTCTTAATAAGAACCTCTTTGGAAGAATTATAACACCAAACATCTCTCGCTGTAGACAAACCTCTTGAATAGATTGGAATAAAAAATGCTACCTCTGCTTCATCGCCTTTTTTGTCGCCAATAGGGATAAAGGTGTCAAATAGCGGATTTCTCGGATTGATCCAGTCACCATCTTCATTTGGATGAAGGATGATCCATTGCATCTCCGGATTACCCACGCTTCCAAAGTTCTTGATAATAGCAAGTTTCTCCTCACGTTTCAGATAATCGCCAATGTCATTGTAATAAATTACAGCCTTCTGATTTTCTGATTGGTGTTTCTTCACGAGTAAAGTAATTGTAACGGGAGTTCTGGAACCAGAACCAAATATTTTCCCCCCTCTTTTCTACTCAACTCGCCGCTTGTCCGCTGATTACCTCTAAGGTTGAAAACATATATCGAGGAAAATTCCTGTTCTAAATGTTTTCTGAATCCGTCCGTAGCATTTCCATCGATCCAGCTTCCGTTCGATACAAAACAGATGATTCCGTTCGATACAAAACAGATGATTCCGCTCTGGTTTTTGTTTAATCGGTCAGTTGCCCATCTGAATGCCTTGATATACGAATCATATAATGAATTTTTATTTGTAGCCGCTGAATCCTTTACATACGTCTCTTCAATTCGCTTATCCAGTTCTGGGTAATTCTGATTCTGAGCATTGTTATTTGCTGCTTTTTACCACGCAGAATACGGAGGATTGCTCATTATAACGGTGATCGGCGTCTTCTTCTGGATATTCACCCGATCATTGTTCTTCGGGAAAAACTCTTCTGCTAAATGTTCACCGGCTGTAAACTCATTCAGCTGGAACGTGTCCGTCAGGCAGATACCGTTAAACGGCTGGTACTTTGTATTCTCCGGCATCCGGCTGTGATACGCATTCTCGATATTGACCGCAGCGATGTAATATGCTAAAAGCACGATCTCGTTTGCAAAAATCTCCTTCGAATACTTTCTCGGCAGATCCTTTTCGCTGATCAACCCACTCTCCAAAAGCCGTGTCACAAACGTACCGGTACCCGTAAACGGATCTAAAATATTCACATTCTCGTCTGTCAAAGAACGTCCGAACTCTTTTTTCAAAACATCATCAACCGAATGGATAATGAAATCCACAACCTCGATCGGCGTGTAAACGATTCCCAGCTGCTCGACCATTCGGGGAAACGCCATCTTGAAGAAATTATCATACAGCTTAACGATAACGGCCTGCTTCGCCTCGGCATTATCAAGACCCTTTGCCGTCTCCTTCACCGAATCATAGAATTTTGACAGAGACTCCGTATCCTTCTCAAACGCATTCTCCTCAAGAATACCGATCATCTTCTACATCGACTTTGAAACCGGATTATGCTCGGCAAACGAATAATTCTCAAACAGAGCCTCAAACACCGGTTTCGTGATCATATGCTGGGAAAGCATCTCGATCGCCTGATCGTCATCGATCGTCGGATTAATATTCTCCTGCAGACTCGAAACAAACCCGGAAAACACCTCCATAACATCAGTATTATTAACAAGACTCTTGATCCGCCCGATCTGCTTCTCTGCAATATCCGCCACCTTCTTTGCCCATAACTCCCAATACTGACGCTCCCCAACCTTCACAACCATCCGGGCATAGATAGTATCCTTCAACTCCTCAAACTGCAGTTGAAGTCTCGTCTGGATCGTTTTTGCTGATACTCCTCTCCTCTCTCCCTCCTCCTCATCTCCATCCCAATGCTGGACGCCGCCGATCAGAATCTTCGTCGGCCGCTTCTTATTCAGATCGATCTTATGGATCGTCGCATTAAACCGGTCATCATGAGCACGAAGTGCATTCAGCACGGTCCAGACAACCTTGAACCGTTCATTATCATCCAAAGCCTTCTCGGGTGAGATCTCACTGGGGATAACCACCGGGATGATAATATACCCATATTTCTTCCCCGCGGCCCTCCGCATCACACGGCCGACCGACTGAACCACATCGATCTGGGAATTTCGTGCCGATAAAAACATCACCGCATCCAAAGACGGAACATCCACCCCCTCGGATAAACAGCGGACATTTGTTAAAATCCTGCACTCGTCACTATCCTCCTTCAACCAGTGGAGCAATTCATCACGCTGCGTCGCCCTCATCGAACCATCAATATGCTTTGATTGTACCTGAGATATTTCCCCCCTTCTCTCCTCCGGCAGATCGGCAATATACTTTTCAGGAACTTCATTGAAATAATTCGTAACTTCCCGGCTCACGGAAATCTTCTGACAAAAGGCCACCGCCTTCTTCATCGGCATCGGATCCGTCTCATGAATAATACCCTCATCTCCGATGATCTGTTTCGAAAGAGCATTCACGCAGCCGATCAGTTTGGAAGCATCATCCGATAAAATCGTATTGTCCACATCAGCCACCATGCGCTGAACAGATGGAGAAATATCCTTATCACTTAAAGTCAGAACCAGGACCTTATAATCCGTAAGAAGCCCCTCATCGACCGCCTGACCAAACCCTAACCGGAAAATCTCTTTGCCATAGAGCTTCTCAACATCCATCGAACACAATACCGCGTCATTCAGATCGGCCTTCGCTTTACTGCTCTCACTAAATAATCGCGGGGTGGCAGTCATATATAACCGCTTTTTAGCAGGAATAAACGCGTTATCATGCACCTTCACAAACGCTGATTCATCTGACCCTGCCAAAGTAACACCGGTTGTTCTGTGTGCTTCATCACAAATGATCAGATCAAAAATAATCTCCAAACGCTTCTGTGCCTGGGAAATGACATCAATACTCTGATACGTTGAAAAGACGACCGTCATACCCTCGTTTCGATTCCGCCGGATATGCTCAAACTGTCGTAAAATATTTTTCACATCCGTACTTGCAGGCATCGCCAGATCTACAACGCTGGATGTGTCAACATTATCATCCTCTTTCTTTTTCCGGGAAACAGACGGATCAGAACAGATGCAGACCGCATTGATAGGTTTTTCCGCATCCGAATACCACTCCTTCAAGGTCTGCCCCATCAAAGCAATCGAAGGAACCAATACCAGAATCAAACCCTTTCCTTCGGTTTCATGATCCGCAATTTTTAGTGCGGTATAGGTTTTTCCAGTACCGCAGGCCATAATCAGTTTGCCGCGGTCTTCTGTCCCGAAATATGTATGAACAGCCTCTAAAGCCTCTTTCTGGTGAGAGAGAATTCTTTTCTTTCCACTTCGGGCCTTTGAACCGAACACACCCGCATTCAATTTATCCCAGTCGACCGGCGAACTCTCTAAATCAAACAGACTTAGGCGAATAACCGGGGGATTCTGGTTTTTAAGAGCTTCTTCGGCATTTGCACCCCATTTGTTTGTCGTGGAAATATAGAGACGGCAGGTAAAACGAACACGCTCCTGCTTATCGTCAACAAAATCCCGGCTGGAAGTTGATAAAAAAGAATCTACACTACCTTTGTCAATAGAAGTATCTGCCTGATAACACTTGCACTGAATTGCCCAGTATTCATTATCATACGTTAATCCAACCAGATCGATCCCAACATCATGCCCGCCAAACTGAGATTTATAGGGGAATTCATCCCACATCCAGACAGTTTGAAATTGACTGGCATAAATCGGATCTGTTTTTAAAAATCCCTGCATCAACCGTTCAAAACGATTGCCTTTGTCATGTTCAGAAAACGACAGTTCACGATGCTTGGCTAAAACGGTCTGAAAATTCATGATAATGAAGAGGTCCTTAAGTGTTTTATTGGTCATCAACTCTATTTATAAGAATTGAACCAATCGTTCACGGAAAAATATTCCTCTTCTCCGCCGTTGTTATCACGCAAATCTGCGGTTAGTACCGGTACCTGCCAGAATTATTCACGCATCCGTGAGATTAGGATATCTTCCCGTGGGTTGCTCAGATAAACTACTTGGAAACAGATTAGCGCCTCTGCAAATAAGATATCTCCACCGCGGGCCGCTCCGCGCCGGAGTCGCGGCCCCGCACCTCGAATCAGAAAAAAAGAGAGGGAAGATTAGAAAAACCCGCACGCAAGCGAGCGAAGCGAGTCGGAGAGCAAATCTATGATTTGCGAACGGTTTTTCCTCAGCATGTTTCCACGCATAATCTATCACCCTCACTTGATTTTTTTACTTCCCTGACCTCCATCCTCACTCACCGACCACCCCTCCCTCGCCAAAACCCGGGGCATTATCGCACCGCGCGGTTCGGGGTTTATATGGCCTAAGATCGAATCAGGATAGTGAGGACAGGAGTTGTGGAACCGTTTCTCCTGCCCGATCGATCTGCAGCGGTTTTGTTACGTTTCCGTTCAGATCGAAAATACAGTTTGAAATCTTCGGTCTCTATTTTGACCATGCCGCCCCTTTCCTATTTTCAGGGGGAAGGGGTTTGTCTTTTTTCAGAGATTTTCCCCGCACTCCTATCCAAAAAAATAGATAGAATACAACCCGCATTAAAAACCCTCAAAAAAAGTTACAAAACAAGTGCGAAGGAAGGGATTCGAACCCCAGAACTCCTACGAGACCAGCCCCTGAAGCTGGCGCCTTTAACCTGGCTTGGCTACCTTCGCAGATATGCTCGACCCCTCTGCATGAACAAAGGAATCACTGCACAAACGTGCTTTTAGATATTTGATGTCCTGCTAAATATACATGCGGTTTTATTCGCGGCAAACCGGCTCGCCTGCGGAGAAAAATATGTGTGGTTCCGCCGGTTCACGCGCTGTTGACCATGCCCGATTGTATCTTACTGGTCGCCGTTTCCTTCGGTCTCGAAACGCTTCATCTCGCGGTCACGCAGTTCTCCGCGTCTGATCTTTCCGGAAAACGACTTCGGCAGCTCCGGCAGGAACTCGATGAGTCTTGGGTATTTGTACGGTGCGGTCGTCCGCTTCACATACTCCTGGATCTCTCTTGCGAGTTTTTCCGTAGGCGCGTATCCTTCGTGTAGCACGATGAATGCTTTGATGACCATGCCGCGGATCTCATCCGGCGAACCGACCACGGCACTCTCTTTGACTGCCGGGTGCTCAAGGAGAGTGGACTCCACCTCGAACGGAGAGATACGGTATCCCGAACTCTTGATCACATCATCGTTTCTGCCGACGAACCAGTAATAGCCGTCATCGTCGATGCGTGCTTTGTCTCCGGTGTAATACCAGCCGTTCAGAAACATCGCGGCGTTCTCTTCCGGATTATTCAGATACTCCCTGACTAATCCGACGGGTCTTGGATTGAGCGATACCGCGATCTTGCCGATGTCTCCTTTCACGACTTCGTTTCCGTCGTCGTCATGGAGCTGGATATGCCATCCCGGGACCGGTTTGCCCATCGAACCCTGCTTGACTTCCATTCCAGGCAGCGTTGCAATACAGCAGCAGGTCTCGGTCTGTCCGTATCCTTCGCGGATCGTAAGACCGGTTCCTTCGCGCCAGATCCGGATGACCTCCGGGTTCAGCGGCTCGCCCGCACTCGTGCAGGTTCTCAGTTCCGAGAAGGAGAACTTTTTGAGATCCGCGATGATCAGCATACGGTAGATCGTCGGTGGCGCACAAAACGACGTGATGCCGTATTTTTCGATGAGCGGGAGAAGCTCGGTCGCGTGGAACTTCGTACGGTAGTCGTACACGAAAATACAGGCTCCGCAGATCCATTGGCCGTAGATCTTACCCCAGCCGCATTTTGCCCAGCCGGTATCCGAGACCGTGAAGTGGACATCATGTTCCGTCAAGTCGTGCCAGAACTTCGCCGTCACCGTCTGCCCGAGCGGGTGCGCATTATCGTGCAGCACCATCTTCGGGTCTTTCGTGGTTCCTGACGTGAAGTAGATCAGCATCGGGTCGGTTGCAAGAACTTTGCGCCCGGTTGTGCTGACGAGTTTCGTCGAGACGGGTGCCGGATATTTGAGTTCGTTCTGGTAGCCGATCCAGGGGATCGGGACCTTTTCTCCCGGTTTGTCGTCAACGATCATGCGGAGCTGAAGGTGGGGGCACTGGGTCGCTACCTCATCCACTTTAGCCATATTTTCGCTGTCGGTGATGACCATCTTAAAGCCGCCGACCTTGATACGGTAGGCGATATCCTTGACGGTAAGCATGTGGGGGGACGGGCTGTAGACAGCACCGAGCTTCATGATGCCGAGAACCAGGATCCACCACTCGGGGACCCGCGGGAGCATCAGAAGAACACGGTCACCCTTCTGGATACCGAACTTCATCAGGATATTTGCCGCCTCGTTTGAGTGGACCATCATGTCCCAGAAGGTGAACTTTTTTTCCTCACCGTCCTGGTTCGTCCATATCATCGCAAGGTGGTTGCGGTCGCGTTTTGCCCAGGCGTCAATGACGTCGAACGCAAAGTTGTAATGTTTCGGGACATCGATGGAGAAGGTCTTGTAGTTCTCCTCGTAGTCTCCGATGTTGCCGGTAGGTTCTGTCATATGAAATTCTGCTTAAGTGTTGGAGGTATTCTCTAATTAATTCTCTGTGATCCCCGGTTATTCCGCGAAAAAATACGGGCTCCGGTTCTTAACTGCGGCCGCAATGGCGGATTTCAGCTCGTTCCCGTGCAGCCCCCGGATCGATACTTCGTTTCCGGTTCGAAGCAGGCAGGGTTTTAGAAGGCCGTCGGAAGTTACGCGAAGCCGGTTACAGTTTGCACAAAACTCCGGGTTGTGCATGGGTCGAACGACCTCTACCAAAGCGCCGTCGACCAGATACTTTCTCCGGTGGTGCATATGCCTGGTCGTTACCTGCGTGGAGTTTTTCGCAAACTTCTCCTCAAGACCCGCAACCATTTCCGGGTTTCCGTGGACTGCCGGGTCCATGTCGTCCGTCCAGCCGTTCAAATCCATCAGTTCGATGATCTGCAGAATGAGATTGTCTCCCTGTGACCGCACAAAGGCAAGAAAATCGTCGATCTCGTGATCGTTCATCCCTTTCAGGATGACCATGTTCAGTTTGACCGGGGTCAGACCTACGGCAAGGGCCGCATTGATCCCGTCAAGAACATCTTTCAGTCTGTCCTTTCCGGTGATTTTTATGTACGTGTCCCGGTTCATTGTATCCAGACTTACATTCACCCGTGAAAGACCCGCCTCTTTGAGGTCTTTTGCATATTTTGCGAGATGCGTGCCGTTTGTCGTGAGAGACGACTCGATGTGGGGGGGAATGGACCGGATGATATCCAGAAGATCGGGCCGGAGAAGAGGTTCTCCGCCGGTGATTTTTATTGTTGTGATGCCAAGCTCGGCGAAAACGCCGATCAGTTCCGAGATCTCCGCAGCCGTCATCTGGGAGGCACGGTCATCCCGCGTGCAGCCGTTTTCTCCCTCGCCTTCCCAGTGGCAGTAAATGCATCGGAGGTCGCAGGCACTCGTAACGGCTATTCTGACGTTCGAGATTGTTCGGTTATAGGTGTCGGTGAGAATATCACTCGCGTTTTTTTCTGTCGTCATCGGCATCTCCTATGAAGTTCTTTGCAATGATATAGCATTCGGTACTTCCCCGACGGGTGGCCGTTGATCTGATAACCCTGACCGAGTAGAACTTTTCCTTGACAAGGTCGAGAAGTTCGTTGAAATCGGCTCCCTGAAAGGATTTCATGACCAGATTGCTGCCCTGTTTTAAAAGGCCGCTTGCAAAGTTCAGTGCTTCTTCATTGAGACCCATGACCCGTGCCTGATCATAGGCTTTCGCTCCGGAGAGGTGGGGGGCCGCGTCGCATACCACGACGTTCACAAGCGGCATGGCCTCCCGGACTTTTGCCTGAATCACCGGGTCGGTAAAATCGCCGGTGATCGTGATGACGTTTTCAAGAGGAATGATCGGGTTCAGATCAACACCGCAGAGCTGGCCTTCGGTCATCGTTTTGAGAACCTGAAGCCAGCTCCCGGGGGCCGCCCCGAGATCCACCACGTTATCCGTTTTCCGGATTACATTGAATCGTTCATTGATATCGATGAGTTTGTATGCCGAGCGGGCCCTATACCCGTCCCGCATAGCTTTTCTATATACATTATCTTTTGTCCATTGTGATCCCATTGTTTTTTCACCCAACTTAACGTATATCTTATATGAGCGCGGATATAATTATACTATTAAAGTTTGTCACGCTAATATATGAGAGTGTGTCAAGGGGTTATATTGATGTTAAAAGCAACCATTGAAGCAGATATTTTCCGTGAGACCATCGATGCGGTTTCAGCACTGGTAAACGAATGCCGTCTTCACGTTGACGAGAAGGGGATCAGAACCATCACGGTGGATACCTCCAACGTGGCAATGGTTTCCCTGGAACTCTCTGCATCGGCGTTTCTCACATTCGCGGCAGAACCCTGTGAAATTGGTCTCGACATCGAAAAGATCAGATCGATGATGTCCATGATCGGCAAAACGGATATCGTCTCTCTCGAACTTGACGACTCCGGCAAAAAACTCAAAATCAGTTTCGGCGGGTATGAATATTCGATAACCCTGCTTGATACAAAGACCATCAGAAAAGACCCGAACGCGCCGAACCTGAATCTGCCCGCAACCTTTGAAGTGCCCGGCGTAATGTTCAATGATGCCATCAAGGCTTCCTCAATGGTTTCCGATAAGATCTCCCTTGCCGTGTCTGCGGACACCTGCGTTTTTACCATGAATGCCGACGGTGATTCCGACCGGATCAAACGCGAACTTACCGGCGATGATGTGCATTATCTCACCTGTGCGGATGCAAGATCCCTTTTCTCTCTTGACTATCTCAAAGACATGGGCAAATCGATCGGCCGTGCCGACAAGGTCCAGATCCGCCTTGGCACCGATCACCCGGTCCAGTTCTCCTTCGTCTATGCAGGCGGCAAGGGAAGTGTGGGCTACCTTCTTGCTCCGAGGATCGAGGCAGATTAACCGTTATGCGCACGTCCGTTGAAAAGCGCGACCTGGCTCATTATCCTTTTTTACCTGAAGCACAGGGGCTGCTTGCATCCCGCGGAATCAAAGTTGCCGGGCTTTCCGGCTCGAAGATCGGCTGTTCCTATCTCGACCGCGCTGCTGAACGGGTGATTACGGCACTTGACGGAAAAACCGTCTACCCCGAGTCGGAAGACGATGTTGTCTCCGATATCATAACGTATGTTCTTGCACGGGTGCTCGCCTCCGCATCGAAAGACAAACGGACAATGGACCGGCTCTGCAAAATGGAAGCATCCCGCGTCTATGCGTATTTCCATGCCGAAGAGAACGAACTTTTGAAAAAACGGGTCTGCGAGGAACTGGGTCTCGAACTCGGCGACGGTTCTCTTCCCGTCATCCGGTATGTGGAACTCGCCTCCCGCGTGTGTGATGCGAAGTGGCGGCTGATCAACCGGGACGTGGAAAACGGGTTTGTCTCCGTCTCTTCCGACGAGATGGATGTTTTGATCGCCGAAAGGATCCGGGCGATCCTCTCCTCCGGTCTGCCGCTCGACATCCCCGAGTCGATCGCAAAAGAGTATCTTCCGTGGAGTGATCGGATCCTCTCCGCCGTGCAGGAGCGAACACTTGTCGAGTTCGGAGCGATCGACGAGTCGGCGTATCCTCCCTGTATCCAGGCATTGATCGCTGCGGCGGCGGCAGGCGTGAATCTTACGCATTCGGGCCGTTTTTCCATGACGGCGTTTCTGCATAACGTCGGGATGAACGCCGAGCAGGTTGCGGGAATTTTTGCGCGAAGCCCGGATTATAATCCGGATATGACGAATTATCAGGTCGATCATATCCTGACGAATGAATATACCACGCCTTCCTGTGCCACCATGCTGACGCATGGGGTCTGCGTTAATAAAGATAAGCTCTGCGAATCGGTTTCCCATCCGCTGAACTACTACCGCTCCAAAAAGAAGATGCTGGAAAAAATGCGGATGCGGGACGAAGCCATGGCAAAGAAAGCGGAGACGGCAGAGAAAGAAAATCCCGATGCCCCGTCTCCCGGGCCGTGAAGACACTTGGTATTTATAGGTACAAAAAGCCAATCTTTTTGATATGAACTTTGGGACTCTTGCAGATATTGAAACACGCGGAAAAACCGTTCTCGTCCGTGTGGATTTCAACTCCCCTATAGATCCTTCCTCCAATACTATTTTGGACGATAAACGTTTCCGCGAACACATCCCAACCCTGCAGGCACTGGAAGATGCCCGCGTTGTGGTCCTTGCTCACCAGAGCCGGCCCGGGAAAAAGGATTTCACCACGCTCGCCGCCCACGCCGATAAACTGGAGCGGCTCATGAATATGCCGGTCACCTACGTGGATGATATCTTCGGCACTTGTGCGAAGCACGCTATCCGTGATTCTCACCCGGGAGATATCGTTCTTCTGGAAAATGTCAGGTTCTCCGCAGAAGAGAATCTGACCATGAAGCCGGAGGACGGAGCAAAGACCCATCTTGTTCGAAAACTTGCCTCGATGGCCGATCTTTTTGTGTATGATGCATTCGGAACGGCCCACCGGTCCCAGCCGACGATCACCGGTCTTTCCTATGCCATGAAAACGGTTGCCGGCCTTCTCATGGAAAAGGAAGTGTCCATGCTTTCCAAAGTTTTCACCTCGGCGCCCAAACCCGTGACCTTCGTTCTGGGCGGAACGAAGGTGGATGATTCCATCGCGGTTGCCGGAAACGTTCTGGCAAACAAGACCGCCGACCGGGTTGCCATTTTCGGCGTGGTTGCAAACGTCTTTTATCTGGCAAAAGGGATCGACATCGGCGAGCCTTCACGAAATCTTATCCATATGCTCGGCTACGACGATGAAGTGGCCAAGGCAAAATCCATTCTCGACTCCTACCCCGACAAGGTTCTCCTGCCGGAGTACGTCGCGGTCAAAGAACATGATGAGCGGAAGGAGTATCCGATCACCCGTGTTCCCAAAGACTGCCCGATCCTCGATATGGGTACGGATTCTATTGTGCAGTTCTCAAAAGCACTGAGAAACTCGGGTTCGATCGTTTTCAACGGTCCGGCCGGTGTCTTCGAGGAGGCAAAGTTCGCGTCCGGTACATTCGAACTCCTGCGTGCGGCGGCGAATGTGGACTTTTCCGTCTGCGGCGGCGGCCACACGGTGGCGGTAATCGAGCAGCTAGGTCTTGAACCCCAGTATTCCCATCTTTCGACAGGAGGGGGGGCATGCATCGAATTTTTGACCGGAAAGAAGCTTCCGGCGATCGCTGCGCTGGAAGAGTCCTGGAAAAAATTCGGGAACTGATCCACTTCTTTTTTTAATTATTTACGTCTTGCAGAATCTCTCTTCACTATCGTCTGATGCAGTCAGTCCCTGATGGTGATCACGGTCGTCTGTTCGGCTAATTTGGTGTTATTTACGTCGAACACTTTTAAGGTGACATTGATCGCGGTCCTGTTTGCCGTATTGAGATAAAAGGTCTCAAAGCCTCCCTCATAGGTTTCGCCGGGTGCAAAACTTATAGAATTGGGGGGACGACCAATACAGAATTCCGTGTCACTGGTGATCGAAACGGAACTTGCTCCTTCTTTTGGATCGTTCAGATTGATCTGAAGGGCGGGATGTTCCTGTCCATCTACTTCGATAGATCTCCCACTGATATAGTTTCTCCAGACTTCAGTGGCCAGGATTCCAATGAGGGATATGTGGTGGTTTTTGTCCCCAGTTCCCTGCAGGGATTCTCCTCCGATCTTGTAGTTTTTCAGATACTCTCCCAGTTCGCCCGGCTGTTCGCTGATGTACATTTGTACTTCTTTCTGCACGGTCGTCTTGGATTTTCCATCGATATAATATGCAATATAGGTGATCAGGAATTTCTGCGACGTTCCGTTGAATGCCTCGGCCGGATACGTATAGCTGTAATCGTCCGCCTGATCGAATAATACCTGTATGTCCACCCCGGAGTAGCCAAGATCAAGCGTCCAGTATGCGATGTTCGCGATATTCTTGAGGGGGTCGTATCCGTCAGATAGATTTTGTTCGGCGCCCAGTATGCATAATTTGCCATAAGGAAGAGCTTTTCCGTACTGACCTCCTTGATCTTCTGGCCGTCGGCTCCAAGCTCCATATTTTTGGTAAAGAGCACCTGTTTCGCTCCGTCGGCAAATTCGCCGGTTACTGTCACAAGGTAGTTTCCTTTTGGAAAGCTGTCGTCGAATTCGATTGGGATGGTCTCCCCCACATAAAATGCATTTGAAATCTTGGTCGGTGTCCCGATACTGATTCCGTCCGGCGTGTTTACGGAAACGATCAGATCTTTTAACACAGTCCCGCCACCGATGTCCCAGACACGCAGGACCAGAGGATTTGTGGTGTTTCCCGTTGTTTCTGCGGTGATATATGCATGTTTTGGCTCCGTTAGATTATCAGCAAAGCCGAAAAAAACCAGCCCGGCTATGCCGACAAGAACTACGGTTAGAAAGATGAGAAGTATCACGCCGATCGTCGGCGATATTGCGGCTTCTGGTCTTGCTTTCATGCTGGATATCCCAAAGATACCAAATATCTAATCAAATTCTTTTTTCCAAATATAAATAGTAGTACGGCGTTTGAAACGGCATTTGCCGGGTCTGTTGGATCGCCCTATTCCTTTACTGGATAAAACGGGGCGGGAGTCTTATCCGGTGCATCAGACCTATATGTTCTTACGACCAACGTGTATGTATTATGGTGCAGTCATACGAAGATATGTTAAAGGCCGTGTATTCCGGGATAGGGGAACCGACGGAGACCGGCGAACGGTTCGTCATGCCGAAGGCGAAGATCTACCTCGAGGGGAAAACTACGGTCCTCGAGAACTTTTCCGATATCGCCGATACCCTCAACCGTGATCCCGATCATTTCATGAAGTTCATTCTGGGCGAACTTGGTACGGCAGGCAAGATCGACGGGACCCGCGCGGTGTTCAATGGAAAGTTCGAACAGGCGCAGTTCGATGCGATTTTAGAGACCTATGTCGGCGATTACGTCATCTGCTCAGAATGCGGCAGGCCGGACACGAAACTCGTCAAAGAAGACCGTGTTCTGATGCTTCTCTGCGAGGCGTGCGGATCGAAGAGACCTATCCGTAAACGCAAAGCGAAAACCGAGGTTCAGGGCCCTGCGATCGAGGAAGGAAAGGAACTCGAGGTCCATATCGAATCGATCAGCAAGAAAGGCGACGGCGTTGCAAGAATCGGTAAATATATTCTCTATGTCGCCGGAACCAAGGCCGGTCAGAATGTCAAGGTGCGGATCACCCGTATCTCCGGTCAGGTTGCCTTCACTCAGAAAATCCTTTAAATCCCTTTTTTGGCATTGATCCATCCCACAATTATATAGTGTCGTCCGGCGAATGTATAAGGGAATGAAGCTGAAGATTATCGAGCTTGAGAAAGATAAGATACGGGTCAGTCTCGAAGGTGAAGGGCACACCATCGTCAATGCGCTGGTGGATGAGATCCTTGCAGATCCTGAAGTGGATGTTGCCAAATACGTGATCAAATACCAGTTCTCCGACCCAGAAGTGTTTATCACCATGAAGCCCGGAGCTACCAAAGAGCCGCTCACCGTAATGCGTGAAGCCGCCCAGCATATGATCGACCGCTGCGACGCTCTTCTGAGCTGTCTGAAAAACTAATACATTTTGTTTTTCTCCATAGAGAGATAGGCGAAGTATTATATTGCTCTAACCCTTACATAATAGAGCACTCAGTTTAGTGGAGCAGTATCTGGCATACTGCGAGTGTCGACCTGCATATATCTTCTAGATAACGTGTAGCCTTCCGATCCTCGGAAGGAAAGATGCGGAGTTCTCTGTAGACGTAGCCAAGCCTGGTATGGCGCAGGTTTGCTAAACCTGTGTCCCCCTGGGACTCGAGGGTTCAAATCCCTCCGTCTGCGCTTAACATACGCAACACGCACATTTTGTGTGTTTCAAATTTAGACTAAACTCTCCAAAAGAGAGGCGAAAAAATGGTTGAAGAGTCAGAATTAAAATATTTTGTGCGGATCATTAACACTGATCTGGACGGTACCCAGCCTGTGCAGCTCGCGCTCACCGGCATTAAGGGCATCGGCCTCCATGCCGCACTCATCATCGCACGCCGTGCAGGCGTCGACACCCGTGCCACCATGGGTCTCTTAGGCGATGAAGATGTGGCCGCGATTGAAAAGCAGGTAAAAGCATACCCTGCCTCAGTGCCAAAATGGATGGTCAACCGCCCGGTAGATGTGTACTCGGGAGAACCGAAACACCTCTACGGCAGCGACCTTTCCCTTGCGAAGGAAGATGACATCAACCTCATGAAGAAGATGCGGTGTTACCGCGGTATCCGTCATGAGAATGGTCTCAAAGTTCGCGGACAGCGTACTAAAGCAACCGGCAGATTTGGAAAGATCGTCGGTGTCTCCAAGAGGCGGAACTAAGCAGGTGATTTAAAATGGGATACCCAGGAAAGAACACCAAACAATACTCTTCCCCGAAGCGCCGCTTCGAGAAGTCGCGTATTGAATCAGAACGCGTCCTTGCGATCACCTACGGTCTGCGTAACAAACGCGAGATCTGGAGAGCCACCGAAGTGCTGAGAAAGCACAGAAGCGGCGCCCGTGAAGTTCTCGCAATGACCTCATCCATCGGTGAAGCGCCCAAGACAATTGCCCGCCGCGATGAACTTGTCGGCACGCTCCAGCGCTACGGCCTTCTTGGCCCGGACGCAGCAATGGATAACATTCTGTCTTTAAAAGTCGAAGACATCCTTGAGCGCCGCCTTCAGACGATCGTCTACCGCAAAGGTCTTGCACGCAGCCCGAAACAGGCACGTCAGCTTATCACCCACGGACACATTGCTATCAATGGTCAGCGTGTGAGCGTTCCAAGCTACATGGTCTCCATTGCAGAAGAGGCTGGCATTGTGTATTACGCAACCTCCAGTCTCGGCGATGAAGCAAATGGTGAACGCCAGCGCATCATGAATCAGAGGGCATAATCATGGCAGAAGCAACTGAAAAATGGGGTATTGCCCACATCTTTGCCTCATTCAACAACACCATCATCACCGTAACCGATCTTTCGGGTGCAGAAACCATCTGCAAATCCAGCGGTGGAATGGTCGTTAAGCAGGCCCGCAATGAGTCATCGCCCTACGCAGCAATGCAGATGGCAATCAACATCGCCCAGGCCTCCAAGGACAAAGGCATTACCGGACTCCACATTCGTGTTCGTGCTCCCGGAAACGGAAGACAGCGGTCACCCGGACCCGGCGCACAGGCAGCAATTCGTGCACTTTCACGTGCAGGTATGCGCATCGGCAGAATCGAAGACGTAACTCCGGTACCACACGACAGCATCCGTGCCAAAGGTGGCAGAAGAGGCAGGAGAGTCTGAATGGATCTTGTATTCAGCAGGCTCGATGACTCTGTCGCACGTTTTACTATTCACGGAGCGACTCCTGCATTTGCCAACGCACTTCGTCGCTCGATGATCGGTGAGGTGCCAACCCTCGCCATCGAAGATATCCGCATCTATGACAATACCAGCGTTCTCTTTGACGAGATGCTGGCACACAGACTTGGTCTCATCCCCATTAAGACCGACCTCTCGCAGTACGTTCCGCGAAGCGGATGTTCCTGCGGTGGCGAGGGATGTCCACACTGCACGGTAATGTTTACCCTGAGTGTTGAAGGCCCGAAGATGGTCACCTCCGGTGATCTTATCTCCATGGACGAGAACGTCGTCCCGGTCCACAACAATATCCCGATCGTCAAACTTTGGGAAAATCAGAAGGTCGTTTTGGAGGCAGTGGCGGAAGTCAACTACGGAAAAGAGCATGCCAAATGGCAGCCGACTCTTGCCTGCGGTTACTCCGAATATCCGGTCATCACCATCAAAGATACCTGTGACGGCTGCGGAAAATGTGTTGCCGAATGTCCACGCGACGTTCTGGAACTCACCAAAGATACCGTCAGCATCCGTGTTGTAAACGGCGAAAGCAAGGAAAAAGACTGTTCGTTATGCCGTCTCTGCGAGACTGCATGTATGGACAGTGGCATCGGCGAAGACCCTGCTATTATTATTAGTGCAGACAGCACGAAGTTCATCTTCGTTGTTGAAAGCGACGGGTCCTTGCCGGTGAAAGAGATCATTGAAAGAGCACTGCTGCATATCAAGTCAAGATCCTCAGATCTTATTGAAGCATTACAGGAGGGACTGTAAATGAATAAAACTAACCCACGTCTCGAATCCTTAATCATGATGCTTAAACGCGCATCCCGGGAGAACGAGGCAAACATCTGGCGTGAAATTGCCGGCCGTCTGAACACGTCCAGCAAGAATCAGGCAGAAGTGAACGTCGGTAAAATCAACCGCTATGCAAACGAGAATGAGATCATCCTGGTTCCGGGCAAAGTGCTCGCAGCAGGTGTAATTGGTACTTCCGTATCCGTTGCAGCTCTCAACTTCTCCGATGCAGCCCGCGAGAAAATCACCGAAGCAAAAGGCACCTGCATGACAATCGAAGAGCTTGTCGCTGCAAATCCGAAAGGAAGCCGCGTAAGGATCCTGAGGTGAGATGAGTATGGTAACAGTTATTGATGGAGAAAATCTCCTTCTTGGAAGACTATCCAGTATTGTTGCAACCCGCATCCTCGCCGGTGAGGAGATTGCAATCATCAATGCCGAGAAGGTCATCGTATCCGGCGCTCGTGCAATGGTCTTAAACGAATACCAGGTTAAGCGTGTTCGCGGATCCGTCGAAGGAGGTCCGTTCCTTCCAAGACGCCCGGATCACCTGGTAAAACGCACCATCCGCGGTATGATCCCCTACAAGACACGGCCGGGAGCAGCAGCTTTCCGCCGCGTCAAGGCATACGTCGGAGTTCCTTACGAACTCATAGACGTCGAGGCGGAAGTTCTGGAAGACGCTCACCGCAGCCGGCTGAGCGGAGCCAGATACATCTCTGTTGGTGAGATCAGCAAAAACCTTGGAGCAAAATTCTAAACAGGTGATCTAAGATGAAAATTATTAACACCAGTGGAAAAAGAAAAACCGCAATTGCCCGCGCCACCCTTCGCGAGGGAAAAGGCAGAGTTAGAATTAACTCCGTCCCCCTTGAAGTATACGGTAACGAGATCATTCGCATGAAGATCTCCGAGGCACTTGCACTTGCACCAGGATCCATCGACAACGTCGATGTCGATATTGATGTCTCCGGCGGAGGCGTCATGGGTCAGGCAGAGGCAATCCGCACGGCACTTGGCCGCGGTATCCTTTCCTGGACCAATGACCCGAAGATCAAGGAAGTGTACATCTCTTACGACAGAACGCTCCTTGTCAATGACTCACGTCAGAAAGAAGCGAAGAAGCCTCATGGACGCGGTGCACGTGCACGGTTCCAGAAGTCTTATCGTTAAGGCACAGCATACAGAATATATGGAGGGGGCAACCCCACATATCAACAATTTAATAAGGACGTAAAGATAACTTATGATACCAGTTCGATGTTTCACCTGTGGAAAAGTAATTTCTACTGTATGGGAAGAATATCAACAGAGAAAAGCTGCGGGCGAGGATCCGAAAGAGATTCTGGATTCACTCGGGTTAGACCGATATTGCTGCAGAAGAATGCTTCTCTCTCACAAAGAGACTGTTGATGAGTTGTATCCGTACACGTGAGACATGAATGAATTGCGGGGTCGTAGGGTAGCCTGGACCATCCTATTACGTTCGGGACGTAGTGACCTGAGTTCGAATCTCAGCGACCCCATTTTTCCATTCTCTCTTATTTGTGGATGTGATTTTCTATGACATATACACGTTATGAACGTGCCCGCATCGTCGGGGCACGTGCTTTACAGATTTCTATGGGAGCTCCGGTTCTCGTGAAAACCGTAAAGATTGATCCTCTTGACATCGCGTTAGAGGAGTTCGACGCTGATCGGGTCCCGATAACGGTGAAACGCCAGTTCGGTACCTGCTCAGAGGTGCTTTAAGTATGACTGAAATTTCCGACATTCTTCTTCGGACAATTCTGGACTCCCGCGGCAATCCGACCGTCGAAGCCGAGATCTCCACGATCTCCGGCGGATTCGGTCGTGCCTGCGCTCCGAGCGGAGCCTCTACCGGTATCTATGAGGCAAAAGTCCGTCCGTGCGACGAGGCCGTGGCCGATGCCTATATCAACCTCCTCCCCAAACTGATAGAACTTGATTCTGCCGATCAGCGCGGATTCGATGACACCCTGCATGAGGTCGACGGAACGTCCGATCTTTCCGGAATCGGCGCCAACATCGCCGTGGCTCTGTCTCTTGCCAACGCCAAAGCAGCGGCAAGCACACTCAACATGGAACTCTATCAGTACCTCGGTGGCGCTTTTATCTCCCAGACCCCGCTGCCGTTAGGAAATGTTATCGGCGGTGGCGCTCATGCGGTTGACGCAACCGATATTCAGGAGTTCCTTATCGTGCCGACCGGCGCATCCACCGCTGCTGAAGCCGTATTCACCAATGCCCTCGTCCACAAACGCATAAAAGAGATCCTTATCGCGCGCGGTAAGGGCTGCGGTAAAGGCGACGAAGGGGCATGGGCTCCGCACATCGCCGACCTTGAAGCCTTTGAAATCGTAAACGAAGCAACCACGAAAGTCTTTGACGAAACCGGCATCGAAGTCCACATGGGACTTGACGTTGCCGCATCGGAGATGTGGGATGCCGCAAGCGGTAGATACGTCTATAAGAATGCAAAGCGAACTACTGAGGAGCAGATTGCATACATTGCCGACCTGACCGAAAAATACAACCTGATCTATGTCGAAGACCCGATTCAGGAAGAGGATTTCGAAGGGTTTGCACGTATCACCGAAGAAGTCTCCGGCCGCGACACTCTTATCTGCGGTGATGACATGTTCGTTACGAATGCTTCCCGTCTGGAAGAAGGTATCAAACTTGATGCCTGCAACTGTGTCCTGATCAAACCAAATCAGATCGGGACTCTGACGGACACCTTCGAAACGATCAGTCTCGCCCATGATTACGGGTATGAAACGGTCATGAGCCACCGATCTGGTGAAACGACCGACAACACCATCGCCCATCTTGCAACGGCATTCGGCTGCTGCTTTATGAAGAGCGGCGTTGTTGGTGGAGAGCGCATTGCTAAACTAAATGAACTTATAAGAATTGAGGAGCATTTCTAAAATGACCGACAATGAACTTGGAATTGAATTAAACGAACCATTAGTATCTGTAGAAGAATATCTTGCCGCCGGTGTCCATATTGGAACCCAGCAGAAAGACAACGACATGAAAGACTTCATCTACCGTGTCAGATCCGACGGTCTCTATATCATCGATATCAGAAAAACCGACGAGCGGATCAAACAGGTAGCAAAGTTCCTTGCACGCTACGAGCCTGCAAAGATCTTCGTCGTCACCTCCCGTCAGTACGGTCAGTACCCGGCACAGAAGTTCGCAGACACGATCGGCGCTCTCTCCCATGTTGGAAGATTCATCCCAGGAACCTTAACCAACCCGAAACTCCCGAAGTATGTTGAACCCTCGGTCGTTATCGTCACCGACCCGATCGGAGATGCCCAGGTCATCATCGAGGCCGTCCAGTGCGGTATGCCGGTAATTGCCCTTTGTGATATCAACAACCGTACAAACAACGTTGATCTCGTCATCCCGACCAACAACAAGGGACGCAAAGCACTCTCTATGGTTTACTTCCTGTTAACCAAAGAGTTCCTCAGACAGAAAGGCATCGTCTCAGCCATGACGGTCGAAGACTTCGAGTCTGAGTTCTAAAGCTGACAATCCGCCCAAGGCGATTCCTCAGCACAATAAAATAGAAAATCCCCCCTTTTTTAGTGAACCGACGGTTCAACGGTCTTGGATTATTTGTGAAACAATCAGAAGACATTTAAAGAAATATCCCCTTACATAATGTAATCTTGATAAAATGCTTGATCAGGATAACATATCTCACTTACTGGACATCCTTGGAAACCGGAATCGAAGACGGATCCTTGATCTTCTCCGGCAGAAACCATGCTTCGTCACCGAAATATCCGACCGGCTGGTCATCAACCCGAAAGCTGTTATCGAACACCTTGCGATCATGCAGAAGGAAGCGGTCATCTCCAGCTATCAGGATGACAAGCGGCGCAAATACTACTACCTCGTCAATGACTTCACCCTCTCGGTCCAGGTGACAAAATCAGAGCAGCCGATAGAGACCGTTTCTGCCGATAACGGCGAGATCCTCCCGCTTTCCGACAAGATCATGATGATCCGCCGTCTTCTCGACTCCCGGGAAAAACTCATCGAAAATCTTGAAGCCGTGGAAAAGGACATCGACGAGATGATGGGTGACGTGATCGTCAACGGAAGAACGGTGTTCCAGAACAATATAGAAGCCGAACTTCTTCTCGCATTAGTGTATGCTCCCTTAACGCCGATCGAACTCTCCGATACCAGCGGTCGGAGCATCCCCGAGGTCACGGCAGCTTTGCGCTCTCTTGCGTCGAAAGGCTATGTCCACTCAGAAGGGGGCAGGTACAACCTCTGCGGCATCACGCATCACGCGCTCGAGACCACCGAGCTCACTTCATAATAAGAAACCTCTATATCTCTGCAAACAATATATTACTGAGATGCGGTAATGGTCTAATGGCATGACAGGGGCTTCCCAAGCCTCTAATCCGGGTTCGATCCCCGGTTATCGCATTCGATTTTTATGGTGTCCCATCACGCACTCAGTCTCATAGCCGACAATCAGAAAGGTATCCTCAGAGATATCGGTTCGGTATGTGCTGAACACAATGCGAACATCACCGCGATCCAGCAGGAGATTCTGACCCGCGGACCGGATAAGGACTTTGCGTGGGCGGATATCGAGATTGAAGGTGGGGACGACACTGATTCGATCCTCTCGGAACTCCGCCTCGTAACCGGCGTTCGTGAGGTTGTTCTGCACGACACGTTCGGGGAAATTTTTGGAAAGCGCGTCATCATCATCGGCGGCGGGGCCCAGGTTGCCCAGGTCGCGATGGGAGCCGTCAACGAAGCCGACCGGCATAATATCAGAGGCGAACGCATCTCCGTTGATACCATCCCTCTTGTTGGAGAACAGAATCTGGCGCGTGCCGTGGAAGCGGTTGGCCGCCTGCCCCGCGCCTCGATCCTTGTCCTTGCCGGTTCCCTGATGGGTGGCGAGATAACCACTGCCATTAAATCTATCCAGGCGGACGGCATCCCGGTCATCTGCCTCAAAATGGCGGGAAGCGCCTCTTCGGCGGCCGATCTTGTGGTCACCGATCCGATCCAGGCCGGGGTCATGGCCGTGATGCATATCAGCACGATCGGCGTATTCGATATTGCAAAAGTGAAAGGGGAAGAGTTCTGATGATAACACCAACCGAAGAGAGCAGAATAGAAAAAGCCGTCCGCGTTTTATCCCGCGACGGCCTTGTTGTATATCCGACGGAAACTGTGTATGGTCTCGGTGCGGACGCATTGTCGGACACCGCCGTCATCAAAGTCTACGAAGCAAAACAGCGGCCTCTTGGAAAACCGATCTCGGTCGCCGTTTCCGATATCGAGATGATCTACGGCATTGCAGACGTCAGCCCGTTTGCAGAAAGGTTCATCAGCAAGTTCCTTCCAGGTCCGGTCACGATCGTTCTCCCGGTGAAAAACTGTCTGCCGAGCGACCTTTCCGGAGGGACGGGCACGATCGGGATACGGTATCCGGATCATACCCTCGCTCTTGAACTGATCTCCATGTTCGACTGTCCGATAACCGCGACCTCGGCAAACATCTCAGGCGAGATCTCGCCCGTAAGTGTCGACCAGGTCAACGTACCTCATGATTATCTGCTTGACGGCGGCGTGCTTCCGGGGATCCCGAGCACGGTCGTCAATCTTGAAACAAGAAACATCGAGCGTCCAGGCGCGATGCTGGACGACATCGCCCGTTTCTTTATAGAAAACGCGAAATGAAAAAAACCTACTCAGTATCCGGCATGACCTGTTCGGCATGCTCTCTTCATGTTGAAAAGGCCGCAAAAAGTGTAGATGGCGTGAACTCCGCGTCAGTGAATCTTCTGGAAAATCGTCTGGTCGTCGACTCGGATGATGTATCCGATGACCAGATCCGGCAGGCCGTGCGGGCAGCCGGGTATGATCTGGTTTTGGGCGATACCCCCCGCGGGGGGGCTTCGCTTCGCCCGATGCAGATCAGGCTTATTGTTTCTTTTGCTTTTCTTATTCCGCTTATGTATGTGTCGATGGGCCATATGTGGGGGTTCCCCCTCCTCGAATGGACCCATGATCCGGCAAACACCGGGATATTCGCCCTTGTCCAGCTTGGTTTGACTATTCCCATCGTCATCGCGAACAACAAATACTACGCATCCGGCATCCCGGCACTCTTTCGCCGTGCCCCGGACATGGACTCGCTTGTGGCGATGGGCTCTCTTGTGGCGCTCGTATACGGGCTGTATGCGATCTACATGATATTTTCAGCTCTGGCGACCGGCGATACGGCCGCTGCCGGGACCAGGTCCATGGACCTCTACTTCGAATCGGTGGCGATGATCCTTTCGCTTGTTACGATCGGCAAGTATCTCGAGGCGAGAACGAAAGGAAAGACCACCGAGGCGGTCAGAAAACTCATCGACCTTGCCCCGAAGACGGCAACTGTCCTCCGCAGCGGCGTTGAAGTGATCGTCCCCGCCGAAGAGGTAGTGGTCGGCGATCTTATAGTTGTTCGACCTGGTGCCGGCATCCCGGTCGACGGCATGATCACGGAAGGTTCGGCACCGATCGACATGTCGGCGTTGACCGGCGAAAGTATTCCGGTCGTCAAAAATCCGGGGGACGCCGTCTCGGCAGGAACGATCTCGCTTGGCAGTTTTACGTTCCGTGCGGAAAAGGTCGGTGAGGACACGACGCTTGCCGCGATCGTCGAACTCGTGCAGAATGCGAACGCATCCAAGGCCCCGATCGGACAACTTGCCGACAAAGTGAGCGGGATCTTTGTGCCGCTGGTGATGACCATCGCCGTTGTTTCTGGCGGGGTCTGGCTGCTTCTCGGTGAGCCCTTTACGTTTGCCCTTTCTATCGCGATTTCGGTTCTTGTTATTTCCTGTCCTTGTGCGTTGGGACTTGCCACACCGGTCGCCATCATGGTCGCGACCGGAAAGGCCGCTTCGCTTGGCATTCTGATCAAATCCGCAGAGTCGCTCGAGACTGCGGGGCGTGCCGACACGATCCTTCTCGATAAAACAGGGACTGTCACGATTGGAAAGCCCGAGGTCACTGAGGTCGTCACCCTTTCAGGGACAACGGAAGACCTCCTGCTGATCGCCGCTTCGGTCGAATTCGCATCGGAACACCCTCTCTCAAAAGCCGTCGTCACCTATGCAGGAGAACACGGCATCGTGCCGGTTAAAGCGCAGGATTTCGTCTCGGTTCCGGGAAGAGGGGTATCTGCATCGGTGAACGGGAAGATCTGTTATGCCGGAAACGATGCCTTCATGGAAGAGAACGGTGTGTCTCTCACACCTGCTAACATGACCGGGACTCCCCTGTACTTCGCCGCCGGAAAGGAACTGCTTGGCATCATCTCCGTTGCCGACCGGATCCGGCCCACCTCCAAAGCGGCTATCGCCGGACTGCAGGATCTTGGTCTGGATGTCATCCTTTTGACCGGCGATACCCGGACAGTGGCCGAATCCATCGCCGGGCAGCTTTCGATTTCCAATGTGATCGCCGAAGTGATGCCCGCAGAAAAAGAGGGAAAGGTCAGAGCACTGCAGGAAGTGGGGCATCACGTCATCATGGTCGGCGACGGGATCAACGACTCGCCGTCTCTTGCAAGAGCCGATGTGGGTATCGCGATTGGTGCGGGTTCCGATATCGCTCTTGAATCCGCCGACTATGTTTTGATGAAAAGCGATCCCTGGGACATCGTTTCGGCGATCCGCCTTAGTCGTGCCACGCTTCGAAACATCAAGGAGAACCTTTTCTGGGCTTTTATCTACAACACGATCGGCATCCCTCTTGCTGCCGGCGTATTCTTTGTGCCCTTTGGATGGAAACTCTCTCCCGGCTTTGCGGCTCTGGCGATGAGTCTCTCTTCGGTCTGCGTCGTATTGAATGCCCTCAGGCTTAGATTTTTTACATCGGAGATACCAACTACTTCAAAAGAGGAAACCATGAAAAAAGTACTTACCATCGACGGCATGATGTGCGAACACTGCAAAATGACTGTGGAAAAAGTTCTCTCACGTATCCCTGGGGTCGTCTCGGCAGTTGTGGATCTCAAAGCAAAGACCGCCGCGGTGGAACTTTCGGCCGAGGTTTCGGATGCCGAGTTTACCAAGGTAATTTCCGAGTCCGGTTACACAATTCTGTCTATTAAGTGATAAAATAGACAAAAATATTTCCGTTTCTATTATATGTTCCCACGTAAATAATACTATGGGATTTTTTTTTACCGCTTGATCGGAGGATACATATTTGACATTACATTACTCTGAAGAAAACAAACGTTCGCTGTACGAAGCACTTCTATATGGTTTCAATAGGGCCGGCAATACATCACCCGCGGCCGCATATTACGGAAGGCACATCCTGTTCAAACAGTTCATGGACGAGGTTCATGCGATCGCGGCAGCCCTGGTGAATCATGGTGTGAAAAAAGGCGATTATGTCACTATTTTCCTGCCGAACATCCCTCAGGGGGTTCTGGCTCTCTATGCCGTCAACCGGATCGGCGCAATATGCAATATGGTCCATCCCTTATCCCCTCAGGAAGATATCGATTATGCCCTCAAACTCACGGACAGCCGGATCGTTCTCGCCTGCGAAGTCAATGAAGGCCTTCTCTCCGGGAAAAATATCGAGGTCATCAGATGTCGGACCTCCGGCTACTTCCCCTCAACCCCCAAAGGATTCGTGCTGGACAAAGGATTCCGGTTTGTGATGCGCAAATATCCAAAGGCAGAGAACGTTGCAAAGATCACGCAGTGGACCGATCTTCTTGCCGAAGGAAAGAAACTGCTCAAAGACGGCTTCAAGCTCCCGTCCGACGACGTTTTACCCGACGATACGGCCGTCATCATGTATACCGGCGGAACGACGGGCGACTCGAAAGGCGTCATGCTCTCCAATTATGCGGTAAACTCGATGTCCATCCAGCTTTTGATCGACATCGGCGAGGGAAAAACCGATGTGGGCGACGGGTTCCTTGCGATCCTCCCGATCTTCCACGCCTTTGGTCTGGCGGTTTCCGTGCATGCACCGCTTATCTCCGGTATGAAGATCGTTCTGATCCCAAGATTCGATCCTAAGGGATGCGCCCAGCAGATCTTCTCCGAAGATATCCTGTTCCTCCCGGGAGTCCCGGCTCTGTTCGAACGCATGTATCCCTACTTCGAAAATAAAGATCTCTCCAGAATGAAGCTCATGGTCAGCGGAGGAGACCGCGTCTCCGAAGAGCTCGCCAATAAATACAATGTTCTTTTACGAAAATCCAAGGCCGATATCCTCTTTAGGACCGGGTACGGGCTGACGGAGGCGTGCGGTGCCTGCTGTCTCGTCGCGAACCAGTATGAAAAACTCCCGACCGGCTGTGTCGGATCTCCGGTTACCGGCACAAAAGTCTGCGTCGTAAAACCCGGCACAACGGAACTCGTGCCCGACGGCGTGGAAGGCGAACTCTGTTTCCTCGGGCCTTCGGTGATGAAAGGGTATTACAAGAACGAAGAGGCCACAAAGGACGTTCTCCGGCTCCATGATGATGGAAACGTCTGGCTCCACACCGGCGATCTGGTCGTGATCAGAAAGGACGGAAATGTCTGTTTCCGTTCCCGGCACAAACGCCTCGTGAAGGTGAACGGTTATAATGTGTATCCGACCCTCATCGAGGAGGCGATGCAGAACCATCCCGATATCAAACAGGTCTGCGCCGTTGCGACCCCCTGGAAGCTTGACCGGAAGATCAAACTCTTCGTTGTTCCGGAAAAGCCGCTCGGCTCCTTTGATGCGGCTGAGGAAGAGAAGATCCTGATCGATTACGCCAAAGACCAGATGAACCGCTGGAGCGTTCCGGCCAAGGTTGAGTTCGTCGCCGATCTTCCGATGACGAAATTCAATAAGATAGATTACCGTCTGCTGGAAAAGCAGGAACTTTCACGGGCAAACGAAAAAAAGCAGGCTGAGTAACGTATGTCACGTCCTGTGTTTAGAGACGACGCGAAGACCGAACTGGAATACACTGACGAAACGAAGCAGTCTCTCTATTCCATGTTCAACTACGGCGTGCAGCATGCAGGCCGCGAGGCCGTTGCCATTCAATATTTCGACAACCGGATCACGTACGGGGAACTGTATGATCTCATCGACACCTGTGCCGCAGGTTTTCTCGATCGCGGCGTAAAGAAAGGCGATTTCGTCACGCTCTTTCTGCCGAACATCCCGCAGTGCGTGATTGCGGTCTATGCCCTGAACCGGATCGGTGCGGTATGCAATATGGTCCACCCGCTCTCGACCCTGTCGGAGCTGGAGAATGCGGTCAAACTCACGGACAGCAAACTTATTCTCACGTTTGAACTGAACGAAGGTCTTGCGGCCAACTTCGATGTGGATATCATCCGATGCAGAACGCCGGGATATTTCCCGCCGGGTCCGAAGGGATTCGTGATGAAATCCGTGTATTCCTACACGGTCCGGAAATCGCCGAAGGCCGCTTCCCGCGTCACCGAGTGGACCGATCTTCTGGCGGCCGGCAAAAAGCGGCTCCATACAACACCTCTCCCGCCTTTAGAAGGAAAAGCCGACGACACGGCTGTCATCATGTACACCGGCGGCACGACCGGGCCCGCCAAAGGGGTCATGATATCGAACTGGTCGGTGAACTACGTCACGACGCGTCTTCTGCTCGAAAACGTCACGCACACCGCCCATATCGGCGACGGATTCCTTGCGATCCTTCCGCTCTTCCATGCATTCGGGCTCGCGGTCTGCATCCAGGCCCCGCTTTCCTCCGGCATGCGGGTCATGCTCTCCCCCCGGTTCAACGATAAGGAGTGCAGCAGCCTTCTTCTGAAAGAAAAGGTCGCCTATGTGATCGGCGTTCCCGCTATGTATGAGCGGATGTATCCGTATCTGAAAGATCACGACCTTTCATTTATGAAGCACGTTGTCTGCGGAGGAGACTGGGTAAGTCACGACCTCGCCTACCGGTATAACGACATCTTAGGAAAAGACAAGGGAGGTGCGGAGTTCCGTCCAGGCTACGGGCTGACCGAGGCATGCGGGACCTGCTCTCTTACGCGGAACCATTATCAGGCGTTCCCCGAAGGATGCGTGGGGATTCCGGTCGAAGGAACGGACATCTGCCTTGTGAATCCCGGGACCTTTGATGTGGTCCCTGATGGTGAAGAAGGAGAGCTTTGCATCTCCAGTCCTTCGCTGATGCAAGGGTATTATAAAAATCCCGAGGCCACAGACGATGTGCTGAAGGTCCATCCCGACGGAAAACTCTGGCTCCATACGGGAGACATATTCGCGATCGGGGAGGAGAACAATCTCTGCTTTAGATCCCGCATTAAGCGTCTGGTTAAAGTGAACGGGTATAACGTCTATCCTCCCTTAATCGAAGCGGCAATGGAGGCCTGTCCGATCGTTGCCAAAGCCTGCGCCGTAGGCTTCAAGTGGCGGGATGACCGCCGGATCAAACTGTATGTGACCCTCAAACAGAAGATGGATCATGCCGAAGCGGAGAAACATCTGCTTGCTTTTGCGACCGAACATCTGAACCACTGGAGTGTTCCAAAAGCGTTCGTCATCCTTGATGAGATGCCGATGACGAAGATGAACAAACTCGATTACATGGCGCTCCAGGATAAGGTCTAATCTTTTTTTTTCATACCCTCCCCCAATGAGGGGTCCATTTTGGGCTGAAGTATATATACTCTCTGGTGAATCTATTGGGATTATTTTCTGCAGAATTTGTTCAAATTTTGCGTGACCGCCAGCTATAATATAGTACCATTCATACGTATATGGTTCATGAACGCCCGCATATACAGAAATGATTCCATCACCAAACTTGAGTATACAAATGAGACAAAAAGGTCTCTTTACACGATGCTCACATACGGTGGAACCCATGCAGGACCCCAAGCAATCGCCATACAGTATTATAATAATTACATATCATACCGCAGTCTGATGGAGCAGGTACATGCCTGTGCTGCCGGACTCATGCAGCACGGTGTGAAAAAAGGCGATTTCGTCACCATTTTTCTGCCGAATATCCCGCAAAGCGTTATCGCCACATATGCCGTCAACCGGATCGGCGCCGTCTGCAATCTCGTGCACCCGCTTTCAACGAAAGATGAACTCCGATACGCGGTGGAACTCACCGAATCCCGGATCGTTCTGACGTTTGAGATCAACGAAGAACACTGCAGTGGTCTCGACGTCGAGGTCATCCGCTGTAAAACGCCCACCTACTTCCCCGCAGGCATCAAAGGCTGGGTCATGAAGACGGTCTACAACCGTTCGGTTCGTCACGCCAAACAGACGACCGGCAGATCCTCTGAATGGGACGCTCTTCTCGAAGAAGGACGCGAATTTTTGAAGACCGCGTCCCTTCCCCCGCACGATGTCAGGGCTGAGGATACTGCCGTCATCATGTACACCGGCGGCACGACCGGCCCCTCGAAAGGCGTGATGCTTTCAAACACCTCGGCCAATTATCTGGCGACCCAGCTTCTCTATGACTATGTAGACGGCAAACCGCATATCGGAGACGGGTTCCTTGCCGTGCTGCCGATCTTCCATGCGTTTGGTCTGACCGTCTGCATCCACACGCCGCTCTCGTCAGGGATGCGGGTCGCTCTTTGTCCGCGGTTCGATGCGAAGGAGTGCGCAAAGTTCATCGTAGAAGAGAAGATGGCGTTTCTCTGTGGCGTTCCTGCGATGTACGAGCGGATGTATCCGCATCTCAAAGGAAAGGATCTCTCCTGCGTCAAACATCTGGTGTGCGGCGGGGACCGGGTAAGCCCCGAGCTTGCCTACAGGTATAACGACATACTCGGAAAAGAAAAAGGCGGAGCAGAGTTCCGTCCGGGCTACGGTCTGACCGAAGCCGGCGGGGCCTGTGTTATCACCGGCGTGCATTACTCCACGTTAAAGGAAGGGGGCGTGGGTGTCCCTCTTGCCGGAACGGAGATATGCGTTGTCGCTCCCGGAACGACTGACGTCCTGCCTAACACCGAGGAAGGAGAACTGTGTATGATCGGTCCGGCAATCATGACCGGCTACTACAAAAATCCTGAAGAGACCGCCGCCGTTCTCCGCATGCATGACGACGGCCGCATCTGGCTCCACACCGGGGATATCGTCTCGATCGGGGAAGGGAACAACATCAATTTCCGGTGCAGATACAAGCGGCTCGTCAAAGTCAACGGATACAATGTCTATCCTCTCATGATCGAGGCCGTCATGGAAAAGTGCCCGATCATCTCCCAGTCGTGCGCAATGGGTATTCCCTGGAAGACGGATACGCGGATCAAACTCTATGTAACGCTGAAGGAGAAGATGGACCCCGAGGCCGCGATAAAAGACATTATCGCCTTTGCCAAAGCGAATCTGAATCACTGGAGCGTTCCGGTTTCGATCTCGATTCTGGAAGCGATGCCCCTTACCAAAATGAATAAAACGGATTATAAAGCCCTGGAAAAGCAGGAATAGCTTTTCAAGTTTTGGTAAAAAAATATAAATTTATTTTTGGATCGATTTTTTAATTACTGTCAGTCCTGCAGTTGTGAGGTATGCCACGAAAATCAGGAAAGCTGCTACGTATCCATAGGCCGCCGGGAGGACGTGGGGCAGACCCAGAAGCAGAATGGCAAACAAAATGATTGCCGAGACGCCGATGATCACATCAAGTATCCAATCTTGCATACAAATACATTGTGCGTCGAGACTCTTATCCCTTTTCATATCCAATAAATAGGACATGGAAAAAACAGAGGCACTCACGCTTCTCAAACAACATGTAGCCACTCCCTCGCTTGTCGGTCACTGTATCTCGACCGCCGCCGTCATGAAGGGTCTGGCGACTGAGTTGGGACAAGATGCTGTCCTTTGGGAAACGATCGGCATCCTTCACGACATCGACTTCGAGGAGATCGACGAGGATATGGAAAAGCACGGACTTGCCGGATACGAGATCCTTCGTGCGGCAGGTGTCGGCGACGAGATCGCTCTTCCAATCAAACGCCACAATCACATGATATTCGGTACCGACTATACGACCCCTGTGGAGATCTGTCTCCAGGTCGCCGACAGTGTGTCTGGACTGATCGTCGCCTGTGCGTATGTCAAGGGAGGAAACATATCCGATGTGACGTTGAAGACGGTCACGAAGAAGTACAAGACCCCTTCGTTCGCCGCAGGATGCGACCGGACAAGGATCGCTCTTGGCGACGCTCTCGTCCCGAGGGAACGAATGTATGAGATCGCTATTTCCGAGATCACTGCGGTAAAAGACGAACTGGGGCTGAACTGATGGGTGCCGGAGCACAGTCGGCGGTTCTCCGCGATCTGCAGAAGGCTCACGGCAAACTGCAGGATGTCTCGCGCTATATCATTCCGCGGGACGATCTGGCGATCGCCTATGCGACCGCCGACGCCGTCGACAAGAAAGGCGTCGCCATCGCCAGAGGTTCGAGCGTCGGGTTCGGCGTCGATGAACCGATCGTCAAGACCCTTCTTACCGTCCGGCGTTTCGATCCCACCATTCGCTCGGCGGCATGCATACGCTATGAGGATGACATTCTCGCAACGGCCGTAGAAACTCTTCGGGACGTCGAGGTCTATGACCCGGAAAAGTTCCCGGCCGGTATCTCGACCATGGACTGGGGGATCGCTTCGGTATGCAGAAAAGGCGTGCCGCTTGCCATAGCCAATCCCGAATCTTCCCGCGGACCGGGCAGGATATGCCTCCTTGGAACCACTCCTGAGGAGGTAGCAAACAGAATACTTATCATATCTCAACGTCTTACATATATAGACATCTGAGGAATACTCATGGGAATCAAGCCAAGTTATATCAAATCAATGGGCACCGCCCTTCTCGAACAGCACGGAAACAGTTTCAACGGCAACTTTGACGACAACAAGAAAGTTGTTGCTGAAATCACCACGATTGAAAGCAAAATGATCCGCAACCGTGTCGCAGGATACGTTACCCGCAAGGTCAACACCACTCCCGCACGCCGGTAAATTCCCAGCTCAATATCTTTTTCCAACGTCTTTTCGTTTTTTTCTTTACTTACCAGTATAGACCTGTTTTTGCTGAATATGCATCGTTGTTAAAATTGCGAAAAAGAAGGGATTTTACAGCTGGAAAACGTTCCCGTGCCCGGGACAGATCATCCATCGTCTTCCCTGCATCATGTCATACGCCGCAAACCGCTCTGCGGCAGCTTTCTTTGAATCCTCGTTCACGCTTCCGCCTGCAAGGATCGCCGGGTAGCGGTTGACTTTCAGCTGCTCGGGCGTGAAGCCGTCTGGATTGATCAGGATATCGCCGGTAAAAATGAGTCCGATCTCGTTTTCGAGGAAGAGCATCGACCCTTCCACATGGCCGCCGAAGTCTTCATACACCGAAAAGGTGAGGCCTGCGGTTTTCAGATCGCCGATATATGAGAGAGGAAGTGTCGGATCGGGTTTCACACTGTCTAAGAGAGTGACGTTTTCCAAATACGGGGTTTTATAGCCGGTAAGCATCACCACCATATCATAGAACGGGGCACGGCTCGGATTCTTGACCCGGTAGTTCGCGACCCCGGCTTTTTCCCGAGTGAAATTTTCCAGACTCGCCGCATTCAGATATACGCAGTCGAACAGATCCATCGCCCCCATATGATCCATATCGATGTGGGTGATAATATGCTCGGTCTTCTGCTTTCCAAAATCTGGATAGAGCGAGAGGACCGTCCGTTTCAGATCTTCGGCATAGCAGGGAAATCCGCTGTCGATCACGAGAAACCCTTCCTTTGTTTCCAGGATATAGGTGTTGCTCCCGCACGGCGGTTCGATGCTTGTTAGAAGAACGTCCCCGATCTTCTGCCGGGCGATTTTCGGGGTGTAGCCGGCTCCTTTGCTTTTGGCTATGAGATCGGCATATTCGCAGACGGCGGTGATTATTTTATTCGGATCCTCGTCCTCGTGGGTCTGAAGAATTGCGTTTGCCGTATTGCAAAACGATTGTTTTTCATCATCGGTAAATGAAAACATTTCCGCTATTTTATCGGCTTTATCGGCGGGGAACTGGGTATTCATTGTTTAAACTAAAGGGACGGGAGATAATATGAATATTCTTATCGGAAAAACCGGTCAGATATCCCGGTTGAAATAAAAAAACAGTCGAAAAAAGAATAAAGAGATTCGGGTTAGAAGATCCCGGATATCCCCGGGGATCCCTGAGGTTCTCCCGGTCTCCTGCAGTTCCGCATTATTATTCTGCTGCGTGTGCAGCGGAGAGTTTTGCGGCCTTTGCGGCAGACTTACCCTTTGTTCTTTTCATACGGAACAATTCTTCGCGTTCCATTTCATCGAGCCGCATCTTGATAAAGTTACGGGCTTCGATCAACTCCGGAATAACCTTGAATTCCAGGGCATTCACACGGCGCTTTGTACTTTCGATCTCGTCTAAGAGGCGCTTCATAGTCGTCTCCAGTTCAGCGGAGAGGATGATACACTCTACTAACTCCTCGAATGCGTCGGCAGCCTCATCGATCGCGGCGGACGTTCCAAGAACGCCGTAACCGCGGTTCGTGAGAGACTTCTTCACACTCTGGGACTCGATCTTTGGTACAACAACTCCCATAATGTTCTTGCTTTTCAGGTCGATCACCGGGTTTTCAGATGCTGAAAACGCCGCTGACTTCACACCGATACTTCCGTCCACAGTTTCTGCGATCGCAATCATTCTCTGTGCACGTTCGTACTTTTCGGCAAGTTGATTTTTGAGATCTTTAGCTTCCGCTAACACCTTGAAGAATTCAAGGATAAGTCCGTCGCGCTTCATTTTCAGAAGCTTATACCCACGCTCCGAGAGCTTGATACGCTTTTTGAGGGCGATCAGTTCGGATCTGGTAGGCTTCACGTTCAGCGCCATGACTTACTCACTTCCTGTAGTTCGGGTGATAGGTCTTAATGAGGTCACGGTCGATACGCTTCTCAAGTTCGCTCTCCGGGAGCTGGGTGAACATACCCCATCCGACGTCAAGCGTCTGGGCGATGGTTCTGTCCTCGTCGGATCCCTGACGAACGAACTTGTCTTCGAATGCATCGGCGAACTCTAAGAACTTCTGGTCACGCTCTGAAAGTGCGTCTTTTCCGACAATGGCCACTAAGCCGCGGAGATCGACACCTTCTGCGTAACCGGAGTACATCATATCGGAGACCTTCTTGTGGTCCTCACGGGTCATGCCCTTTCCGATACCGAGGTTCATCAGACGGGACAAAGACGGCAGAACGTTGATCGGCGGATAGATACCCTTACGGTGTAACTCCGGGGAAATAACGATCTGACCTTCCGTGATGTATCCGGTAAGATCGGGGATCGGGTGGGTGATATCGTCACCGGGCATGGTAAGGATTGGAATCTGGGTAACGGATCCTTTCAGGCCCTTGATGATACCTGCACGCTCGTAGATGGATGCAAGATCGGTATACATGTAACCCGGATATCCGCGGCGACCCGGAACTTCTTCACGGGCAGCACCGATCTGACGAAGTGCTTCACAGTAGTTCGTCATATCGGTTAAGATAACCAGCACGTGGTAACCAAGCTCGTATGCAAGGTACTCGGCAGTGGTGAGTGCGAGACGCGGCGTGACCGTACGCTCGACGGCGGGGTCGTCAGCGAGGTTCAGGAAAACGACTGCACGCTCGAGTGCACCGGTTCTCTCGAAGTCTGCCATGAAGTAGTTTGCTTCTTCACGGGTGATACCCATTGCAGCGAAAACTACGGCGAATTCGTCGGATGATCCGGGCACTTTTGCCTGACGGGCGATCTGAAGTGCGATCTCGTTGTGCGGTAAACCGGCAGACGAGAAGATCGGAAGCTTCTGACCACGAACGAGGGTGTTGGTTCCGTCGATGGTGGAGATACCGGTCTGGATGAAATCTCTCGGCGTTCCGCGTGCATACGGGTTGATAGCTGCTCCGTTGATGTCGAGACGCTTGTCGGGGACGATAGCCGGTCCGCCGTCGATGGGTTTTCCACCGCCGGAGAGGATACGTCCGAGCATGGTCTTTGAGACCGGCATCTTGAAGGTTTCACCAAGGAAACGGACACCGGTGTCGCGTCCAAGACCGGTAGTGGTCTCGAAACACTGTACGACGACGAGATCTTCGGAGGTATCGAGGACCTGTCCGCGTTTCATCGTGCCGTCGGCAAGAACAAGGCTGACCTGCTCTTCGTAGCTGACTGGCTCGGTCTTTTCGACGAAAAGCAGTGGTCCGGCAACTTTAGAGACTGTCTTATATTCTTTCATGTTTATGCCCTCAGTGCCTTGAATTCTGCTTCCATGCCTGCGTAGATCTTGTCAAGAACCGGTTTGTAGTCCTTGGTGAATTTGACCTGCGGCATTTCGTTCTTTGCTTTGACTGCAAGGATCTGCGACGGCGGGACGCCTGCTGCCTGTGCGGCGTATGCAAGGTCTGCGTAGGTTCTGATCATCTTGAACATGTCAAGCTGCTTTGGCAGATCGCAGTAGGTGTCGACCGGGTCGAAACCGTTCTGCTGCAGGAAAAGTTCCCGCATCATTCTGGCGACTTCGATGGTGATCTGTTCGGTCTCCGGCAGTGCGTCGGATCCGACGAGCTGCACGATTTCCTGCAGTTCGGCTTCCTTCTGAAGAACTTCCATGAACCAGGACCGGAGCTTGTTCCAGTCGGGGGAGACCTTCTCGTCGTAGTAATCGTTCAGCTGAGCCATGTACAGAGAGTAGGACTGCAGCCAGTTGATTGCCGGGAAGTGGCGACGGCGGGAGAGGTTTGCATCGAGTGCCCAGAAGACTTTGACGATACGAAGCGTGTTCTGCGTGACCGGTTCGGAGAAATCTCCGCCGGCAGGAGAAACTGCGCCGATAACGGAAACAGAGCCTGATCCACCTGCGAGAGGCTCGACAAGTCCTGCACGCTCGTAGAACTCGGAGAGTCTGGAGGACAGGTATGCCGGATAACCTTCTTCTCCGGGCATCTCTTCAAGACGTGAACAGATTTCACGCATTGCTTCTGCCCACCGGGAGGTGGAATCTGCCATTAATGCAACGTCATAGCCCATGTCACGGAAGTACTCTGCAAGAGTAATACCGGTGTACACGGATGCTTCACGGGCTGCCACAGGCATGTTGGAAGTGTTTGCGATGAGAATCGTTCTCTCCATGAGAGAGTTTCCAGTTTTCGGGTCCTGGAGTTCGGGGAACTCGGTCAGAACTTCGGTCATCTCGTTTCCGCGTTCACCGCAGCCGATGTAGACCACGATTTCTGCGTCGGACCATTTTGCCAGCTGCTGCTGGGTAACGGTCTTTCCGGATCCGAACGGTCCGGGGATAGCTGCTGTTCCGCCTTTTGCGATCGGGAAGAGTCCGTCAAGGATTCTCTGTCCGGTCAGGAGGGGGATGCTCGGGCTGTGTTTTTCCACGTACGGACGCGGGACACGGACCGGCCATTTCTGCATCATCGGGAAGGATTCGCCGGAGTCGAGTTCGATGACGATCTCATCAACGGTGAAGTCTCCTGCATTGATCTTGGTGACCTTGCCGCCCTTTGCGAGTGGCGGGACCATGATCTTGTGCACGATACTGCGTGTTTCCTGAACTTCACCGACGATCTGTCCGGGGACAACGGTGTCTCCGACGTGAACGACCGGTTTGAAGGTCCATTTCTTCTCGTGGTCCAGTCCCGGTGCGGTAACACCGCGTGCAATGAAGTTACCCATCTTCTGGATAAGCACTTCGAGCGGACGCTGGATACCGTCGTAGATACTGGTCAAGAGACCCGGACCAAGCTCGACTGCGAGCGAAAGACCGGTGTTTATGACGGGCTCACCCGGGCGAATGCCCGTGGTAGATTCATAGACCTGAATAACGGTGTCTGCACCGTCGATCTTGATGACCTCTCCCATCAGTTCCTCGTTTCCGACCTTGACCACATCATACATGTGTGCATCAAGATCAACTGCAGTGACCACAGGTCCTGCAATTCTTTTGAGTATTCCTGGTTTGCTATTTACTTCCACAAATCAACACCCACCGAACGTTTTATACGCTCCCTCAGGGAGAGACCTGCCTCCTGCCCGCCGATTGTAACGATGGTCGGTTTGACAGAATTTTCAATGATTACCTGCAGGCGACGCGGGATCTGTTCAAGGTCAGTGCTCTGCAGCACAAGTATGCCCACATTCGTGTCGTCAAGTACCTTCGTAATGGTCTCGGCAAGTTTTTCGGGATTTTCTGCAGAGTAGGTCTTTTTGATGCCAGCGAGCTGGAATCCCAAGACGAACTCCTTATTTCCAATTACTGCGATTTCCATTTACATCACCAGGTACTTTTCGAGCGTCTCCGCGTCCAAGCCTGCTTCTTTTCCACGGGCAATGGCACGGAGATTGGATACTTCATACTTCTTTCTTTCGAGATACACGAGAAGTGGCGAGATTGAGAACGGATTGCGTTTCGATACTTTGTCCATCTGATTGAGCTGGGCTGCAATCAGGGTGCTTTCGATCGAATAAATCGGTTTCTTCTCACGCAGAGATTCAAGTGCATCAAGGAGCACGGTGACTTTGATCTTCTTTTTCAGCGAATCGACCACTTCATCGGTGCTTTCAACACTGCTGAGTCTTTCGAGCTCTTCAGGTTTGAATGAACCGCCGGGGATCCAGATGTTCTGCTGGGCTGCGTTGTCGCCACCCTGTGCACGCATTCTGAAAACACTGGTGATGTTTTTGATGTCGATTTCGAACATGACATATTTCAGGAACGGACGTCCGCCCTTCATACCGCCACGTGCTGCTTTGATCAGCGTTGCATAATAGTACTTATACAGCTCGTTCTCGATCTTCCCAAAGGAATGGGTCTCGATCGCCTCGCTGAGTCCTTCGCTGAGGATCGCCGACATCTGCTTTACGGGCAGCTGTTCAACGATACGTTCAACCGATGACTCGGCGACAAGCCGGTCCAGCGTCGATGCATCGAGTGCACCGGCCGGGACAAGTACTGCACGGATCTTCCCGTCGGAAAATCCGAGTTCTTTACCTCGCAGGATACTCAGAATGTTCTGGATATCCCACTTATGCAGGTAATCACGGGTAAATCCTTTCATCTCTCCAGGAGCCAGAGCGATCACACGCTGATACTCCTTTGCAAGGTTCCAGGACATGGCGTTTTCGATGAGGTCGACACCTTTAAAGGATGCTGAAAGTTCATCGATTTCGCGTTTGTACTCCATCTCCTCAATGAGTCTGGTGAACTCAGTGAGACCCATGTTCAGCATGCGAAGATATTCTTCCCGCGGGATGAGCTTCGCTTTGCGGACCCGCATGCGGGTTGAAACATAGATATAGGGAGCAGTTCCGCTCATTACCTCAGTCATTGTTTACCTCATCCGAACAATATCTCCGATGCATCTTTCAGACTTGTTTCCCAGACTTCACCCATAAAGGTCTGGTATGAGAAGTCAAGTGTGAGCTGACCATCGGTACTTTGTACAACGACACCGCCGGCGATGTCGGTGATTCTTCCAAACGTAAATCCGCTCAGGGTCTTTAAACCGCTAATTGCCTCTTTTGCAGCCTTCTCGTCGCGTGCGTTAGTGAAAACGACACCCGCTTTGATCTGCTTGGCAGCCTCTTTTAAGAGTTCACGTACGGCTTTTGCGTGTACGTCTGCCGGAAGGTTAGCGATTTCCTCTGCTGCACTGGTGTAGACTTTGTCAAGAAGTTCCTTTTGTGCGTTTAAGAAATCACGTTTCACGACCAGATTGGCGCTTGCGACTTCACGGATCATGATCCGGTCGGCCTGCGTATCAGCGTCTTTCTCGGCTGAGAGACGGATCTCGTTTGCACGGAGGTTTGCTTCGTTGACGATTTCTTGTGCCTGTGCCTCTGCTGCTGCTTTGATAGTTGCAGCTTCTCGGTCACCCTTTGCTTTGATTTCGTCTACTACTACCTCAAGTCCCATATCAGACTGCTCCGCTTAGACGAAGATCAAGAGCAGTGCGATAACGAGACCGAAGATAACGACGGTTTCCGGAAGAACGGTGAAGAGTAATGCAAGACCGAACATTCCACGGTCTTCTGCTGTTGCGCCAACGGCGGCTGCTCCGATACCCATTTCACCAATACCGGTACCGACACCTGCGAGACCTACTGCGAGACCTGCGCCGATTGCGGTGTATCCGGATGCTAATGCTGTTGCTGCTTCTACTGTCATAGATTCGATTGCCATTTTTTATTCCTCAGAGAATTTTCTTTTAAGTCCAAAGGGCTTGTAAATGATTCCTCCGCCCTGGTAGAATTTGGTAAAGAATTCGACATAGTGTAAACGAATCGGGTGGAGTGCACCGCCAAGTATACCAAGGGCGACGTTGAGTGCGTGACCTAATATGAGAATTATGACACCCACGATAATCAATAGTACACCAACAACATCCAGGTTGGCCATAGCAGGGCTGATGAATAAATCGACAGCCATGAAGTTTACGACCATTGCGATCGCCACGGATGAAAGACCGACTGCAGCAAGACGGCAGAAGGACAGCATGTGGGAAAGCGTGTTTGTTGGGATTTCCATCAGGTCAAGTGGGTTCTCAATTGCGACGAACACACAACCAACGACGATCAGAATTGCACCTGCGATTCCAGCAATGGTCGGGTACGCGACAAATGTGGGAAGTGCAAAGGGGAACTGGCAGTATTCGTTTAAGTCAGCCACACTCAGGATAAGCACCAGAATGCCCCACAGGATAAAGTTCCATCCAAGCTGTGCAAGGACTGCTTTTGTCCGGTGGCTTCCGGGGTGATCCATTCTGTAGTGATTGATCATTCCGAAGAAACGGCCAACGCTGATGTAGATGACACCAAGAAGGGCTGATACTATCAGCAGTTCAATAACCTGGGGCATCGCGTGTTCCATGCCGGCACCAATTGGAAGGTGACGGGAGAAAATAATCGAGTGCCAGGGAAGACTCATACCAAAGAACTCACTATAGAGAAGTCCGAAGACGCTCGTTGAAATAGCTGCTCCAAGGATGATGATAAAGGCTTTGTATCCCGTTTCGCCCATCTTAAGTAACGTCTTACGAAGGACGAGGGCAAGAGCCAGATAAAGAAGACCATATCCCAGATCGCCGACAATGAATCCAAAGAGCAAGGGGAACATGATCGCAAGGATAATGGTCGGGTCCAGTTCTTTGTATTTTGGACGGGAATACAGGTCCATAAACAGTTCGGCGGGCTTTGCAAATGATGGATTATTATATTCCACCGGTACCGCGGTCGCTTCGTAATCCGAAGGATCAACGGTTACATAAACGCGTTCACCAGTTGCCTGGTTGAGTGCTGCTGTGATTTTCTCCACGGTGTCGGTTGGGATCCAGCCGTCAATGACGAAAGCTTCGTCGGTGGTTGCAAATCGAAGTGGCGCTTCGGCACGTTCCACATCGCAGGACAATAATTCATCGCAAGCGGCGAGTAAGTCTGCGTATTTTGCTTTCAGTTCAACGATCTTTGCGGTACAGTCTTCGCGGATCTGTGTCACTTTGCCCAGTTCGACAGTGTATTTCTCCACTGCTGCCTGGACCGTGCCGGATTCGACCGGCAGGGAAACGCTCTGGAAGCCTGCATCTGCCAGCTGCCTTTCGATGTCTGCTGCGTTTTTGCTCTCTGCAAAGACGACTATGAAGTTTCCGTCTTTTCCCGCGACGTAAGTCTTTTCGTGCGGAACAGAGATGTCAAGGTCATGCTCGATGTACCCTGCAAAAACCGTCAGACTCTCGTAACCTCTGTAGAGATCAAGCTCTAGAGGCACTAAGGCAAATGGTTTGAGTTCGTTGATACGCTGTTCACATTCCCGGATACGGGTCTCTGCATTCGATCGCTTTACCGTGAGACTGCTAACTTCCTCCTCAATTTTGGGAAGCTCGCTATCTATTGCTGCTCGAATCGTTTCTGCAGGACGCATCTGGACAGTGCTTTGCGTAGACGGGGTGGTCTGGAACACACTCTCAATGGAGCGTATTTTCAGGAGGTTAGTCGAGAGCTCTCCGGCGTTTTCAAAAGGAACGCCGATTTTAACTCCTTCATAGCCTTCTTTCCCCTGATCTACAAAATCGGTGATGTGGAAAATCTGGTGACGATATAATTCGGTCACAACTGACGCCATCTGCTCCTTGCTCACGGCAATTAACAAATGGGTCATCGGTCTAGGCTGAAACATGCAGTTTCTCCTTGAACCGCTCTACGAATAGCGAAGTTGCCTGCGGGAGCTTTTTGCTTCCTGCGTTAATCAGGTGATCGGCGTCTGCCTTTCCCTGAGTAACAATAGCGGCATGCTTTGCTGTTGCTACATTCCGTGCATCTAAAAGTCTCTGCTTTTTGTAATCCTCGGCAATGGTTTCTGCCTTGGCAATCAGGCTGTCAGCTTCGAGTTTTGCATTTGCAAGTGTCTGCTCAGCGGCACTTTCGGCTGCGGTGATTGTGGATTTACTTTTTGCTTCGGTTTCTTTAATGCTTTTCAGAACCTCAGTTTTCATCCAACCCTCCTCTCACGGCACATATTATTTGGTAACGGATATGTTTATACTTACGTTATTTACCCCGGGATTTCACCCCATCACACCCTACTTCTATGTGGTGAGAAGAAGGGGGAGCGGCAAAAAAGTGAGGGAGGCCGGATGGGCCATAATGATTTTTCCCGGATCAAACAATATCTACAAATAGATTGCCCTCCGAAAGTTTACTATGAATACACCGGGGAGAAAAACCGTTTCGGTTTTGATTTTGGCTATTTTGATTGTCGGATTCGTTCTGACGGCCGGGTGTGTCGGTCTGGTGAATCCGACCCCAAACGAGATCATGATCCGCGGAAATCTGATCTCGGTCGATCCGACGTATGTCGACGGGACATTTATCTGGAAGCTTTTGCTCGATCCAAACAGCTATGAACCAGAAATGGTCGCCGCAGTGGACGAATATCTTGTCCCGCAGAATCCCCTGATCGAACTCGGTGCGGGAATAGGCATGCTTTCGGCGTATATGAACGATAAGCTGACCATGTCGGTGAATCAGGTTTCGGTCGAGCCGAACCCGTATCTTATCCCGTCACTGAACCTGACGAAACAGAATAACGATCTCGGCGTCACGTTCGTCCAGAAGGCGATAGGATACGGATCGAACACGGTCGCTATTTCGGTAACGTCGGATATCACGAACAACCGGATCGTTCGGTCGGACGGTGTCCTTGTCAAGTCCGTTGAAGTGAATACGACCACGGTCCAGCAGCTTGCACAGAATGCCGGGTTCAAGTCGAATATAACTCTCGTCATGAATATCGTCGGACACGAGTATTCCGTCGTCCAGTACGAGGCCGACTTCCTCAGTCAGAACGTCAGTACGGTGATCGCGGCGGTCTATACCGATGGAAAGAACACGCCGGATTCGTTTGCGGACAAGATGACGATGATCGGCTTTACCGAACAGTGCCGTGAACTGGCGAATGAAAACAACTATGTGGTGATGGTCTTCACCAAATAAAAAACAAATAAAAAAAGGGGGTTTACCCCACAACCACACTATTTTCTTCGGCGATCTCGATGAACGCATCGGCGAGATACTCCGCCTGTGCGGCGGTCAGTCCGTAGGTGTTGAACTTCCACTGTTTGGTGACGCCCGGCATGATGCCGGTGATCCCCCGCTTGTTTAAGGTGCTCGAGAGGAAGAAGCCGCGTTTTTTATGGGTCCGTGCGATGACGTCGAAGGACCCCGCCGTGTCCATCCGGGTGAGGGTGTGTTTTCGCGGATACTCAGAAGCGACCTTTGTTCCTTCGATCGAGAGCAGGGCGTTGGTCACGATATTGTGGTTTTTCAGCTCCTCGTCGAAGTGGTTGACCCGCTCTTTCACCCGCGGGAAAGAGGCGATCAGCCCGACTGCGGGATCGCCCATCAGCGAACAGCCGAGGATCCCGACCTGCTTAATGCCGAACTTTCTGCCGGTGATATCCCCCTGGATCTTTGTTGTGCGAAGAACGGTGTCCGCATACTCGTCGGTGGTTGCGAGAATGCCGGACGGGGCGGGGGCCGCCATGCTTTTGTGCCCGGATCCGACCACGAAATCGACGCCGAGTTTTTTGCCGTCGACCGGAAGAACGCCGACGGTATACACCCCGTTATAGAGAACGGGGATGTCATACTGGTGGGCGACTTTGGCGATTTGTTCGACTTCATGCATGTTGCCGTACATAAAATCGACCGCATCAACAAAGACGAGTTTTGGAGCATAGCCGAACTCGCGTACGGCGTTTTCGATCGACTCGGCGGCGGCATCGGCGGTGATGTGGTGGTCGGCCGTCGGTCTGATTTCTCGGACGACGCCGTTTACGACCTCGACGGACAAATACGCCGTGTAATGCCCCATCCCGGTCATGATCACCGGGTCGCCTTTTCCGACAAGTGCCCCGGTGACTTCCTGGAATGCCCGCCGTGCTCCGGGCACGAGCTGGACCTTGTCCATCCCGAGCCATTTGGCGGCTTCTTCGTGGAAGTCTGCGATCGGCGGCTTTGTCACATAGTCCAGGCGGAAGGGTTTATGACAGTTGTCACAGACGGAGTATCCGTCCCCCCACGCGATGACGGCTTTCATCGCTTCGGGCGTGAGTCTTCCGGCCGCCTGGATCGGATCGAGATTGATCGAGGATTCTTCCACGGCGCGGGCTTCGATCTGCCCTGCGCATTTCATAAGAGCTCTCCCTCGAGGATCTCAAGCTGTTTTCTGATATTTTCGATGGTGTCTTTTGTTCGTTCCTTCTGTTCATCGGTGAGATGATGCAAAGGCGAGGTCTCCCTAAGGGTGACCCGTATGTCGGTCAGATTGAACAGGCCGGTGAATACTGCATCGATCGCTTTTTGTGACATTTTTTCATGGAGCGTCTGCATTTTTCCGCACAGACGCTATGCGGTTTTTGAAATGACAAGCCAGGTGCCTGATTTGAACAGGCGTAGAACTGCTCTGCAGGCAGTCGCGTGGCCGCTCCGCCAACCTGGTACGAGAATTCACAATGTGATGTTCACACTGTGAATAAACATATGCGGTTTTTGTATTTAATGGTATCTGGGTTTTCAGGGCCAAAAGAGGGTTTTCCCGCGGTTCGGATCCGATTTGGATGCCGCACGCAGAACGCGGGATGTTTAGAAAACAGAAACAAAAAAAGAAAACGACGCACCGGTCGGGATTTGAACCCGAGTCATAGGCTCCGGAGGCCCATAGGATATCCTGACTACCCTATCGGTGCAGATACGTTCGATTGAACGCCTTAGTATATTACACGTGAGAGTATTTATACCTGGGGTGACAGGATCCTTTTCAGATCCAGAACGCTTTCGGCGATGAGGTCAGCCCCGGCGTTTTCCAGTTCCTCTCTCGTTCCGTAGCCGTACAATATGCCGATCGAATCGATCCCGGCGTCTTTTGCGCCGAGGATGTCGTGCATCCGGTCGCCGACCAAGACGGTGTGTTCGAGATCAGTTATACTGCAGCGTTCCATGGCCGCTTTGATGATCTCGCTTTTATGCGTTATCGTGTTGGCCAGATTGCTGCCGGCGATGCAGGTAAAATACTGTGCGATCCCGAAGTGTTTGAGGACGGTCTCTGCAAACTGTTCGACCTTTGCCGTAGCGACCATTAGGGTCTTTCCCTCCTCTTGGAGGGATTTGAGGAGGTCTTCGATTCCTGGAAAGACGCCGCTTTCGAATATGCCTTTTGTCCGGTAGAACTCGCGGTAATATCTGACGGCGGTCGTCGCTTCTTCGTGCGAAAGACCGTAGAGTTCCTGGAACGACTGGACGGGCGACGGCCCGATGAGTTTGAGCATCTCGCTTCTGTCAGGGACGGTGATGCCGCATTTCTCCATCGCGTAGATGAAGGAGTTGATTATCCCGACCGCGGGGTCGGTGAGTGTTCCGTCCAGGTCGAAGACGATGTTGGTGTAGGTTTTCATGCCCGTACCGTTATCTCTTCTGCTGGTACTGATACCAGATCCGGCATGCTCCTTCGTGCGAGACCATGCAGGGACCGACAGGCACCCGCGGGGTGCAGGCTTTGCCGAAGAGTTTGCAGTCGGACGGGTCGGCGAGACCTCGAAGGACGCGGTCACAGATACAGCCGTCCTTTTTGGTGACCTTTTCATAGACGAGGTCGAACTTTTTCTGGGCGTCGAAGGCTTCGAATTCGGGTTTGAGGCCGAGGCCTGATTCGGGAATGACGGGGAATCCGCGCCATTCTACGTCTGCCGGGGTGAAGACTTCTTTCATGAGGTTCTGGGCTTTGACGTTTCCTTCGTAGGTGACAACGCGGGGATAGGCGTTTTCGACTTTTGCTTCGCCGTTTTTGATCTGTTCGGCGAGCATGAGAAGGCCAAGGAGAATGTCTTCGGGTTCGAATCCGGCGACGACCTGCGGGACTTTAAACTGGTCGTATTCATGGTAGCCCATGACGGCACAGACGTGTCCGGGGAGGATGAATCCGTGGAGGTCGGCTTCGCCCTGTTCCATGAGCCATTTCATTGCGGGGGGGACGAGCCGGTGGGAGACGAGGATGCTGAAGTTTTCGGGCGGGTTGGTGATCAGCATGGTGGCGACGGTCGGGACGGTTGTTTCGAATCCGACCGAGATGAATACGACTTCTTTTCCCGGGTTCTGGCGTGCGATTTCGACTGCTTTGGTTATTCCCTGGACGATCCTAACGTCGCCTTTGACGTGTTCGAGGGAGGTTTTGGATCCGGGGACGCGGAGGAGGTCTCCGTAGGTGCAGACGATGCAGCCCCGCTCGGCAAGTTCGCAGGCGGCATCGATTTCTCCCTGGGGGGTGATGCAGACCGGGCAGCCGGGTCCCATCACGATCTTCATCTGGGGAGGAAGGACGGATCTGACGCCGTATTTGGCGATGGCGGCTTCATGGGTGCCGCAGACGTGCATGATCCTGATGTCGGTGTCTACTACTTCGGAGAGTTTTTTTGCAATATCCGTGCCGAGCGTCATAATGTATGTATATTGCACGTCACTCCAGATAATCACATCTTTTCGATATCGTATATTCGATTCTTTTTGATGAGCGCATTCATCACACGAAAACACGAAAAACACACGAAAACACGAAAAATAAAGAATTAGCTTGGTGGATATGCATATGGTGCCCTCCCCCTCCCCCACACCAAATCCACGAAAATCAACGAAATTCACGAAAAGGGGGACAGGGGCGGAGGAAAGATTCTCTTTTCTGATTTCGGGGTGCGGGGGAGTGACTGCGGGCTGCCCACGGTGAAAATATCCTAAGGTTTTTGGATTTAGAAAAAAGAAAATCTCTTTTTTGTCGAGTGTATTCTGACTTCGTGTAAGGTATTCTTTGGAACTATGAGAAATCCCACCGCGAATAATCGCGAATAAACGCGAATCGCATTTTTCCTGTTTCGCCCTCTTGACCTCCGGTCGCGTCCCTACGCTCCGCCTTATCGGCTCCGCGTGGTCGGGACGGCGAAACGAAAAATGCTGGAAAACCCGCGTCGCGGGTTTTCTTTAAAGAATCTCAAATCCTCGTAATTAAAAAAAATATCACCACTCTCTCGGCAGAAAACCCACGACGCGGGTTTTCCAGCATTTTCCACGCTGGCGTTCCGGCCTTGCGGAGCCGATAAGGCGGAGCATAGGAACGCGGTCGAGGAGTGAAGCGACGAGAACAAGAAGGCAGCGTAAGGAAAATGCGATTCGCGTTTATTCGCGATTATTCGCGGTGGGATATCTCATGCGTCCGCAATCGACCATACCCTTTCCGAATTGGATTGATACTAACACCTCGTAAGTCCTATTTCACTAAGACTTACACAGTATTGGCGGGGATCCAATTCAAGCGAGTCGGAGAGCAAAACCCATACACGAAATCGAAGTACATCCCATACGGACATTAGCGTATTTTCTGTAAAAGACCACACCTGCCGGCATCCCGCCGGAACATACCACAACACACCATAAGACATCATAATATGTCATAAAATACCATCAAATATCATCAGATATCACTCAAAAACACAGTATTTTATCAAAAAACATCCAACAATAGTGTGGGGAAAAACACCTCGGGAAGTGATCCAAACAAACAGCAGAAATGCAAAACGTGTCTGCCCAATTCAGACTTTACAGGGAACGAAATGAACAGACACTACTCTCTTAGACCTTTGGACTATTCAAAGTATTGAGCGTGATCGGATACCCCGCGAATGAACCCATACTTCATACTTCATACGTCATACTTCATCCTTCACTCTTAATTCTTGAAAAAAAGATACACCGGAAAATTTTCAGCCGCACTCTCCCCTAGAGAGATGAGCTGCCGAAACACTCTTGCGTTATTTCTTTCTTTCTTTCTAAAAGTATATATAGTTACTGTGAGGTCTCGAAAAAAGACAGAGAAAAAAATAGCCGGGGCATCCCTTTCAGAAATCATCCCTGAAGTATGAAGGATGAAGTATGACGGATGAAGGATAACGATCCCGGAAAAATTACAGCAATGAGACAGAACGCATATCTCAACATTACACCAGAGGAGTATGAAACCCTCGACAGCATCGCAAAAAATCTCGGCTTTGTCAGCCGCACCGACCTGTTTACCGCCTGTGCCCATCTCCTCATCTACGGAGAGACCATTGACGGCGAACCGTCCCCTAACCCAGTCACCGAAAAGGAACTCAAAAACCTCCATGGACTCAACGAAAAGCATCTCCTCCAGATGCGGACCTTCGTCCAGATCCTGGATGAGATCGCCCTCCCCGTCATCGCCATGCGGGGCATCGGGGTCGCCTTTGCGAACCTCGGACACGACTTCAAGATCCTCATACTCGAACGCTGCGGCATGGTGCCCGAGGATACCGACATCCGGGACTGGCTCAAGATCTACCAGAACACCCGCCGGGTGAAGATCATCGAATACCGCACAAAACAGTTCGCCAGCATCATCAAACGGGAGGAAGAATGACTCGCAAACCTTCGGTTTGCTCAGCTAAGGTTGTCGACTTCGTCGCCAACCCTCCTCCTCTGAGAGCAACGACAAAGTCGTCCCCCCAGCGCCTTCCCGGCATCCGGCTCCAGGACCTCGTCATCATGACGAAACTCAGCTCCATGGACTGGACTCTCGACCCTGCCAAAGGAGAGATCATCTCCACCCGGACGGGCAAACCGCTGCGGTTCTGCACGAACAACGTCGGCTACCAGGAGGCCTCCGTCACCTTCCACGGACGCCGCGTCAAGATCCAGCGGCACCGTGCCGTCTACATCGCCGGGGCCTGCCGGACCTACCAGGACCTCCCGACCGACTTCGACCTCCAAGTTGATCACATAAACGGCGACCTCACCGACTGCCGGTTCGAAAACCTCCGGCTGATCCCCGCACGGGAAAACAACCGTCCGAAATCCGGGTACATGCTCCGGTTCTTCAGCAGCGACGAGGTGGCCGTGCTTCGGGAGAGGTATGCCAAGGGTGTTTCCCCGCCGGTGATGGCCGCCGAGTTTGGGGTCTCGCGGTCCACGATCTGGCGGCTCGTGACCCGCCGGACCTATAAGGAGGTGCCGTAATGGCCGAGTCATCAGCGCCGGCTGACTCGCCCGCCCCGACGGATCTGGAGGCGCTGCTCTTCGAGTGGCGGCCGGTCTCCGACGAGGCGTTCACCGCGGCATACCGGTATCAGGAGTTTCTCTACTGTATGAAGGAGCTGACGACGCTCTTGAAGAGCGGCATGCGGAACTGATCGGGATGATCAGATCAGAAGGGCTCGCCTCGGACGAGTTCGTACTCGAGATCCCGACGGACAAGGTCGTGAACACGGCCCTCCTCCTGGACGAGCTGCCGGATGTATATGACAGCCTCGTCTTCATCCGGCCGTCGGATGCGAAGCGATTCATCGGTCTTGCGGCCCTGTATGATCTGGCGGTGGAGACGGCGGGCCGTGACCGTGTGGCGAAGGTCGAACGGGTGAATCTGCTTGATCTAAAGAAGGCGCTCCCGGCAGACGAGGCGGCACGGTATGTGAAGGAGGTCCCGCACGAGAGCCTGGCGAAGGTGGTGAGGGTCAGGGAATGATGTGGTATCGACGGGGTGAGCCGATAGGCTCGCCCTTAGTGGAGGCGGGTCGGATGCGAAGCAGACGACCTCAGCCGAGCAAATCTCTGATTTGCGAGCAAGGTTTCGATGGAAACTTGCGAATACATACCAGGGATGAAGAGGGGGTTTACCCCCGATGAAGCAATGGTATGAATATTCGGAGTTACGGGATAAGGAGACGCTTCTTTGGATGCTTCGAAAAGGCATGACGCGGGAGGAGATCGCAGAGAGGGTCGGATGTCCCGTGTCGGCGGTGCGTACGGCGGAACTGCGGCATACGCTTAGAAAGCCGGTAATAATTATGTCCGAGGAGCTTCGGCAAAAGCTGAAGCTTTAGGGCCTCTATTTTTTATCAAAACAGAACGGGTCATGTATTGAACGATGCATATTATTGAAAACAACCACTTGGAATACATTTATATGAGATTAAGTCTCAGTTGTATGTATTACATTGTAGTACATTGTACACAATATTGTGATTCCAGGATGTACATGAAATGCTCATTCAGTTTAAGTTTAAAAATTTCAAATCCTTCAAAGATGAAACGATTCTGGATTTATCCGCAACCAAGGTCACGGAACATCCACATCATGTCGTAACTATTGGAAAGGAGAAAATACTCAAAACTGCCGCGATTTACGGAGCGAATGCTTCTGGAAAAACGAATGTGTATGATGCGTTTGGATACATGTCGTATTACGTTACGAAATCCTTCAACTTTGGCGGAGCTAAAGATACAGGAAAAACAAAGGTTTACAAAAAACCTCTGCCGTTCCTTCTGAGTACCGCCTCGAAAGATATGCCCTCCTTATTTGAAGTCTACTTCACGCTGAACGACGAGGAAGGGAAAATCTACAATTATGGGTTCACTGTAGACAATATGGGAGTTTCTGAGGAATGGCTCAACTACAAAGCTGAAACCGGACGCAAATACTACCCGATACTGTATAGGGAAAGAGGGAGTGAAATCGCATTCCCAAAGATTCCAAAGGAGTATCGGGATAATCTGAAGGTTTCCCTACAGGATGAAGCATTGATCGTTTCTCTTGGTGCAAAGCTCAAAGTACCGATACTGGAAACCATACATGATTGGTTCTTTAAATTGCACTTCCTGGATTTTGGAAGCCCGGATTTGAATTTCATCTTATCACTACAGATGCCGCCAGGATTTGAAAAAGAACCGACCTTCAGAAAGGAAGTTGCCGCATATCTCTCCACATTCGATCACGGGATCGTTGATTTCAATGTTGAAGAGATTCCAAGTTCAGAAACGAACTCATCTCCAAAATATAGGATAGATGCTGTTCACCAGGTAAACGGATCTGGTGAAACTGTCAATATTCCTCTTGCCCAAGAATCTGCAGGAACACAGAAGATGTTTGTTCTGTACTATCCTCTGAAGAATGTTCTTAAATCCGGCGGGGTCTTTTTCATCGATGAACTCAATGCACGTCTTCACCCCCTTCTGGTTCAGGATTTCATCATAACATTCCTTGATAAAGAAACAAATCCGAACAATGCCCAGCTGATCTTTACTACGCATGATTCCTGGCTACTCTCCAGCGATCTTCTCAGGCGCGATGAGATCTGGTTCACGGAGAAGGATGGAAACGGTGCCTCATGTTTGTATTCTCTCGTCGACTTTAAGGGAGAAAATGTTGCAAAGATCCGTAAAGATGAAAATTACGCCAAGAATTATCTTCTGGGAAAGTACGGGGCGATCCCGGAGCTGAAGAAGATCAACGTTGTATCGGAGAAGCATGCCGAATACAAGTAGAAACGGGGGGAGAAAGCGGAGATTGACTGGATGGAAACCCATCCAGTGCGAACATTATCTGGTAATGACTGATGCAAAGGGAACGGAACGGCATTATCTCAACGGACTGAAAAAGAGTCTGCCGGCGGATCAGCAGAACAAATTTGCTCTCAGAGTTTTTCAGACGAACGATCCAGCAGACTTCATTGCAGAATGCAAGAGGTTACAGAATATTGAACCTATGTATGTGAAGCATACCTGGATCGTTTTTGATTATGATGAAAGACCTGAATTTGATAAGATAATAAAGAACGCAAAGAAAGAAGGACTCTCGGTTGGCTGGTCGAATCCATGTATCGAAGTCTGGTTTTCTGCGTATTTCGGAGAGCTTTGCAGGGAGACGTCATCACAATGCTGTCAGGATACGTTTAAAATCGTGTTCAAAAAACACACCTCATGTACCTACACAAAAGGAAATGAGAAGATATACGAGCATCTCTCCGAAAATGGAGATGAGATGAAAGCAATTGAGCGTGCAGAGGGGAAATTGCATGAACATAAGGGAAATGGGATAACCAGTCCATCGAAGATGTGCCCATGTACAAGTCTACATCTCCTTATCAAAGAAATCAGGGACATGTGTCCGCTGTCTGAGTAGAATCCCAATTACTAATTTATTACTAATATCTGTCAAATTAGTAATTGGACCTGCCCCCCCCTCCCGACCGCCCGAAAAATAGGAACGACACCACTCCCAAATCCCTCCATATAAACCCATCTTTTTTGTGAAAAATCCGCAAAAACTTTACCGCTATCCCGACAACCGTCCAAGAATATAATCAGAGGTTGGACGGGGCCCCAACTGATCTCGGGACAAAATCATGACAGCAGATTTCATTCAGACAGCAGTCTCGAAGTCCTCGAAGAGGACCTTCACCGCAGAGTTTACGAACGCCGCCGCGTATGATGCGATCGTCGCAGAAATTACGGGCGAGACAAATCCTCTCGGCCTTGCCGAAGTGGAGCTTGGGAAGGAGACCTACAAGACCTATGTCGGCTACTTCGATCCGAACACTTCCGAGATGAACGGCAAGGTTCAGGTTACGGCATACACCCGGGACGAATACGCCGCAGCGATCACCGCTCTTACCGGCAGTGCGGATCTCAAGACCGCATTCGGGAACGGCGGCACGGCCGAGACCTCCGAGATCGGCACCGACGCGACCTGGAATGTTCGGATCTCCGCAAAGCTTGAGACCGACACCTTCCAGATCAGCTTCAACCGGGATTCGTTAATCGTCTCCGGCTATGCTGACGACGCCACCCTCGCCACAGTCGAGACCTGGGCGGACACGAAGCCCGGCCTCTGCTGAAGGGAGGCGGAGATGCAGATCTCCCGCCGGTTTAGGAAGCTGATCCTTGTGTTCCTCGGGTTTTTGATCATGCTCTTTGGGAAGATGGTCGAGGGATTACTTGTAGGGCAGAGATGAACCTCCCTTGTGGATATCATGTTATTTCCGTGCAGGGGGCTTCCCCCCATACGGAATTCTTTTTTGGCGGGCGGATGGTGAACTGATGACAGTTTCTTTGACCCAGACTTTCAACTCTCGTTTTGAATAAACGACAAGTAACATGGATTACTATATGAAGGTACAATAGCTTGGAAAAAAGTCACCGAAAGTTTAATCGACGTATTTGAAATATGTAAATTGATTATATTATGGATTTAAAAATTATTTCGGGATTACTTATTGAAGAATTTATAACAATTTTAGTTTGGATCATCTACTCTCAAGTGGTATGGAAGCTCTCCATTATCAGTGGTGACTGGTCAGGATTCTATTTATTTAACACTTGTATGGTGCTTTTAACAGCATTTCCCATTGGATTGTTTGTGTTAATCTCTGTCAATAACATAACGCATTCTTACCACCAGCCTTAGACGTTGAGAGGTGATCCGCATCACGTTACTTCAGATGGTGCTGTGGTAATAAATTGCCCAACATATTTTTTTCATGACTGGATGGATGTGAACACATGAGATATCTCACCGCGAATAAACGCGAATCGCATTTTCCTTACGCTGTCCTCTTGTCCTCGTCGTTTCACTCTTCGGCCGCGTTCCTACGCTCCGCCTTATCGGCTCCGCGTGGCCGGAACGCCAGCGTGGAAAATGCTGGAAAACCCGCGTCGCGGGTTTTCTTTTCATCAGAGATATCTTTTTATTACCTGAAAATGAAGAGAATTTCATGGATACTGGTGTGGATAATCCTGATGTTCTTTACCCGGAAGAGGTTCGAAAAATTATCGGTTGTGCGATGACTGTGTACAATACGCTCGGGATCGGCTTTCTGGAGGGCGTCTATCATGATGCTTTGGAGGTTGAATTCGGTTTGCAGGGAGTTCCGTTCGAACACAAGAAACACCTCGATATCTATTATAAAGGAGTGAAACTCCCCGGTTTCTTTGAGGCAGATATCGTCTGTTATGGAAAAATCATCCTTGAACTAAAAGCAATCTCCCGATTGACTGAAATTGATGATCCACAACTGATCAATTATCTCAAGGCGACCGAAATTCATGTGGGGATTCTGATAAACTTTGGGAAGAAAGGCAAGCTCGACTGGAAACGGTTTGTCTACACCAACGATCACTACTTCAGAAAGGAGAATGTACCCAAATAAATAGAAGAAAACCCGCGTCGCGGGTTTTCCAGCATTTTCCACGCTGGCGTTCCGGCCACGCGGAGCCGATAAGGCGGAGCGTAGGAACGCGGCCGAAGAGTGAAACGACGAGGACAAGAGGACAGCGTAAGGAAAATGCGATTCGCGTTGATTCGCGATTATTCGCGGTGGGGTTTCTCATGTGTCCGCACCCAGCCGTACCTTTCCCAAATTGAATATACACCAATGTCGTGTAACGCCTATCAAAAAAAGAGAAATGGATCCGCTTTTCAGCGTTTTTTGTTTTTGAGGTATTCTTCGAGGTATGCCTCGACGATGTCCCGCGTGAGTTCGGAGAGGGTGAGCCCCTGTTCCTGTGCTGCGATCTCGAGTCCCTGTCGTGAGAAAGTGGGGATCTTTACGGACAGCGAGTCAGGGAATCTGACGCGGCTCGAGTTGATCGCAGTGTTTAATCTGATTGTCGTTACATTTTTGAAATCTTCGATTTCTGTCATTTTCATTAATGTGTTCATGGTTAATTCAAGTTTACCCCTGGCGGGTATCCGTACAATTTTTCAGACCAAACGAGGGGCCTGAGTTCCGTTGTGTCGCGAACCTGGGGTTCGTGATCAGTTCGGAGAGGAAGAAATTTTCAGGTTGGCCCGTGGGCAGAGGAGGACGACTTATGTGGCTGCGAACCGTACCCTAAAATAGCTAACCGTCCCGCAGGACTCGTATGCCGGACCGCACTGATTCTTTTTTCCTATACGAACTTGTCTCATTTTTTGTTGGTTTTGAGGTTATTTGAAGGTATGTTTTCACGTAATACGTGGTAATGCGGGTTTTTATAGGAGGAGCGGGTCGGACGTTAAATGGGCGGCTTTAACTGAGGCGGGGGTTGATTTGCGGCCAGAGAGATAACAAGTGGGGAGAGAGGTGGTTTGGACGGGAATATTCACTGGGCCTTCCAATTGATTTTTACTCGTGGTCCAGCCGGATTTGACGTTGCTATATAAAGTCGGAGATAAAAATGATTGACAGAGCACTATTTTACGTTACAACAGACTGCAATAAGCTATATACAGATAAAAGTTTCATTACCAATACTAATAACAATAGCGGAAAATCCCGTTAATTGTCTATTTCTTATAAGATCACGTAGGAGTAAAAAAGACTTGCCTGAAATTGTTGAAGCACCGCCTGATCCAACTCTTTTTGCAGCAATGAGGAATATGGGTTATACTCCCGAAACCGCTATTGCTGATTTAGTTGATAATTCCATATCTGCAGAAGCTACCCAAATTCATATCGAATTTAAATGGTTAGATGAAAATTCAATTATTACTGTATGTGATAATGGGAAAGGAATGGATAAGTCAACGCTTATTGAAGCTATGAAATTGGCTGCATTCTATTTCTCAACAACACGTACAGATTCTGATTTGGGACGCTTTGGATTGGGCTTAAAGACAGCCGGTACATATTTGGGACGAAGGCTTACTGTCATAACTAATGATGGCAGCAATATAACCGACGCATGCTGGGATTTGGATAATATATGCCGCTGTGAAGGAATGAACTGGAATATCTGCGTAAATGATGAAACTGATATTATTCGCAAATACCGCAATGAACTTTCCCAATTACCAAGCGGTACTATTATCCTGATTGAAAAGTTGGACTCATTGATAGATGCCAAAAATATTGATAAATCTAAACAAAATTTTTACCGCAAATTATCATCAATTCAATCTCATTTGTCCTTGGTTTTTCATAGATTTATTGAGGAGGACGAGTTAGAAATAATAATAAATACTGAACCGGTTGTTCACTGGAATCCATTTATTCTAGCTAATCGTGCCACACAGGAACTCGATGAAGAAATAGTTAACAGTGAAAATGGTGAGATAACTATTCAACCATATGTTCTGCCGCATAGATCTAAATTTTCCTCAGAAGATGAATATAATGCGGCTGGAGGAAAGCAAGGCTGGATGCGCAATCAGGGAATATATCTCTACAGAAACAGACGTTTGATTAAATACGGAACCTGGTTTGATATTATAAAAAAGGAGATGACGTTTAATTTAGCGAGAATACAAGTGGATATTCTCCCAAGTCATGATGAAGAGTGGAAAATAACTGTTGACAAATCTAAAACCACTGTCCCGATCTATATTCTGGAAATGCTTAAACGGATTGTTGCCGACTGCACGGAAAAATCAACCAAAGTCTATAATTCACGAGGTTCCTACGCAAAAGGCTCAGCACGCCCTTCACTAGGTGCTGTATGGGAACAAAGAAAATCTGTTAATGGTGAATATTCTTATCATTTAAATAAGAAGCATACTTTGTATATTTCACTGCATCAATCCTTAATTTCTGAACAAAAAGAGATTTTTAGTTCTTATATCTCACTTATAGAGAATTTTTCACCGGTTCTGCTGACTGGTTTGGTTCAATATTCACAGGATAATGAGCAAAATAAAATAATTGATGAATTTGACAAAGATACTGATATCCTTCGTGTCAAAGAATTGATTGAAGGGTTTAGAAAAGGTGGATGCGATCCGGAGGAAATTAAACAGACCGTTTTAGAAATGCCGTATTTCGCATATCTCAAAGATGAGATAATACAACTTTTTGAAAGTGATAAAAAATGATTGACATTTCTGAACTTGATTACTCGCAGAGGCTGCTGTACATTTCAGCGTATGAAGAATGTAAAAAAGAAATAAGCACCCGAGATTTAAAACAGTCAAAAGCTATTGAAGAGATTGTTGCTAAATACAAACCGCTTATTCATGATACTGATCATTTATCCCAATATTTGGAAGGTGAGATAAATTGTTCGATTGAATATGGAAATACAGTTGGAATTTATGGTAAGAATGTCCGTAATTCTCATTGGTGGTCTGATTACAAAGTTCAAAATAACAAATTGAATTACTGGTCACGCTATTCAAAATACCTGATTGAAAAGAAAAACTGGGACCCTGTCGTTGTAGAAAACAGTATCGATGTATCAACAGACACAGTAATGAATGTCCTTGCAAACCCAATTATCAGCAGAAATCAGCCATTATCTGATTTTCCAGTTCAAGCATTCACATCTCGAGACGAAAATGGAGATTTTAATAATAAAAAGTTGACAATCTCTCTGAACCCTCCACTCATAATTGTTACAAAGAAAAATAAGACTGTATTGGAGGCCCTCAATAATTATTGGGAGAAATGTACACAATATTTCGGGGCAAAAGAATTCTTCGGATTGAAGAATGATGAGAATGAAGATATGCCCCTTTATCGGGAAATTGTTTCAGATAACAGTACACAAACAGAACAAAATCTGGAATCTGGTTTAAATAATAAAGAATCTATTGGGCCGATGCTGGAATCAGCCATTCAAATGTTTTTTCTGTCAACAGCAGCACGAAACTGCAGGGGGCAAAGAAATCACCCGAATTCTATGCTGATTCATACTGACCGCTTAAAATCAGAGCATTCTCTTTGGGAAAATGATATCAACAATTATCTTGAAGCACTCCAAATTCAGATCATTTTCAATGATGAAGATACTCTCCAAAATTTGAAAACCCTTTGGACGGATGACTATCTGCCAACTTCGAAAAAGATGCATGAATTATATCGAAATCGTGTTGGGAAACTGCCGGTTGAAACATGGGAAAATATCGAAAAAGAGCTCAGGTCACTATCTCGTGATGGTCCCGACAAAATTAGACTGAAGAAGATAAACGGAGATAGTGAAGATTTTCTAACCTACAAAGAACACATAGACAAAAATCTGCCATATAATGTAATTGCTCTAGGCGGTGACAAATTGTCACGGGGACTTACTTTAGAAGGATTAACGGTGAGTTATTTCTCACGTCCTTCAAAAAATTACGATACCCTAATGCAGATGGGCAGATGGTTTGGATACAGGCCTGGCTATCTTGATTTATGCCGATTATTTGTTCCATCCAGTTTATACGATAATTTCAGACACATATCTATTGCAACTGAAAATCTTCTGCAGCAGATCGATTATATGAATGATTTGGATGCTACACCAGAAGAATTTGGTCTTCGTGTAGCTACTCATCCGGATATGCTCATCTCCAATAGAAATAAACTTCGTACTGGACGAGACTTTGAGTTGTCATTCAGCAATACATTCTCGCAGACAACGTGAATAGATGTAGATGCAGCGATATATCAGAATAATTTTGATGCCGTAGTCGAGCTGCTGCGTTCTCTTGGTCCTCCTATGAATGCAGATGAATATGTAAAAGAACTTGGGTTGAAGAAAAAAAATCACAATCCAATCACATTTTCTGGATACATCAGCCAGGGAAATTAATTGCTGAATTCTTTAAGAAGTACAAAACAACGAGACGTATCACAAAAACAAATAGTAATAACATGGCAGATTACGTTGAAAACCAACTTAAATTCGGAGGACTTACTGATTGGACAGTATGCCTGATCAACATTGGAAAATATCATGATCTTACTGTCGGTCCTGTCGAAAATATAGGCAGGGGTATCCAGCGTGACACCAAGAAAAAAGGTTCAGTTGTAAATGGTGTTTTTTCCTTGAAGACTCTCACGTCATTGGACCATGAATATCTGGATTATTCACAGGATCAAATTGACGCTATGAATAAGCTGAAATCGGACAAAAAAAGGGAGGGGGCTAAAAAGGTATCTGCAGATTATCTCCGGGAAAATGTAAGAGAAAGAACCCAAGGTCTTCTGATTCTTTACCCCTTAGACACAGATAATATTGAAAAGTTAAAGATTGAGGGCGAAGAATACCCGACTCCTTTCGCTTTCGTGGCGGTATTCCCACATAATCGGAATAAAGGAGATATCCTGTCATATAGAGTTAATGATGTGGGGTTGGAAAATGAAGACCTTGAGTAATGTTACAATAATATACCGATCAATTCTTGCAGATATTACAGCAGCAAGCGGTAAATTCTCAAGATTAGTCTGGAACCAAACGAATTGCATACCCACACTGTATGTCATCGATGCTGCACAGAAAACAAGAGAATTCTGTATTAGATGGAATACTATGACGATGTGCAGTTTAGCTAAACTTCCGAGATGGGATGGAATTGAAATAATGATTGCTGAAATAAACGAATATGCGTCAGCTTGCGGCACATATCTTATTTTTCAACAGCTTCCTGATTATGATGCAGATATATTTGAGACAGTAATTGCAGATTTGGAGGAAAATATCAGGGACATTTCAAATGAACAAAAGTTATCGACGGTAGTACAAAATGTTCTTCTGAAATGGAAAGAGTTCTTTTCTATCTCATCTGATTTGAAATTCTCCTTGGAAAAACAACAGGGCCTTTATGGTGAGTTGGTATTCTTGAAAGAATATATTGAACTATCCGGATGTTCAGCAGTATATCTGTGGTCGGGACCGAATGCAGAAATCCATGATTTTTATATTGCAGGCAATGCAGTTGAGGTCAAAACATCATCAAAAAGGACAAACACAGTAATAATCAGCAGTGAGTCCCAACTTGATCAATCAAATGTTGCGGGCGATCTGTATCTGGTGTTTTACTCCCTTCGTCACAGTAAAGTTGACGGAGAATCACTGCGTGAAATTGTTTCATCAATTCAACAACTCCTTAATAATGACCTCAATGTTGAAAAAGAATTCACGCAGAAACTTTTCAAAACCGGATATCTTGTTGAAAAAGGTGATTTGTATTTGGAGAAATTTACCCTCTTGAATACGCAACGTTACTTGGTCTCCTCACAATTTCCAAAGATAATACGCAGTGATCTTAAAAATGGCATTTCGTCAGTGAGTTACTCATTAGATCTTGCTGTATGTGAAAACTACTTAATTGACTCAGCTTATTTTGAAGAAAATGTATTGAAAAATGGTGATATAAATGGATATTGAACAAATGAAAGACTTTAATTCTGAGATTATGGAGGAAGTTAGCACTTTTGCAGAAAATGAAAATATTTCATCAATGGAGGCGTTTACAAAGGTCTTTCTCTCATATTTGGCTGATGCCGGGGAAAAGCGGACCTCTGATGCAGAAATACTGAGTTATAAGAAAAAAAGCGATAATATGCGGATTAATGGATATTCATTCAGTGCATATTTCAATACATTAACTCTTTTAGTCTGCGATTATTCCCGCGAAACAGAGGTTGCGAAAATCGGAAAAAACGAAGCTGAGAAGCAGTTAAAGCAGGCTCTCAGGTTTTTCAAAAACTGTAAAACAGATTTCTTTTTAGAGGCGGAAGAGGTAAGTAATGGTTATATTGCATTCCAATTTATTAAAAAAATAATATCTCAAATAGACACTGTCCATATTATTTTGCTGACTAACAAAGTAGCAACATTAAACATACCGCCCGACTCTGCTGTTGATAAAATAATTATAAAATATGATGTGTGGGATTTAGACCGGGTTTGGCAGACGGTATTCACGAAAAAAGTTGCAGAACCTCTTGTAATTCGGCTGAAAAATAAATACGATACTAAATTACCATTAATAAAAGTCGGAGGGGAAAATGAAATATATGATTGTTATGTGGGAATTATTGCTGGTAAATTACTAGCATCCATCTACAAAGATGAAGGACAGAAATTAATTGAAAAAATGTCCGCTCATATTTACAGGCACAGGGTAAAGTTAACAGAGGAATTCGTACTACTCTGTCTAATGAGCCGGAAATGTTTATGGCCTACAATAACGGGATATCTACAATTGCAGAAAATATAACAATTGATGATGAACGCTCCAAAGATAATATGGTTTATATTAATGAATTATTGGGGTGGCAAATTGTTAACGGAGGGCAGACAACAGCATCAATTGCCCGTGCATTACAAGAAAAAACAGATTTGAGCAATGTTAATGTTCAAATGAAATTAACGGTCATTAAAGATGTTGAAAAATTCGATGAAATCATTAGCAATATTTCGAAATATGCAAACAGTCAGAATGAAATAAAAATGTCTGATTTCAGTGCAAATGACGGCTATCATATTGCCATGGCTCAATATTCCAGGTCAACATATATCCCCGAAGAGAAAGGGAAAGCAGCATACAGATGGTTCTATGAAAGAGCAAGGGGTCAGTATGCAGTTGAAGTCAGTCGTCAGCCCACTGCAGGGGACAAGAAAAAATTCAAAGAATTTAACGATCCAAAGAAAAAGGTTTCAAAAACTGTTGCTGCCAAATGCCTTATGCTTTGGAGAAAACAGCCCCATATTGTTGCCAAAGGGCTTGAGACAAATTTTGTTGAATTTTCTGAGCTGATTAAAAAAGGCGAAATAACAAAACCAACTGAAGAATCCTATAAAAGTATGATTGAAAGGTGATCTTATTCAACGAATGTGATAAGATTATTGCCGGTTTGAGATTTGGAGATTGGAAAGCGCAGCAGAATTGCTACACAATAGCCCTTCTATCAGAATACTTCGGAGATATGGTTGATGATTCCTACATTTGGCAACACCAGAGAATATCTCCGGAAGTTGCTCTCAAAATAGAGGAACTCTCATATAAGGTTTGGAATCATTTTATGAAACCGGAAACACCTGGTGTAAATGTCGGTCAATGGTGTAAAAAAGACGCATGCTGGACATTGTTAAAAGAACGATATGAAGCTAATAAATTGTGATTGGATTTCCATTTACAAATTTTTAAGCAGCAGACTAATAATCTCAGCTACCCAATATGTAGTTAATAATATGTCTTACAGTGCAGTTGATCTATTTGCAGGTGCTGGCGGTCTGAGCCTCGGCTTTCTTCAAACTGGGAGATACACTGTTGAAGCCTTTGTTGAAAATAACCGTTTTGCTCGTGAAACCTATGTAAAAAATCATCCTAACACGGATGTATATGAGAATGTCATCGGATTAGATTACAGCCGGTTGCTCAAAAAATCAACGAAAATTGATGTTGTAATCGGCGGTCCTCCGTGTCAGGGTTTTTCAAATGCCAACAGACAGCGCAATCAGCTTATTAATCTGAATAATCAGCTGGTAAAAGAGTATGTGCGTGTGGTCTGTGAACTTAAGCCGAAGGCTTTTGTTATGGAAAACGTCAAGATGCTGAAATCAGATGTTCATGTATTTTATTATACTGAAGATGATGCTGAATCTGGAATTATTGATAAGTATTCCATAAAACTCAATGATATATCTCTAGATTTGCTGGCCGACAAATTTTTCTCTGATGATCTGGCCGATGCCTGCTCTGATTTAGAACTGCTTAGGAGTATCAGATTATCCGATAAATCATTTACAATATTGAATAACCTGCACCGTTATGTTAAAAATCAAGATAAATTTAAAAAGACATATCTAAAATATTCGAAAGAGCTCAAAGCTATTTGTGAAGAGCTAAAATCTTACACTGAACCATCCGTCCCGGAGATCATCAGAAGGAATTACTCTCAGTTATCAAAAGAAATTAGAAAATATGGTGAGACGTTTGATTCTGAAAAGCTGGTTTCAGAATTGACATATGCAATTCCAATTCAGCAGATGGTGAAAAACATCGCTGAACTTACCGATAAAAAAATTCAGTATGAACTTGTTTTCGGCAAAGGAATAAAAGAAATGGTCAAGTCATACTCTGTTTCCGATTACATCAAAAAGATTCTCTCATCACTGGAATACAATTACAAAATAGCAGAAGGAGTACTGAACGCTGCCGAGTTTGGCGCCCCTCAGAAAAGACAGCGGTTTATTCTCATTGGTGTAAAAGATGCGGGAGAGATTGATGTGACACTGCCGGCAGGCACATTCAACAAGTCTAATTTCAGAACCGTGAAAGATGCGATTGGTGATTTGGAGGATATTCCTGTCCATTATGACGTTTCTGAGTCACCAGTTTCAGTAGAAATACCAAAACTTAAAGCAGGTTCTCTGCAGGCTGAACTGCGTGATAATTATGTAATCAGTAATCACGTTGCTACAAATACGCGTGAAGTTGCATTGAAACGTTTTTCAGTACTGAAGCAGAGTCAAAACTTCCATAACCTGAATACGGAGCTGAAAGAGAATACCTACACGGACACCGAAAGAACGCAGAATACGATTTATCAGAGATTAAACTATAATGAACCATCGGGAACCGTACTGAACGTTCGAAAGTCAATGTGGATTCATCCAACAATTGACAGGGCAATTAGTATTCGCGAAGCAGCAAGACTCCAAACATTCCCGGACAGTTATATTTTCTATGGTAAGAAAGATGCTCAATATAAGCAGATTGGCAATGCAGTTCCGCCGATACTTGGGAAAGCAATTGCTGAAAAAATTACTGACATGCTAGATAATTTAGAATAACTGCATCTAGCAGTCAAACATATCGTCCATTACTATCTCTCTTATCAATTCCTTCAATTTATACTGGGCATCTTTCCCAAGCTCACATTCCCAGACTACAAATACACGCCACCCGTTTTCTTTTAACATCTGATATGCTGCCTTATCCCTTTCAACATTCTTTTGAAATTTAGCAAACCAGTATTCAGTATTTGTTTTTGGCGTAGTTGCCCTTTTAGATCCTTCATGCCTATGCCAGAAACAGCCGTTTACAAAAATAACTGCCTGATATTTAGATAAAACAAAATCCGGTTTGCCCGGCAGATCTTTTGAGTATCTTCGATATCCAATATGGTTTTCTCGAAGGTATGAAGCTACAATCTGCTCAGGTTTTGTCTTTTTCGACCTGATGCGGCTCATATTCCAGCTTCTTTTCGCGGGGCTGACAGTATCCATGACTTTTCCTGCGTTATGATGATATTCGTATGCACAAACATAAGTGTGATGGAAAGTTACGTCCACACTACCCCAAAAAAACCCCAAAGAGTGCCCCTCCCTTCTCACCGCAAGAAGAGAGGTGGAGCCTTGTAAAAAAGCATTGATTGCCCTGACTTGAACCGTTTCATCGAGATCAGAGCATATTCTTCGGGCAGGAGAGTCTCAAGGCAGTACTCCTGTCCTCACCAATACAATTTGAATCTGGGATATTTATACCCCTGACCGCGTGGTGCGATAATACCCCCGAACCGGACATAAATGCCGCTCTCTCTCAGAGAGATAGGTTACGAAAATTGAAAGAAAAACCGGCACGCCGGTTTTTCCTTAGCATTTTTCCAGACGGCGTGCGATTCCTGCGTAGGCGATAAGCCGGAGCAGAGCACGACGACGCAAGAGAAATGCGATTCGCGAGAATTCGCGGAGATTCGCGGTAAAATATCTCATGTATCCACACCCATCCAACCCCCCAGTCGCAAATCAAAGCCTTGTTCGCAAATCAAAGATTTGCTCAGCTGAGGATGAGCCTGTCGGCTCATCCCGCCTCCGCTGAGGTCGTCTGCTTCGCTTTGCTCGCATCCGACCCGCCTCAGCTAAAGCCGCCGCTTTCAGCGTCCAACCCGCAATACCCTTAAATCTCCCCGCACATAACTCACATATACCATGGCTGCACAGACGATCTTCGACTCCCTAAACGAAACGGCCACAAATATCCAGGTCGTCGACTCCGACACCGGACTCATCATCCTCATGCTCTTTTTCGGCGGCATCATCCTTGTCGGCATCATCCTCGTCACGCTTGGCCGCAGACCCTAGAAAACGCCCGGGACATTTCGGAAAATCCCGCCACCGTTGGAAAAAATAATGAAATGAAAACGGAAAATAATTAGGATAGGATTTACGCGGTGTTGGTGTGGATGCATGAGATATCTCACCGCGAATAATCCCAAGCGGGCAAAGCCCGCTTGAGGCGGCACGCAAGCCTTCTGACTTGCACGCAATCGCGCATAAACGCGAATCGCATTTTTTCGGTTCCGCCCACTTGACCTTCGGTCGCGTTCCTACGCTCCGCATGATCGGCTCCGCGTGGTCGGAACGGCGGAACAAAAAATGCTGGAAAACCCGCGTCGCGGGTTTTCTTTAAAGAATCCCGCATTCTTGTAATCACAAAAACGATCAATATTTATCGGGAGAAAACCCGCGACGCGGGTTTTCCAGCATTTTCCACGCTGGCGTTCTGGCCACGCGGAGCCGATCAGTCGGAGCGTAGGAACGCGACAGAGGAGTGAAACGACGATGTCATGAAGACAGCGTAAGGAAAATGCGATTCGCGTTTATTCGCGATTATTCGCGGTTGGTTTTTCTCTGGTGTCTGCACTAATCCTGTACACCAAATCGCAGTTCATCTCATAAAAGTTCTATTCTGAAAAATAAGCGAAAGAAAAAAGAAAAAGATCCGGGAGATTACTCTTCCGTGCTTCCTTCCGCCGCAAGAGCCGACTCGGCCGCATTATAATAATAATACTCCCCTGCCGCCTTCTGCTCGCGGTCCAGATACGAACCCGGATTATTGATCCGCGGCCGGCCCGTCTTATCTCTTCTGAACGTGATCCCCAGATTCGAAAGGAACATATTCATACCGTCCTTCATCTCGAACGGACCGCGGGCAGTACCTTCCTTACCCGGCACCCCGTCGAACACCAGCAGCCGCTCGCTGATCATATCGATCGTATACATATCGTGATCGATAACCATGATCCCTGCTCCCTTATCCTCAGCCGCACGCTTGATCACCTTCGTCGTCACAAGCCGCTGCTCCACATCCAGATGCGCCGAAGGCTCATCCAGAATATACAGATCCGCCTCGCGGGAAAGACACAGAGCGATCGCCACCCGCTGAAGTTCTCCGCCCGAGAGGTTCTTCACTTCCGACTGCAGGATCGGTATAAGCCCGAGAGGTTCTAAGATCTCGTGCTGGTAATACGACGTATCGAACCGGCGGGTCGCAGACCGGAGCGTAAATTCGACCGAATCCGAGGAATCCGCCGTCACATACTGCGGCTTATACGAAACACGCACCGTATCGAACTTCTTCCCGCCGTCCGGCGTCTCAACACCGGCAAGTAGCTTTGCAAACGTCGACTTGCCGATACCGTTCGCCCCGACGATGCCAAGCACCTCGCCGCGGCGGACCTCGCCGCCCTCGACCGTCAGGTTGAATCCCGGGAACGACTTCGTCATTTTTGGGATCATCATCAGGGTCTCGCGGTCCACATCGCTTTCGTGACTGCGGGTCTCGAAAAGCACCGGATAATCGCGGATACGGACATTTTCCTCCGCCACAAAGCCTTCGAGATACTGGTTCACGCCGATGCGGACCCCTTTCGGCCGGGAGATGATACCGAACGCCGACGGTTTACCGTACCCGATATGGACCGTTTCGGCGACCATGTCGAGGATAGCGATATCGTGTTCGACCAGGATCACCGGATGTTCGGACGCGAGTTCGCGGATCAGGCGTGCCGCCGTCATCCTCTGATAAATATCCAGGAAAGGCGTCACTTCATCGAGGAAGTAGAAGTTCGCGTCCTTCGAAAGAGCGACCGTCAGGGCGACTCTCTGGAGTTCTCCGCCCGAAAGATAGGTCAGATCCTTATCGAGGATCGTATCGAGGGCCAGCTCTTTCGTGTAGTAGGCGAGCTTTTTCCTCTCGTCGTTCTGCTCCAGAAGGGTGCGGACCGTGCCTTTGAAGGCTTTCGGGATGAAGTCGATGTACTGCGGTTTGATCGATGCCTTGATCGTCTTTGCCGCGACCTGCTTGAGATAATCCAGCAGCTCCGTTCCGGCGTAATGCTTCAGGATCTCGGCCCACTCGACCTCGTGGTCGAAGATACCAAGGTTCGGCCGAAGTTGGCCGGAAAGGATCTTGACCGCGGTGGATTTACCAATACCGTTCGGGCCGAGCATACCGGTGACTTTGCCCGCCACCGGCTGGGGGAGTCCGTAGAGGACGAACGCGTTCGGCCCGTAGCGGGTCACCGGCGTATCGAGTTCTTCCGGGAGCTGGATGATATCCAGCGCCTCGAACGGACATTTCTTGATACAGATACCGCATCCCACGCAGAGCTCTTCGGAGATCTCGGCTCTGCCGCTTTCGCCTATTTTTATTGTCTCATCACCGGTACGGACCCGGGGGCAGTACGCGATGCACTCTTTGCCGCATTTTTTGGCATGGCATCGGTCTTTATGAACGATGGCGAGTCTCATTTATGCGGAGAGGAGGGAGGTCGACAGCATAAGTGTCCAGGAGAGATACCAGGTAGCGAAGGTCAGGAATCCCTGATAGAACCAGTCCTTCTTGCCGAGTTTGGAGGTGTCGATCTTGAGGATCATGAAGAGCGACTTCTGGATGACGATCGCCACAAGTAATACGAGAATGCCGATGATCGGATTTGCCTGCACGCCGGCAAGGCCTGCTTCGATCGTGGTTGTCGTGATCGGGTTCGGGGTACCTGCAAGATAGTAGGAGACCAAACCCGCGACCATACCAAGACCGCAGGCGATCGCGGTACGGACGATCCGCTCGGAGTGCTGGGCCTTTTTCCGGGTGACCTTCTCTTCGGGGGTCTCCTTTTTCTTTGGCGGAGCGGTATGTTTGCTGACTTCCTCGTTCTTTGCCTCGGTCTGTGCTTCGATCTCCTCGATCTTCTCATCGATCTCGGCGTCGAGCGGTTTTCTGTCCGGCCGGGTCACCATCTCGATAGCTTTCTCGGGGCAGATCTTCACGCATTTCCCGCAGCCGTTGCACAACTCTTCTACGACCGTCGCTTTCTTATTGCGTCCGATGAAAATGACCGGCTGGTTTTTGCGTGACGCCGGGCAAAACTTCACGCAGCGGTTACACATCGCCGTGTTGCATTTTTCTTTTTTGATATAGGCTACCTGCATATGATATCTCCGCGATTTTTCAGTCTGATTATATTATTATTCAGGTCTTATCTATGTTATCTGTTATGTCCCGCCATTGATGCAGCGCGCCTGACCGGTCTTTTTTGAAAGGGAAGACCTGCCGGATCCAAAAACCCGCCGTCCGGGCGCAAAAATGCAGGGTCGGTTTATAGTTCTGTACATCCTATGTATGTTAGCAAAGAATGGCGACGATACAAGGGATGAGCGGAGCGGACGTAAAAGCGATGACAGCGGAGCTTGCCGCGCTTTTGCCGCTCTGGATCGGGAAAATATATCAGTACGACAATACTTCGTTTGGGTTCCGCTTAAACGGCGAGGAGAAGGCACGCCATCTTCTGTATGTGGTGAGGGGCATTCGGGCGCATCTCGTCTCCGAACTGCCGCCGGCGCCGAAAAACCCGTCCGGATTCTCGATGTATCTTCGAAAATACATCGAGGGGGGCAAGGTCCTCAATATCGAGCAGAAGGCGATCGAGCGGGTCATCATCATCACGATCGGCAAAGGGCCGTCGGAGTATAAGCTGATCATCGAACTCTTCGATGAAGGAAATCTGATCTTAACCGACGAGAAGTTCACGATCATCAATGCCCTTGCCCAGCGGCGGTTCAGGGACCGTGAGATCGTCGGCGGCGCAGAGTATTCTATCGAGGCCGTCTGGCCCGAGAGGCTGACGTTCGAGGAGTTCAAGGAGAAGATCACCGCCGACGAGAACGATATCGTGCGGGCTCTCGCAACAAAACTCCAGCTTGGCGGCATCCCCTCTGAAGAGATCTGCCATCTCTCCGGCGTCTCGAAGTCGATGCCCTGTAAATTCGCGACCGATGCCCAGCTTCTCCCGGTCTATGAAGCGATGAAGTCATGGATCGCCCGGCTGACCGAAGGACGCGATCCGGTGATCGACGCGAAAGGGGCGTTCCCGTTCCCCTCACTTGTCCGTGAGCCGAAAGAACACTTCGCCACCTTCTCGCAGGCACTCGAAGCGTTCTATCCAAAACCGTTTGCCGAGAAGGTCATCGAGCAGAAGATCAAACTCTCCAAAGAGGAGCGGATTAGAAAACAGCAGGAAGCTACGGTCGTCAACTTCGACAAAAAGATCGCCGAGGCAACGGAGATCTCGGAGATCATCTACTCGCATTACGGCGAGGTCCAGGAGACGATCGACGTTCTTGCGGCCGCAAGTCAGAAACTTTCCTGGCAGGATATCGCGGCCGTGATCAAAAAGAGCGACCTTCCCGCCGCAAAACGGATCATCTCGGTGGATCCGAAGAATGCGTCGGTCGTTATCGACCTGCAGGAAAAGCACAAGGTCACGATCTTCGTGCACGAGAGTCTGGAAGCAAACGTCGGCAGATACTTCGCCGTCGTGAAAAAGTTCCGGGCGAAGAAGGCGGGAGCACTTCGGGCGATGGAGGCCGGCATCGTGCATGCCGAAAAGAAGAAGGCGGCCGGACCCGGGCGGCTGAAGCCGAAATGGTATCACCGTTTCCGGTGGATGGAGACGTCCGACGGCGTTCTCGTGATCGGCGGCCGAAATGCCGACCAGAACGAAGAACTCGTCAAGAAGTATATGGAAGGCAAAGACACCTTCCTCCACGCCGACGTCTTCGGAGCGTCCGCGGTGATCGTCAAAGGCGCAACCGAACGCATGGATCAGGCGGTCCAGTTTGCGGCGTCCTACTCGCGGGCCTGGGCCGGAGGCGGGGCATCCGTCGATGTGATCGCGGCCTCCCCAAGCCAAGTGAGCAAAACGCCCGAATCGGGAGAGTATGTGGCGCATGGTTCGTTCGTCATTCGAGGCGAGAGAAAGATCTACAAAGACGTTCCGCTCGAGATCGCGATCGGGGTCAGGACCGAACCGGTCCTTGCCGTCATCGGCGGAACGCCTTCCGCGATCGAGCCGCTGACCTCTCACTCGGTGCGCCTCGTTCCCGGAACGTTTGAAGGGAACGATGTGGCAAAGAAGGTGCTTCGAAAACTCAAAGAGGCGGTGCCCGAAAGCGAGCAGAAAGCGCTCAAGGCGATCCTGAATACAGAGGGCGTGGCCGCGTTCGTGCCGCCGGGCGGATCCGATCTCAAGGAGCCGGCCCAGGGAGCTGACCGCGAATGAAGGCGGAGATGCCCGAACCGCTGAAAAAAGACGGATTCGGCGAGTATAAACTCATGCCGGAGTCGATCGACGATCTCTGGCATCTTTCGCATCTGATAACGCCCGGAAACACCGTGTATGCCGTCACGCTTCGGACCGTGGACGGACCAAACGACAAACTGCGTTCGGAGAAACTCGAGAAGCGTCCGGTCAAGATCGGCGTGAAGTGCGAGAAGGTGGAGTTCGTCCCGGAATCGTCAAGACTTCGGGTCTTCGGCATCATCAGTTACGGGCCGGACATGGGCCAGCATCACACGCTCAATATCGAGGCCGGCTACGAGATAAGCGTGGTCCGGCAGTGGCGGCAGATCGACCTTGCCCGTCTGGAACGTGCGGTCTCCTCCTCGGTCCACGGCGTGGTCCACATCGTGGCGATCGAGGACGGGGAAGCCGAACTCTACCGGGTCAGGCAGTACGGACCCGAGCGGATTACGACCCTCACGGTCGGCAGCGGAAAAACCGCCGAGCTCGACTCAAGGCAGGCGCTTTTTGCCGAACTGCTGTCGTTTCTTGAGAAAGTCACCGGCTCGATCGTGGTCGCCGGCCCCGGATTCGTGAAAGAGGACTTCGTCAAGTTCGCAAAAACCAAGGCGCAGGAGATCGCCGAACGAATGCTCATCGCCGATACACGGCGGTGCGGCTACGGGGCGGTCCAGGAGGCTATTGGAAACGGCGTCTTATCCAGGGTCGCCGAGGATCTCCAGCTCGCAAAAGAGGTCTCGTTCATGGACGAGGTGTTTCTGAGAGTCGGGCAGAACGGGGCCGTCGCCTACGGGAAAAACGAGGTTCGCCAGGCGATCGATTACGGAGCCGCCGAGACGATCCTCGTCGCCGACTCGTTTGTAAAAAACTCAAGTATCGAAAAAATGATCGAGGGGGGCGAAAGGCTCGGTGCGACCGTCGTTGTCCTCTCGACCGAGTTCGAACCGGGAACCCGGCTCGTTGGTCTCGGTGGGATCGCCGCTCTGCTGCGTTACCGGATCTGAATCACTGATAGGCGACGAGATCCTGCACTTCTTTCGGGAGGCCGCCCTTGAACTTCTGGGAGATGGCCTGGTAATACTCCCGCACCCTATCACTCATGGTCGGGTTGATCCGTTTCTTTGCTTCGGCAAAGTCTGCCTCCGAAACGGCGGACGCTCCGCGGCGAAGGGCCTGCATTGCGGCTTCGCGGCAGAGTCCCTCCAGATCCGACCCGACATATCCTGCCGTTTCTTTTGCAAGGCTTTCGATCAGATCCGTTTTTACCGGGTCCTTCAGCACGGCCCCCTGAGCTAGGAGAGCCGCACCGATCCGCTGTTTTTCATCCCGCAGTGAGAGGGAAGGGCCCTTCTCGTACTTCTTTGCGGCCGCCGTCAGCTGTTTGGCGGTCACGCTCTTTCCGGCGAATTTTGCACAGACCGCTTGAAGTGAGGGGTCGTCGATTCCCGAAAGGGCGGCCACCGTATCTTCGAAGACCGATCCTTCGATCGGCATGTTTCGCAGATGGACCGAAAGTATGTCGGCTCTGTCCGCTTCGCTCGGTTCAGCGATATAGACGAGCCGGTCGAAGCGTCCGCTTCTCAGAAGCGCCGGGTCGATGATGTCGGGTCTATTGGACGCCGCCAGGATCGCCACGTCGTTGAGCTCCTCGATCCCGTCCATTTCGGTTAGGATCTGGTTCAGCACGTTCTCCGTCGCCCGGTTCCCGTCCCCGCCTCCCCGTACCGGCGTCAGCGAGTCGAGTTCGTCGAAGAAGATGATCGACGGAGCGACCTGCCGGGCCTTTTTGAAGATGTCCCGGACGGCCTTTTCGGACTCGCCCACCCATTTGGACAGCATTTCGGGGCCTTTGATCGCGATGAAGTTCGCCCCGCTTTCATGCGCTATGGCCTTGGCGATCAGCGTCTTGCCGGTTCCGGGAGGCCCGAAGAGCAGAACGCCTTTGGGCGGTTTGATCCCGAGCCGCTCGAACGAATCCTTTTTCGTGAGCGGATACTCGATCGACTCACGCACGTCCCGGATCGCTTCACGGCATCCGCCGATGTCCGACCAGGAGATGTCGGCAGTTTCAAGAGCGATCTCCCGCATCGCTGACGGCGATACCTCGCGTGACGCGGCGAGGAAATCGGCCGTCGTGACCTCGAGTTTTCCAAGGATCTCGTCCGAAATCTTTTCCGTCTCGAGGTTGGCGACATCGATCTGCCGGCGAAGGGCACGGATCGCCGCTTCTCGTGCAAGGGCGGCCAGATCGGCGCCGACGAATCCTTTGGAAAGGGCGGCAAGCGTTGCGAGAAGTTTGTCGCGGGACTGTTCGTAGAGCGCCAGTTCGCGTTCGAGCGCTTTTTCGTCCGTGTCGTCCTTACGCATGGATTTGAGTTTCGCCATGCCTTCAAACGGCATGTTTTTGGTGTGGATCTGCAGGATCTCCATCCGGTCCGCGTCGCTTGGAACGCCGATCTCGATCTCCCGGTCGAACCGTCCGGGTCTGCGGAGCGCAGGATCCACGGCGTCCGGCCGGTTGGTCGCGCCGATCACGATGACCTGACCCCTTTCCGAAATGCCGTCGAGCATGGTCAGAAGCTGGGCAACGACGCGGCGTTCGACCTCGCCGTTCACGTCTTCACGCTTCGGGGCGATGGAGTCGAGTTCGTCGATGAAGATGATCGACGGGGCGTTCTCTTCGGCTTCTTCGAAGATCTCGCGCAGTTTCTGCTCGGACTCTCCGTAGTATTTGGAGATGATCTCGGGGCCTGCGATGGAGATGAAGTGTGCCCCGCTTTCATTTGCCACGGCCTTGGCAATGAGGGTCTTGCCGGTTCCGGGCGGTCCGTAGAGGAGAACGCCCTTTGGAGGCTCGATCCCGAGCGTCTCGAAGAGTTCGGGATGGCGGAGCGGCAGTTCGATCATTTCGCGGACCCGGCGCAGTTCGCCTTTCAGCCCGCCGATGTCTTCGTAGGTTATCGACTGGGTGCAGGCGAATCCCTCTTCCTCTTCGAGGATGAGTTCGGTGGTTTTCGTCAGAATACTGGCGTTTTCCGGCTCGATCTTCGATACTTTGAGTTCGACGGGCGGCCCCGGGTGGTAGGTCTTCACCGGGATGATATCGCCAAGCGAGACGGGGAAGTTGATTAAGGAGAGGAGGTATTCGTCGTCTTCGTCAGGGAATACGGGGGAGATCTCGGTCGGGGGGATGAGGGTGACGGATGATGCGGGGATCTGTTCTTCGATCTTTTCAACGCTTACCCGGTCTCCGGGATTGACGCCGGCATTGACCCGGGTATATTTATCGATCCGGATCTTGTCCTGGCCCCAGTCGGTTTCAAAGGAGCGCCAGACTTTGGCAACGGTGACCGATTTTCCGGTGATCCTAACGATATCGCCCGGCGTAACATCGAGCGCCTGCATGGAGGCCGGGTCAAGACGTGCCTTCCCGCTTCCCTGATCTTCGGGGTAGGCACTGTCGACCTTGAGTGATATTGTCGGCATGATACAGGTATATGATACGGAGTCGATAATTAATTGATCTGTTTTGGCAGGTTTTTTTGGTGCCGGGTCGGATGCTGAAAGCAGACGACCTCAGGCGAGCAAATCTTTGATTTGCGAGGGCGGGATGGGCTTTGATTTGCGAACAAGGCTTTGCCTTACGGACGGGCAGGTTGGACGGTATATTCAGCCATAAATAAAATTGTGTGAGTTTCATCACATAATTCGTGAAAATTATGTGATGTACATCACATTATTTTTGGAATGACTGGATACAGTTCAGCGAGGAGAACGAGCGTATTCTTCGAGCTTTTTTAGCCAACTGTCAAAATGAGGACATTTTTCTCGTATTACCTTGAGTCCAATATTCTCTGCAATAGGAATTCCATGATAGATTTTCTGGTATTGATTCTCGTAAATTTCCTTAAGATGAACTGATGGACCTTTATGTGTGTCTATGTTTTCAGGTTCGCCAAATGTATGAAGAACAGTTTTTAGTTTGCTCAATGTTGATGGTGTAGCGTTTTGGAGGGTATTGTTTATGGTATCAATGCTGGAGAAAAGAAGGGCTTCAAAGAAGGGCTTCAAATTCGTGAAGTTGAATGTAGGGGGGTTGGGCTGTAAGAGGAGGGTGGAGAGAGCAATGAATCTCAACGTCCCAACGGAGAAGGCGGAAAGGGGGAAGTCATAGTGTTCTACATTATTGTCGTTCCAGAGGAGTCTGACAGTTTCTCCCGTTTTCTGGAAAATAAAGTCTTTGAAGTCAGGGAAGGCAAATTGGATTGCAGTGATGATGCTGTCGTAGTTTTTGGGATAGTTATTTTTGATTTCGCAGAGGAATGCCGCGAGATTGTCTCCGTCGGGATGGAGATATCTGGTCTGGAATATGCCGGAGACCCGCTTTAATGGGGATGTATCTCCCGTGTCCTGAAAGTGGTAGATTATTAAGTGGGTTTGGAGTTGATTGAGTTTTTCTTTGAGATCGGATAGATGTTCGTATTCAGCAACTTCAGAGCGGACAATGTTATTTCTTTCAGGGAATAATTTGAGATCAGGGTTGTTTTTTACTATAATGTTGTCATCCTTTCCCGCCATCAGGACATAGTTAAACTGGTATTGATTTTCGATTTTGATATCGATTATTACTTTATCTGTGGTTTTTGTTCCATAGTGGAAGTTTTGATTTGCCCCTCCATTTTTTTCGATATAATTCTGAAGGTGTTTGCGGTTTTCGGATGCGGCATCAAAAAGCCCGAAGGCAGAGAGGAAACTGCTTTTTCCGGATCCGTTTGCCCCTAAGAGAATGTTGATTTTACCTAAGGTAACCTGAACACTTTTGATGGATTTCCAGCCTTTGATAGATATATTATTGATTGGAAGTGGTTCCATTGTACGTTGTGTTTTTGTGCTGTAGGGTATTAAAGGTATTTTTGGTATTTTAGGGCGGAAAATATATTGATAATTTGTCTCATCACGTAAATTAAATCTGTTTCATGTAGTTGATTCCAAATATTTGGGTATAACACCATCTTTATCATCATGCAAAAGAATGCTTTTGTATGTTTTCGAAAGGACATCAAAGTTCAGACCTGTCAGTCGAAGTAGATAATATTATTTTCACGGATTTTTGTGGGTTGATAATTTTCAGATGAGTGAGGGAGTAGGCTGGAGGTTACTGGAGTGATTAAGATGTTCAATAAATTATGTCATAGTAAGATGGATAATTCTGAGCAAAATAAAGTTGTAAAACTTGAATTAAGTGTCATATTTAAAACAATTGGGTTATTATTGGTATTAGTAATATTACTCATGTTAATCTTAGCACAGGTATTGCCCGAATGTTACTTTGGTGTAACAAAGACGACAATGATACTATATTTTGGGAGTTCCATCAGCGGTGTGGCTGCATTTTGTGCTATTTTAATTTCCTATGCCCAGACTCGAGATATTCAGGAAGAAAATCGTAAGAATATACGTTCTGAAAGAATAGATTCGCTGAAGCCCTTTATCACTCTTGAATCGATAGTTGTGCATTCGAAAGAGACTCCATCAGCAGATATTGGGATATCTCTAAAGAAAAACACAGATCCTACAATTTATGGCCCATTTTCATTTAATGTTATGGGAGTTATTTTATCCTCATGGGGTGAATTTCCCTATAAATTTAATTTGAAAAATATTGGCAATAACTCTGCTCATGATTGCAGTTTAACGATGAATGGACAAAAAATATTTTCAGGAAAAGCCATTGCAAAGGGTGATTCCATATCTCTCTTAACAATATTAACGGAAGAGATTCAACCAATTGATATTCAGTTTCAACTTGAATTTATGGATCTTGGTGACAATCGGTATGTTCAATCTCACCAATACAATGGAACATTAAATTTCATTACGCCAAATCATACAATTATTACCCATGCTCCAAAACCCGTTTCGCGTGAAAATACGTGTGATGATAATTTGGATAAAAAATCCTGATAGTTATGTATCCTTTGTTTTTGAACAAAGTCAACAACCTTTTTGTATAGCACGAATGCTTAGTCTATTTTCAATCAATTGAAATATAGGATTCTCCGCCGCGTCGGGCTCCACGCCGGAGTCGCCCTCCCGCCCCCCCAAATCAGAAAAAGAGAGACATGTTTCCTATAAGAAAAACCGGCACGCCGGTTTTTCCTTAGCATTTTTCCAGACGGCGTGTGATTCGTGCGTAGGCGATCAGCCGGAGCAGAGCACGACGACGCAAGAAAAATGCGATTCGCGAGAATTCGCGGAGATTCGCGGTAAAATAATTTCATGTGTCCGCACCCGGCCATACATGAAATCTGTGAAAGAGAATGAAAAGAGCATGCCCTTTTTTCATCTCTCGAGATATTTCCCGACTTCAAATAAAAATCGAAAAAAAGTATGAATTGATTCAGCCGACTGTTCACTTAACCCGGACGAGAAGCTCCGCATTCTCGATCCCGACATCGGTTTTCCCGCTCATCTGTGCCACCGCGATAGAATACGACCTGGACTTCTCCGCGAGCGGGTCTCCTTCCACATCGACATCCACGCACACCGTCTTGATACCCACAAGCTCATCGGAATACCGCGTGATCTCGAACGTCCTGAACTCCTGCGGGAAATCCCTCAGCGAAGCCGTCTCCACGACCCAGAACCCGTACTCCGGATGTGCCGGGTCGGGGGATGCGATCGGCAGGATCGTATTCATATGGTTATGTCCCGAGACCCACATCAGCAGATTCGGATACTTCTGCAGCTCCGTGATCAGTTCCGTCTGGGACACTTCCGATTTCAGACTCCAGCCGGAAGGTGCTCCTTCCTCCATCGTCGCGATCGGGATGTGTGCTCCGATGATCATCAAAACGCCGTCCTCCCGTCCCTTCTGCAGTTCGGCCTTAAGCCAGGCAAACCGCTCCTCGTCAAGCGAACCGCGGCCGTGTGCCCAGATATCGCCGATCGTTGAGCCGTTCTCCGTCGTATCATCCAGCATGATGATCCGAACGCCCTCCATCGGGTCGAACGAATAGCACGCGAAATCATTCGTGATCATCTCTTCCGTATAGCCGTGACCGTACGGAAGCGAACTCGAGTTCAAAAACTCCTGCATGAACCCGATTCTGACACCGTCATCCGAGATCGCGTGGCGGTTTGCATCCGCGATCACGGTCGGGGCCGACGCAAAGCTGGAAACACTGCCCATGTCGATGATCGTTCCGTTCGGGTCCGACCCGTTAAAGACACCCAAATAATAGCCGGTAAGCGACGTGTCTCCGGTCACCGTCACATCGAGCCGCAGATTCGCGACCGTATCACCGATGAGGACACTGCTGAGGTTCTCATCCATCGCAAACACGCCGGTAAAGAACTCATCGTGATTGCCGATCGTCTGATACCAGGGCATATCCAGGCCTTCCGCCGTAAACGTCTTCTGGTAATCGATATTCTCCTTCCCGGCAGTTCCTCCCGAAACCGGAGTGATCGTCTTTCCGTCGAGAACGTCGATATACCAGCGTAGTTCGTTATACTGATCATTGTTCGCCGCATCGCCAAGCGAGAGAACAAGGTCCAGCTGATTCTCTTTATTGATATTGTTGATCGTCTTCACTGCGGCATTCAGAACCTGGGTCGAATACATCGAGACCGGGGAGTATGCCGAAGGGAAAGGTCTGAGATAGCCCAGAGCGATCACCTGAAGCGGCGACTCCTCATCCGTGATGTGGATATCCGAGATCGTAGCAAACGAAAGAAGCTCCGTTCCCTCACCCGAAGCGTTCATCCCGCCTGCGAGATCGTCCCGTACGGTGAGCGGCACGCCGTCCCCGTAGGTCCATTCGCCGAACCCGTTGTAATGGTAAATACTGAGATTTGCCGGCGTAATCGTCTGGTTTGCTCCTGGATCGACCTGGACAACGGTACGCTCCGTTGTGTTCAATGATTCCGTTTGACTCACACAACCGCTGGAAAACACCAGCAGCACGGTGAATAGTACAAGTACTACTGCCAAAATGCGTGACATAATTCTACCATTATGTCTGTGTTCGGTATAATAGACTATCTATATTCAGACAAAAAAAAGTTAGAAAACGGAGTCCAGCATCCGTCCGAAATGCGGCACAAAATCCTTTTTCCTCGAAACGACCCCCGGCAGATGCATGGGGGTCTTGCTCCAGTTCATCGCAAGCATCGTCGATTCGTCGGCCGCCGTGAACATGTCTGATCCCATCTCCGAGACACTGGTATATAATGCGATATAGATGTCCGGGGCATGCGGCTGCCGGAGTTTCGCATCCAGCGCCGCAAAGATCGCGTCGGCATTCGTCTTCGCATATGCATACGACGGGACAAGGACCTGCGAAATGATCACCCGTTTGCCGGAGAGATTATACTCCTTTGTGTCCCTTTCCAGAAGCTCGTCCTGCGAAACGCCCGAAAGCGACATTCCTTCCGTGATCAGTTCGTTCGCGTAGGAGGCCGGATCCACCCCGGCGATCTCCGAGAGGAAGCGGACCGCGTCCTCGTCCTGCTTTGTCGTCGTTGACATCTTCAGGCCGAGCGTATCCGAAAGGATTCCCGAAAGCAGGATCCCCGCGACGTTCTTGTCCGGCGTGATCCCCGCTTCCATGAACCGTCTGGTCACTATCGTCGAGGTCGAACCGACCGGCTCCATATCGAACCGGATCGGGCGAAGGGTCGCCATCGCCCCAAGCCGGTGGTGGTCGATGATCTCGATGATGTCTGCCGTCTCGATCCCCTCGACCGCCTGGTTGTATTCGTTGTGATCGACCAGGATCACCGACTTTGCCACGTCCTCCATCAGCGAGTTCCGCGAGATCGTCCCGAGAAGTTTGTTATTCTCGTCCACCACACAGGCCGTCCGATACTTCGAGTTCGATACGATCTGCTTCACGTATTCCATCGTGTCAGCGATGCGGACCGTCGGCACATCCTTCGTCATGATCGTCTCGGCAGGGAGCGTCAAGTGGATCATTTTTGCGACACCAAATGCGTCGACCTCGGTCGAGATCACCGTCACGCCCTTCTCCGAGGCGGAAGCAAGAAGCCTCTGCCCGACCGGCGCCGAATCCGCGATGATCAGGGCTGCGATCCCGGCCGAGACCAATGCGAGCTGGGTCGGCTCGTCGTCTCCGACGATCGCGATATCCTTTTTTGTTATGCGGGAGAGGATCACGTGCAGGGCGTCGATCGAAATATATACAGCTCCTTCAAGAACGGTATGATTTTTCACCCGCACCGTTCCGTACAGGATCCGTGCGAGCGTATCCACACTTACCGGCGAAACGGCGAGCGTCTCCATCTTCGTATTCGAGACATAGGCTCTTGCAAGACCATGCTCGCTCACGAGACCGATCAGGTTCCCGTTCGGATCCGTGATCGGCAGATTCCGCAGATCGTTCTTGTCCATCAGCTCGATCACGTCGATCGTCGGCGTTTCCGCATTCGCGCTCTCCGGGTGCGTGAATGGAATATCCGCCACCGACGGCTCGACGCTTAAGACAAGGGCCGGACCTTCCAGATCGAACTTCGCGAGAGCGTACTTCGACTCGGCGTTCAGGTCGCCGCAGCGTGCCGCGATATACGTATCCTTCCCGTCCCAGTTCAGAAATGCCGCATATCCGATCGCACTGCATATACTGTCAGTATCCGGATGCCGGTGGCCTATCACATATATTGACTTCAACTGAGACTCTCCTGACGATATATGGGTATAGTTTGGCGGTAAATAAGATAGACTTTTTCCGGCCGGATTTTTCGCTCACGCAAATTATTAAGACATTTCACCCCTTATCTATTTGGCATCATGCACAAGGAAGAACTACTTGAGCTTCATCAGATATTTTTTGACATCAAAGTATATTATGAGTCAATTAACCCGGATCTGAAGTTCCCCCAATACAATGCACTGAAAATTACGCCGGACATGGTCAACCGGAGTAAGCTCGAACACAAATATGCGATCTTCATTCTCGGCTCCGAGATCGCCTCGGCAATGAAAGAGATCGAGACCATTTCCTCACGCGGCATCCCAACCCGCATGAAAGAGCTTGCCGACCGCACGCTCAAGGAAATGGAATCCGAAAAGGAACAGTAAAATAAAAACAGGCGGGGATCCCCCCATAACCCGCCCTCTCTTTAATCTTTTTTAGTTCTTGACGAACTCGATACCGATCACCGTGTAGCTCTGCTCATTGCTGTTCATAACGAGTTTGTTCTGCTGGGAGAATCCGGATGCAGCGACGGTAAAGAACAGATTGTAGTTTAAGTTGCTCGACTTGGTCCAGGTGAAGTTGGACGGCAGTTCGGTTCCCATGCTTTTCACGGTGACTTTTCCGGTGCCGTCTTCGTTGAAGACCATCGTGTAGTACTCGGCGTTTCCGGCGTTGGTGGTCTGTCCTGTCCATGTTCCAAAGATCGGGTCCAGCGCATTCGTGCCCACGTCCGGCGTCTCCGAGCCGGTCACAAAAGATGTGGTCACACATCCTGCGGTGATGATACAGAGGAAAATGATCCCAATAATAAGGGGAGTGAGAAGAGATTTGTTCATATGAGAAATAGAGTTGGGAATTATTTAATTATTTCCTGCCTTCTTTGTCCTGGCGGATCAGATAATCGGCAAGAAGTTTGGGGATCGGTGCAGTCATGCAGTGCCAGTTCGGGGTGCCGTTTACTTCGAGAACGGTGTAGCCGCCGTCTTCGAGAGGCAGAAGATCGACCCCGCAGTAGTCGATCCCGACCGCCCGGGCCGCTCCTTCTGCTGCTTCTGCCATGTCTTTCGGGATCTCGACGGCCTGACCGCATCCACCCTGATGGATATTGTGGGTAAGGTGCGGGGATTCTCGTTTGATTGCTCCTACTGCCTCATAATCGATGACGAAGATCCGGTAGTCCCGGTCGTTTTTGACGTATTCCTGCACGTAGTATGGCGGTTCTTCTTTGATCTCGTCGGCGGAGTGGAAGAGATAGATACCGTTCCCGTCGAAACCGTAGACCGGTTTATACACGGCTTTCCCCCCGTGTTCATCGACGAACTTCTGGACCTTTGCCTTACTGTTCGTAAAGCAGGTGGCCGGACTCGGCGCTCCCGACTGGAGGATCTTTGCGGTGGTCGTCACTTTGCTTGCGCAAATCGCGATCGCCTCGGGAGAGTTGATCACGTGGTTTTCCAGTTCGAGGGCTTTGAGAAGTTCGAACTGGACGCCGTCCTGTTTTATCCCGCATGCCCAGATCGTCTCTCCAAACACCGGGAGATCGAACGGATCGACGGCCGCAAGGTCGAGGTTGACGAACGGGACGCCGCGTCTTCTCAGCTCTTCCTGGACCATGCCGGTGGAGTTGTCGGTTGGAGTATCGGTCGGTTTAGGGATAATATGAATCATTAATTTGTGTTTGCTTTGGCGATGTAATAAGTCTGCCATGATTGCGTTGAAACCGATAATTAAGATATCTCCACCGCGGGCCGCTCCACGCCGGAGTCGCGTCCCCGCACCCCATTATCAGGGGGTAGAATACCCCTCTCTCTTATCCACCCCAATCCCCCTTTTCGTGTATTTGTGGTTATTTCCGTGAGTTTCGTGTGATGAGTGATAAGCCCAAAATCACACCATAAACGAAACCGAAGTACAACCAAAAAGGTCAGCATCGAAAAACATCTACGACTCGACAGAAATATCTCGAAAGCTTACAATCAGCCAACTGTATAAAAAAAGATGATGAAATTATGAATACATCCCGTCCGGGAGGGGCATGATCTTCTCAGTTCGTCCCTTTCTGACCGCGTCGATCACTTTCGTGAAGTCCTCTCCGCTGACCCTCGTCCTGCCGGTCCGGACGGCGTTCATACCGGCCTCGACACAGATCGCCATTAACTCCGATCCGTTCATGTTCGGGGTTTCGGCCGCGATCTTTTCGAGCGAAACGCTCTTTGCAAGATGCATCTTTTTCGTGTGGATCGCAAGGATCATCGCCCGTCCCTCTTCGGTCGGGAGCGGGAACTCGATGATCCGGTCGAACCTTCCGGGTCGTAAGAGTGCCTGATCAAGGATATCCATCCTGTTCGTGGCCGCGATGATCTTCACGTTCCCCCGCGTATTGAATCCGTCCAGCTCGGACAAAAGCTGCATCAGGGTCCGGTTCACTTCGTGGTCGCCTGCCGAGTAGGCATCGTTGCTTCTTGACGACCCAATCGCGTCGATCTCGTCGATGAAAATGATCGCCGGTGCCTTGTCCCGTGCGAGAGCGAAGAGTTCCCGAACCAGCCGTGCCCCCTCACCGATATACTTCTGCACGAGTTCTGATCCGACGACCCGGATGAAGGCGGCGTTCGTCTCATGGGATACTGCCTTTGCGAGCAGTGTTTTGCCGGTTCCGGGCGGGCCGACGAGAAGCACGCCTTTCGGCGGCTCGATACCCACTTTTGCGAACAGGTCGGGTTTAAGAAGCGGCAGTTCCACTGCTTCGCGTAAGAGGGTCTTCTGGTGTTCGAGTCCGCCGATATCGGCGTAGCTGACGTTCGGCGCCGTTTCGACCTCCATGCCGGAGATCACGGTATCGTATTTGTTCGGCAGGACCTCTACAAGCACAAACGACTGCGGATGGAGAGCACACTGTCTTCCGGGAATTATATCCGCCGCCTCGACGCCCTCGCCCACTTTCGAGAGGAACTGCGGTCCCGTCGTGCTTCTGACGATCACGCGGCCACCCGATGCGAGTGCCTCGATCGTCCCGATCACGAGAGGCGGGGTGCGGTAATGTTCCAGTTCGCCCTTGAGTTTTTTCGTCTCGCGTTTGTACTGATCCCTCTCAGACTCCGTTGCCGCAGACTGCAGTCTGAGCTGTCTGACCGTTTCCCGCAGCTCGTAGTTGCGGCTTTCCAGGGCAATGTTGGTTTTTCTGAGCTGTGCAAGCTCATCCGACGAAATAACCGGTTCTACGGAGATGATCGGCGCGATCACGTCCTGATTGTCATCCTGCCCAGATTCAGTCATAATAATACCCCTATAGGAGGTATATCTGATGAAGACAGTAAAGTATTTTTCGAAAGGATACATTTTGGGTGCCGCGGATTTTTCCCGCAGTTTTCCCCTCATTTTCGGCCATTCACCGACAGAGAGTATTGCCGGATAGGAAAAGGGTTAATGTATGCGAGGGAAAATATAGATGAGCGAGTATATCATGCAGACAGAATATTGTGAGTTATGCGGGGTAACACTGAGTAAGAAAGGCAAACTGGTGCAGATCGAGGGAGCAAAGCCGATGAGAGTCTGTGACAAGTGCGCTAAGCTCGGGACCGAGGTCCAGGCACCGCGTGCTCCGGTCCAGTCGTTCGGCCGCCCGGTGATCACGACCAAGGCCCCTTCCCAGGCAAGCCAGCAGGCAAACCGCAAGCGGGATATGTTCGATTTCATCGAAGGCGATATCGTGGAGGATTACCCCCAGCGGATCGCAGCGGCCCGTCATGCCAAAGGCTTCTCCCAGAAGGATCTTGCCTTCATTTTAAAAATGCAGGAAGGCGACATCAAGAAGTTCGAACGCGGCGACCGTGCCCCAACAGAAGCGGAACGCAAGAAGCTCGAAAAGGAACTTGGGATCGTTCTTCTGGATGTGTCCGATGACGACGACAAGCTTAAGGCAGGCGGCGTCGCTTCCACCACGCTCGGCAATGTTCTTCAGGTGAAGAGGAAGTAATGTCGTCCCCGCTTATCCTGGTGAACTTCAAATCATACCGCGAAGGTTCGGGCAATCCGGCAGGACAAATAGCTTCGGCCGCGGAACTCGTTATGCAGGAGTCGGGCGTGACGATCGGTATCGCTCCGCAGTTTGTTGAGCTTCACCCGTTCTGCAAGCATTACGAGATCCCGGTGTACGCCCAGCACATCGATGCGGTGGAAGGAGCTTTCACCGGCCGGATCCCCGCATTCACCGTGCGGGCGGCCGGCTGTGTCGGGTCGCTGATCAACCACTCGGAAAGGAGACTGACGATTGCAGAGATCGAGGCCTGCGTCGAAGCGGCGAAGTTCAATCATCTCGAGTCGGTCGTATGCACGAACAATGTGGGTGTCTCGGCAGCAACCGTGGCGTTTTCCCCGACGTATGTGGCCATAGAGCCGCCGGAACTTATCGGCTCGGGCATCTCGGTCGCAAAAGCGGATCCTGATATCATCAGAAACTCGGTTTCTGCCGTAAAAAAGATCAGCCCGGACGTCAAGGTCCTCTGCGGTGCAGGCATCCAGTCGGGCGAGTGCGTAAAAACGGCGGTCGATCTTGGAGCCGACGGTGTTCTGCTGGCGTCAAGCGTCGTGAAGGCAAAGGATCCGGAGGCCGTGCTCCGCGATCTGGTGTCCCTTTTATAAAACTCAAAAAATACTATATAATCCCAATCTCATTTTTTCAATAATTCTCTAATCTTCTTTCCAGCTGAAATTTTCTTTTCCTGCTCCGATCTCGAAATGATATTTGACGATCCCGATATCGAATTTGGAAAAGAATGCGGCAAGCGGTTTTGCCGAGACGGTGTTTCCGTTTTGCGTTATGATGAACTTCTGCTGGTTCACCGCTGTCGGGGCGAGCATTGCGGCCTCCATACCTCGTTTGAACCAGTCCGCCATCTCGCCTTCGACTCTGGAGAGCTGCATCATGTCCTTTGATTTATGCGGTCTTCCCGCTGTTTTGCCGTGGCCAAGCGCAATGACGATCTGGATCTTTTCGCCTTTGTTCAGGATACAGGGTGCTTTTGATTTGTTGTAGGTCATCGCGACCCAGCAGGTGTTGAGCCCGAGTTGCTGTGCTTTCAGCACGAGTTTTTCACCGTAATATCCGCAAATTTCATCGGTCCCGGCCTTGCCTATAAGGGCGATGTAGTTTTTACAGTTTTCAAACTTCCCGTAGTGTGCCCGCATGCCGCCGAATGCATTGGGTTCATCGAGACAGAGCTGGATATTGAGTCCGCTTTCCCGATTGCATTCTTCGATTGCCTCTTCCAGAGAGGATTTTATCTCACCCTCGATTCGCTGATCGGTAAAGCTTCGTACCGAATGACGTTCTATGATTGCCTGCTGTATATCCATCGTCGTTTTCATCGCCTCCTTTTTCGTTAGGGGATGTCTATTCGTCAGGTACTGACGTTCGGCGTTTCATTACTGTTGATGTGGGTTTGATCGAATAAGAATGTATAGGTGGGGTATGGGGGTTGGGGGAATTCATAACTGGAGATGATATTTTTGGTTGTCTTAGGTAAATATCTATATAACAGATTAACGAGTATTTATTTTCATAATATTATTCTAAATTATTAAGTAATGATTGATAATCCTGATAATTTTGATATGATTTCGGAGAGAATAAATTGGTATTTCTATTTATAATTACATTGATCTGGGTGTCTCTTTTGGTAATTTCATTTAATCCATATTGGGTTGACTCTAATTTTTTGGCATTATTGGGTATTTTCATCTCTCTTATTACGGCCCTGATCTCTATTATTGTAACTATATTTTTGTATGTATTACAAAACAAGGTTAACAAAACTAATCAACGTCTAAATGCGTTGATGGATAATGAGCTTCTTATTTACAGAACACTATCACCTATTGTTGCAGATTGTTACGTAGCTGTGCGTGGTTTGCACCCAGGTCGTGGTCTTCTCGGAGGTCCCTCTGTGGTGAATATTGCGGAACGTCATAAATGGCACGAAGACCGTTGTAATGATGTTTTGGCGAAGATTCATACTGTTGAAGTATTGAGAGAGGCAAATATTCCTTTCATATTAGAGAATATTAGTGATGATCTCAAAAAATTCACCGACGTTTGTATGAATCAGTGCAGTAATTATGATTCAGCCTATATTGTTCTTCCTGAAAATAGTGATGATCCAGCGATTATTTCACTAAGAACTGAGCGTCAAGAGGGATGTTATAATAATAATACAAAAATTGAGGTAGCTTATCATGATTTTCAGAAGCATTTAAACGAGAGGATGGGTGAATTAAAATATAGTTAATTTAAGCATTTTTTTTGATCTTGATTTTGATGAAAGGAATTTAATAATTGATACATCTCCTCCATCCATTCAATAACAACCCCAGAGTATTTTTGCATTTGAGGGAGACGCTTGATTAATAGGGAGTCTTTAGTGTAATAGGTCATCGGGTTAAAACCACTTTTTTCATCAGGATACCGTGATTTTTGTTCGTGAGCAGTAATAATTATAGATAAATATGTAAGAATATTATATGAACCAAAGAGAAGATACAGTATTGGAGTGAAAGGAACAAAGAAGTTCTGAGATTTTTCTGACATATCTGGGAACTTCAGTTCTTTCATTTTTTCTTCTATGACTATCTTTTTCTCTTCTTCTTCGAGTTGTGTTTTATCGGCCTCTTCTATTATCCACATTTCCAAGTTCTTTGTTTGTTCTATGAGATTGGCCAGCCATTGATCCATGTCAATTAACTTCAGTCTAATGCTCTCTTGGATTTTCGTGGTCTCTACATGGCATTGTGTAATTTCACTGAGAATGTAATCAATTTCATTTTCAGTTAAATCATAATTATTTGAACATGATTTAATGAATGAATTTATCTCATGTTTTTTATCCATTAATTCACCTGTAATGGGTGTATAATCGTATCCCATGTGTTTGGATAATGAAACAATACTCTGAAATGCATCTGGATTTTTTTTGAATTCGTTTTCCAGCAGTTCAAATTGATTTATCTGGATTTTCATAATGTTAAGAGGATTGTGTCCAACTTTCTCTCTCATAGATTCTGAGTCAATTAAAGTTATGAAAATAGCAAGGGATTTGGAACTTTTTTCCAAGGTTACTGCGATCCCCGAGACTTGGTCAGTCTTATGGCTCAACCCACAGTCGCAAGTATTCACTTACGTTGATACTTGCTCCGTTAAAGCCGAGCTTTTGACTCAACCCACAGTCGCAAGTATTCACTTACGTTGATACTTGCTCCGCTAAGGCCGACCTTTGGTCGGCCCGCATTCCAAACCCTCATACCCTTTCACAAACAACATATCATCAGTATGGTCTCTCCAAAAAAACTCACTCCCGCCATGGAACAGGTCAAAACATTCAAAGAAAAATACCCTGACTGTATCCTTTTCATGCGGATGGGCGACTTTTACGAGACCTTCTTCGAAGACGCCGAGATATGTGCCCGGGAACTCGACATCGTCCAGACCTCCCGCTCCAAAGACCCCGACGGAAACCCCATCCCCCTTGCCGGCATCCCCTACCACGCAGTCGACCTCTACCTCCCCAGAATGATCCGCAAAGGATACAAAGTCGCCGTCTGCGAACAGATCGAGGACCCGAAACTCGCAAAAGGCGTTGTAAAGCGGGACGTCGTCCGGGTCGTCACTCCGGGAACGGCGATCGACGCCGACGTCATCCCCGGATCCACCGCCCACTATCTTATGGCCCTCTGTCCCGACGCGAAAAAAACCGTCATGGGCCTTGCCTTCCTCGACATCACCACCGGCGAATTTTTTGTCCGGGAGATCCCCTTCGAATCGGGATTCTCCGCCCTCGCCACCGAAATAGAACAATATAATCCCCTCGAGATCCTCGTCCCGCAGGGCATCTCCAGAGATCTCATCGCCTACCTCGCCTCCACCTGCCGGGTCCTCACTCCCGGCCGTTCCGGTCTCTTCGTTGACGGCGTCAACGAACTCACCACCGCATTCGGCGTCTCCTCTCTTGACGGATTCGACATCAGCTCCGTGGAGTGCACGAATGCCGCGGCCGCGGCCCTTCGCTATGCAAAGGAGACCCAGAAGACCGATCTCCCCCACATCCACGGATTCTCCCGGAAGTATTCGAACGACGCGATGATCCTGGACGCGATCACGCTCCGAAATCTCGAGATCCTCAATCCTCTTCGCGGCGACCGAAACGATACCACGCTATTCGGTTTTCTCAACCGGACAAAAAATCCCATGGGAAGCCGGGTTCTAAGGAGCACCATCACCCGGCCGCTGACTTCGCCGGAAAAGATCAACTACCGGCTCGATGCCGTCGGGTTTTTCACCCAAAGGCCAGTTCTCCTCTCGGGCGTTCGGACCCTCCTCTCCAGATTCACCGACATCGAGAGGATCGCCGGCCGGATTGCCTACGGCAATGCCTCGCCCCGTGACCTTCTCGCACTCGCCTCCAGTCTGAACGCCATCCCCGGACTCACCGCCGAACTCTGCGGCGCCGAAGGCCTTCTTAAAGATGAACTTGAGCAGATACCGGCCTTTGCCGGCATCGCCGACCTCATCCTTTCCGCGATCGTCGACGAACCGCCTCTCGTCTACAAAAACGGTGGCATCATCAGGGCAGGATACAGCAGCGACCTCGATGCGATCAGAAACATCGTCACGAACGGCCGGGACTGGATCGCCGAACTCCAGCAGACCGAACGTGAACGCACCGGGATCCGTTCACTCAAGATCGCCTACAACAACGTGTTCGGCTACTACATCGAGATCACGAAGGCAAACCTCCATCTCGTTCCCGACACCTACGAACGTAAACAGACCACCGCAAACGGCGAGCGGTTCACGATTCCTGCCCTTCGCGAACGCGAAGCGGTAATGGCCCAGGCAGACGACCGCGTTCTCGCTCTCGAGACATCGCTCTTCGAATCGCTGGTTACGCATCTTGCCGAGTTCGTCCCGGCCCTCCAGCAGGCGTCCCGCTCGATCGGCACGATCGACATGATCGCCGCGTTTGCAGACCTCTCGCTTTCCGGGAACTACGTCCGGCCCGAACTCGTTCCCGGGACGGAACTCCTCATCCGTGACGGCCGCCACCCGATCGTCGAAAACACCGTCCCGGGAGGCTATGTCCCAAACGACACTGAGATGAGTTCGATCGGCCAGCAGATCCTGATCCTCACCGGCGCCAACATGGCTGGTAAATCGACCTACATGCGAAGTGTCGCCCTCATCTGCATCATGGCCCAGACCGGCTGCTTCGTTCCGGCATCCTTTGCCCAGATCGGGATCGTCGACCGGGTCTTTACCCGTGTCGGAGCCTCCGACGACCTCGCCGGAGGACAGAGTACCTTCATGGTCGAGATGCTCGAACTCGCAAATATTTTGAACAACGCCACCGATCAAAGCCTCATCCTCCTGGACGAGATCGGCAGAGGGACGAGCACCGTCGACGGCTATGCGATCGCACGGGCCGTACTCGAATATCTGCACGGCAAGGGAGGCGCCGGTCCCCGCACGCTGTTTGCGACCCACTTCCACCAGCTGATCGGGATGGAGTCCGAACTCCGGCGTGTCCGAAACTACCACTTCGCCGTGAAAGAGGATCAGCACGACATCACGTTCCTTCGAAAACTCATCCCCGGCGCGACGGATCGAAGCTACGGTATCCATGTCGCCAAGATCGCCGGTGTCCCGAAAAAGGTCCTGGTCCGTGCCTCTGACCTCCTCAGAGAGGCCCTCACGCAGGACGCGTCCTCCGGCGGGACGAAATACTACACGCAGATGCTTTTAACGGACGCCGAGCCGGCCCAATCTGCCGTTGAGGAGCGGATCCGTGACGCCGATCCGAATATGATGACCCCCATGCAGGCGCTTATGTTCATCACCGAACTCAAAGCCCTGCTAGAGAAGAAATGAGCCGGGTAAAAATCCTCGATGAAGAGACGATCAGTCATATCGCGGCCGGCGAAGTGGTCGAGCGTGCCGCGTCCGTCGTGAAAGAGCTCGTCGAAAACGCCGTGGACGCGGATGCCGGGATCATCCGGATCGGCATCTCTGCCGACAAAACCGGGATCACTCGGATATCCGTCACGGACGACGGGATCGGGATGGACTTCGACGACGCTCTTCTGGCCTTCCGCCAGCATGCGACAAGCAAGATATCCCGGCCCGAGGATCTCGACGGGATCACCACGCTCGGGTTCCGCGGCGAGGCTCTCGCCAGCATCGCGGCGATCTCGAAGGTGACCTTCACGACAAAGGAACGCGGCTCCTCCTTGCCCGAGGCGGCCCGCGTGGTGATCCACGGTGGCGATCTGATCTCGCACGCGGCCGTCGGTGCGCCGGAAGGAACGAGCATTATCATCGAGGCACTTTTTTACAACACCCCCGCCCGGCGCAAGTTCCAGAAGTCCGTTCCAACCGAGTTGTCCCATGTGTACGACATGGTCGAGCGGATCGCCCTTTCGAACCGGCACATCTCGTTTGTTCTGCTCTACAACGGCAAAGAACGGTTCCAGACCTTTGGGACCGGCTCGTATCCCGACGTGATCGCCGCGGTGTTCGGTGCATCCTTTTCCAAAGAGCTGACCCCGGTCGCGGGCAGTTTCGGCCCGGTCAAGATCGACGGATGGATCACGCGGCCCGGCTCCGAGATGAAGACGACCCAGACGCGGTTTTATCTCTCGATAAACGGCCGGCAGGTGACGTCCCGGCAGCTCCAGTGGGCGATCCGCGAAGGATACGGCACGCTTCTTCCAAAGGGCATGTATCCGGCGGCGTTCCTCGACATCATCCTCGACCCCCGGGACGTGGATGTGAACGTGCATCCGACAAAGCGGGAGGTCCGCCTCTCCCGCGAGAGGGAAGTGATGCGGTACGTTCAGGATGCGATTTATGCATCCCTGCATGTAGAGCGGGTCTTTTCCACCTCCACCACCACTCCCGCGCCCACCCTCACCCGAGAGACCATCACGACCCTCCCGGCAGAGATCGTCGGCGAGCCGGTGCCTGCATATGCCGGAAAGCGGGAGACGAACGAGACGAGGCAGGCTCCTCTCAAACAGACGGAGAAGCAGCTTCGGCGGACCGAAACGTATGATCTGCCGGAGACCGATCTGTTCGTCCCTGAAGTCCTCGGCCAGATCGGGGACACCTATATTCTTGCGAAGAACGAATCAGGCGACCTGATCGTCGTCGACCAGCATGCGGCCCACGAGCGGATCATGTATGATCAGCTCCTCGCCCGCTCATCGTCCGCGGAGGCCGGGCAGGAACTTATCGTTCCCCAACCCATCACGCTGACGAAAAAAGAAACCGCCGCCCTTCCCGACCTGCTGGATGTTCTCGCTTCCGCGGGATATCTTCTCGAGCCGTTTGGAAAAGACGTCTGGATGGTCCGTTCCGTTTCGGTCGTCTCCTCGAAGCTCGGCGACCCTGACGTCATCCACGCGATCCTCGAAGCGGCGCTGGACGGGGTGGGGAGCACCGACGAGGTCCTTGAACGGGTGCTCAAGACCGCCGCGTGCCGTGCTGTTGTGAAAGGGAATACGCCACTGACAATCGAACAGATGCAGCGTCTCTTACGCCAGCTCATGGCGACAAAATCCCCGTACACCTGCCCTCACGGAAGGCCTACAACTATCGTTCTCTCGAAAGCACGATTGGCAGGCATGTTCCTGAGAACGTGAAGAGAAGGCGGATGGATTGATGTCCACACGCATTTATCAACGGAAATCACTTGATTCCGTTTTTTATTTTGAATAAGGGGTGTGGGAGGGCGACTTCGGCGTGGAGCCCGACGCGGTGGAAATATCCTGTTTTCAAGATTGGATATCACAGTCAAAATCGTTCATAGATCGCGAGATATTCCAATAAGTCTCGTGATTAAAAAAAGGTTCACCAGGCCGTGCAGCATTCTGCACCCCGATCGTTTTTTTTTAGTTTGCGGCAGGCGTTTCTTCGCTGTCGATTCTCAGCTTCTTCGTCTTCCAGCCTCCGCGCATGTAGAAGAACAGATCGAAACAGAACATCACGACCGTTCCGCAGACGACTGCATACCAGATATACTGGATCGAATACCCGCTGAAGGCGAAGAATGCGGCAAGCCCGACCTGCACGATCAGCTGACCGGCGATCGCCACGAGGAAATAGGAAAGCGGCACGATCTGGCAGATACCGTATGCCGCCACCGCGGCCGTTCCATAGACTGCAATGATCGTCGTCATGGAAAGGAACGCCACGCTTCTGATCCCCCTCTGGATAGCCGACGGTATCGCGATCACCACGATATCCTTGATCAGCTTCGGCTCGAACGTCCACTTTTTTGGGAACTTGATCGGACTGTTCTTCTTTGACGGCAGAAGATACATCACGCCGATCAGAAGCATCACTCCTATCGCCCTTGAAATAAGCGACGCATACGCCGAACCGGCGATCCCGCATGCTGGCAGGCCGCCAAGACCTATAATCAGGGTCGGGTTCAGGATAATATTCACTACATTGACCCCAAGCATCACATACATGGGTGTTCTTGAATCTCCCGTACTTTGGAACACCGTCGTCAGTGTAATCAGGATCACCATTACAAACAGACCCATAAGCATCGGCGTAAGGAATCTCGCTCCTTCAGCCGCGACGTCGGGATACGCTCCCATCAGCAAAAACAGATTCTCCGAAAAGAACAAGCCTATCACTGCAAGGATCGCGGAAAACCCGAGCGCCAGATAGAGGGAATGGAGCAGGATGACCTGAATACGTTCAAACTTCTCCGAGCCGTAGGCTCGTGAAACAAATGCGGCAGTGGCCGTCACGATGCCGAAAATCACCGTGGTCAGGACCATTAAAACCATAATACTCATGGTCCCTCCCGCGATGGACACATCCCACAGTTTCCCGATGAAATACATGTCCACGACTTCCAGCACGCTTTGAAGAAGATTACTGATGATAATCGGAAGCGCCACTATAAACAGGGCTTTTCCGACCGGTCCGTCAGTAAGGATATTGCTGGATTCTTTCATCGTCACAGTATCATACTTAAGGAACCGGTACGATAATAAATCTTAATATAACTCACCAAAAATAAGTTGATACTTATGTTTGAATTTCGATTTTTTTAATGAAAAAAAAGAATAATTTGAAATTTTGAGGGTGCTTACTCCAGGCTTTCTTCCTTCTCGTTTTTCCCTTCTTTTGCCGTCAAAAATGTAGCAACATACCGATCCTCACGCCCGAGATAGATCATTGCGACCGTAAGGCCGAGGATCACGATCGTCGTCCCGATGATATCGATGAACGTCAGATCAGTCACCAGAAGTCTTCTGACCATCGTCGTGACGCCCGCTATCAGAATCGGTCTGATCAGTACGCGCCCTGCCAGCACATATGACTGCACCATATCGATCAAGGTCGCGATAACGATGATCAGAAGAATGCCCTGCAGGACGTTCGTGAGGGATCCCTGCGTGGGGCTTTCCAGCGCAATACGGATCATGCCTATGGTCTCGAGCGCCCCGAGAATGGCTGTAATTATCAAAAGAGCTGCAATAAGGACGTATATTGCGATCGTCACCAGGCTGCATCCCTTCACCAGAAACCGCTGGGTCCGTGGGAACATATCCATATCTGCCATAATCTAAGTAGAATACTGTTCTATTTGTAAGTAATAAAACAGTTCCATCCTTCGAACGAAATATTGACGATGCGAATAGTCATCTTTATATGTTCAAACATCGTTCTATTACCGCTGTTTCCCAGATGAAACACAAGGGCCAGTAGATCAGTCAGGCAGATCGTCGGACTTTTAATCCGCAGGTCGGGGGTTCAACTCCCTCCTGGCCCGCTTCACGCCTTCGGGTTTTTTGACAAGGAAAAATGCTTATAGCAAGCCTTATCTCATTTTATTCGATGCGTGTATATCATCCATCACACACCACCGGCGAATGTATTCCCATTGGGCCATTCACAAGCCAAAGAACCAGACTTTTAAAAATTGAACCAGCTACCTGAAAGAATCAGCAGCAAGACCCCGTATTCACACGAATCTGATTAGGAGCTACATGACAAGACTCAATGTATTACTGCATGAGATGGTCCCCGACCATCAGATCATGACTGAAGAAGACGTCAAAAATCTTCTCGTAACCTTCGACATCACGGAAGATCACCTTCCCAAAATCTATCACGATGACCCGGCTGTAAAAGCCTGCGGCGCAAAACCCGGAAACGTCATTACGATCGTAAGAAAGAGCCAGACAGCAGGCGAAGCCACATCCTACCGCCTTGTTGTAAGAAGGCCGAAAAAATAATCGGAGGACATGATCCATGATTGACAGAAGCGTATTATCAGGCGCGTACTTTTCCCAGGAACACGTTGCACGCCACCAGCTGGATTCCTATAACAATTTTGTCCAGTTTAACCTCCAGAAAGTCGTAGACGAACAGCGTATCGTCGAGACCGAAATCGTCAACAGAGGAAAGAACCAGGAGGCCGTATGGGTCGAACTGGGAAAGATCCGCGTTGAAAAACCCATCGTCAGGGAAGCCGACGGTTCACAGAGCAAGCTCTATCCGGCCGAAGCCCGCCTAAGAAACCTTTCCTATGCGGCCCCGATGATCCTTGAAATGACCCTTCACCAGGGAGACAAAGTCTATCCGGTCCAGGAAACCACCATCGGTCAGCTGCCGGTCATGATCGGCAGTCAGGTCTGTAACCTCTGCGGCCTTTCCCAGGAAGAGAGAACCGAACAGGGCGAAGACCCGAGCGACCCCGGAGGATACTTCATCGTCAACGGAACCGAACGCGTTCTGATGACGCTCGAAGATCTTGCAAGCAACAAGATCATGACCGAGTTCACCGAGAGATACAACGAGCAGATCCACGTATCCAAAGTGTTCTCCCAGTTCCGCGGCTACCGTGCACTTGTCGTTGTCGAGAAAAACAAGAAGAACCTCCTCGACGTCTCCTTCCCGAGCATTGCCGGCCACCTGCGGTTTGCCGACCTCGTGCGTGCGCTTGGCCTTGAGTCCGATGAAGAGATCGTATCGGCCGTCTCACTCTCTGAAGATGTCCTCACCTACATGATGCAGAACCTCGAAGAAAGCGAATGCGCCACCGTCGAGGAAGGTGTCATGTATGTCGGTAAGAAACTTGCACCCAACCAGACCAAGGATTACCAGAGAAAACGCGCCGAGTTCGTTTTGGACAGCTACCTCCTGCCGCACTTAAACTACGCCATTCCCGGCTCCTTAAAGCCCGGAGACGAAGGCTACGAAGTGTATGCAAAGGACGTCCGGATCGCCAAAGCCGAATTCCTCGGCAGAATGGCAGAGGCATGTTTCGACCTCGCACTCAACAAGAGGAGAATCGACGACAAAGATCACTACTCCAACAAGCGTCTCAAGCTTGCCGGTGATCTGATGGAGGATCTGTTCCGTATCTCGCTGAACAGACTTACCCGCGATGTAAAATACCAGCTCGAACGCGCCCGTATGAGACACAGAGAACTCGCGATCGGAACCGTCGTCCGTGCGGATGTCCTGACCGAACGCCTGATCCACCCGCTCGCAACCGGAAACTGGGTCGGCGGAAGAACTGGTGTCTCCCAGCTTATGGACCGCGTCGACCACATGTCGGTTATCTCCCACCTTCGCAGAGTCATCTCTCCGCTGTCCAGATCCCAGCCCCACTTCGAGGCCCGTGATCTGCACCCAACCCAGTGGGGACGCATCTGTCCGTCCGAAACTCCGGAAGGACCGAACTGCGGTTTAGTGAAGAACTTTGCCCAGCTTGTCGAGATCAGTAAAGGAACCGACGAGGACGAGGTCCTCCGTATTATACAGGGCATGAAGATCCAACCGATCAGGAGCGAATAAAATGGAAAAGAAAATGGCACGCGTATTCGTGGACGGCGCTTTGATTGGAAAAGTCGATGATGCCTATGGATTCACCAGAAACTTCAGACAGATGCGCAGATCGGGGCACGTCTCGACCGAAGTCAATATTTCATACAAAAATTACAGTAACGAGATCGTTATCAATACCGACCGCGGACGGGGCCGCAGACCCCTGATCGTCGTCGAAAACGGCGTCCCGGCAGTCACGCCCGAAGATATCGAGATCGTCAGATCCAGTGCTGAAGACTTTATGGCACTGGTCTCCCAGGGTAAGATCGAGTTCATCGATGCGGAAGAGGAGGATGACCTCTTTATCGCAGTTCAGGAAGCTGATCTCACCCCCGATCACACTCACCTCGAGATCGACCCGTCCCTTATCCTTGGTATCGGGGCAGCACACGTTCCGTTCCCGGAACACAACGCATCGCCGCGTGTTACGATGGGTGCGGGTATGATCAAACAGGCACTGGGTTTCGCCCAGGCAAACATGAAGCTCCGGCCCGATACCCGCGGTCATATGCTTCACTACGCCCAGGTCCCGATGGTGCACACTCAGGCAGCCGAACTTATCGGTTCCGACAACCGCCCGCAGGGTCAGAACTTCTGTGTGGCTATCATCTCCCACGAAGGATACAATATTGAAGATGCACTCATCTTCAACAAAGCCTCGGTCGAACGCGGAGTAGGCCGTTCCCACTTCTTCAGAACCTACGAAGGAGAGGAACGCAGATATCCCGGAGGACAGGTCGACAGGATCGAGCTGCCCGAAGAGGATGTCCAGGGTTCCCACGGAATCGGTTCCTACGCAAACCTCGATGTCGACGGAATCATCAACCCCGAGACCGTCGTCAATGAAAAAGATGTTCTCATCGGCAAGACCTCCCCGCCGCGTTTCCTCGAGGAACCGACCGGAGAACTGATTGCCGTTGAAAAACGCCACGACACGTCCATCACAATGAGAAGCAACGAGACCGGTATCGTCGACACTGTCATCATCACCGAGTCCGAAAACTCCTCACGCCTTGTTAAAGTCAGAACGCGTGACCTCCGTGTCCCGGAAATCGGCGACAAGTTCGCATCCCGTCACGGCCAGAAAGGTGTCTGCGGTCTTATCACTCCGCAGGAAAACATACCGTTCACCGCAGCAGGTATCGCGCCCGATCTCGTTATCAACCCGCACGCAGTCCCGTCACGTATGACCATCGGCCATATGCTCGAGATGATCGGCGGTAAAGCCGGATCGCTCGAAGGTTCCCGCGTGAACGCGACTTCTTTCAGAAAGACCCAGGTCGAGAAGATCTTCGACTCTACCTTCGCACAGAACCGTCTCTTAAACGACAAAGAGATCGGCAAAGATGTGAAATCCAGCACCCTCACCCGTGAGCAGGTCTTGAGACACCAGCTTGCCGAGGCAGGATTTGCCCACACCGGCCGTGAAGTCATGTACGACGGTATCACCGGCCGCAGATTCCAGGCCGACATCTATATCGGCGTTATCTACTACCAGAAACTCTACCACATGGTATCTACCAAGATGCATGCACGGTCCAGAGGTCCGGTCCAGGTCCTTACCCGTCAGCCGACCGAAGGACGTGCCCGTGAAGGAGGTCTTCGTTTCGGTGAAATGGAACGTGATGTGATGATCGGTCACGGTGCCGCAATGGCACTCAAAGAGCGTCTCCTTGACGAGTCCGACGCAGTAAAGCAGTACGTCTGCGCACGCTGCGGAATGGTCGCCATGTACGATGCCAAGCAGAAGATGACCCGGTGTCTCGCCTGCGGTGCAGAAACAGATATTTACGAAGTCGAAATGAGTTACGCATTCAAACTTCTCCTTGACGAGATGAAGAGTATGGGTATAGCTCCCAGACTGAGACTGGAGGATATGGTATGACCTCGCCAAAGAGAATCGGCAAGATCGAGTTCGGTATCCTTTCACCGAAAGCGATTCGCGACATGAGTGTCTGTAAGGTCATCTGGCCGGACACCTACGACGACGACGGATTCCCCTACCCGAAAGGTCTCATGGACCCGAGTCTCGGTGTTATCGACCCGGGACTTCGCTGCAAGACCTGCGGTCAGAAGCAGGGCGAGTGTCCCGGCCACTTTGGTCACATCGATCTCGCAAAACCGGTTATCCATGTAGGATACACCCGCCTGATCAGAAAACTTCTCCGTGTCACCTGCCGTGACTGCGGCCGGCTTCTTCTCGACAAGGAAGAGATCGAACGCTTCTCCGCACTTGAAGACGATCCCTACTCCGCCGAAACCATTGGCGAGAAGGATATCAAGAAGGAGCGTATCTGCCCTTACTGCGGTGATCAGCAGTTCAAGATCAACTTCGAGAAGCCGACCTCGTTCGTCGAGATCGTCACCGAGATGGGCGAGGACGGAAAAGTCCACAAGTCGGAACGCAAACTGACCTCTGCCGACATCCGTGAACGCCTCGAAAAGATCCCGGACGACGACCTCCGTCTTCTCGGTATCGACCCCGAAGTTGCAAGACCCGAATGGACCGTTCTTACCGTCCTTCCGGTCCCGCCGGTAACGGTCCGCCCGTCCATTATCCTTGAAAACGGTCAGAGATCCGAGGATGATCTGACCCACAAGCTTGTGGATATCATCAGGATCAACCAGCGCTTAAAGGAAAACCAGGACGCAGGTGCCCCGCAGCTCATTATCGAAGATCTGTGGGAACTTCTCCAGTACCACGTCACCACCTACCTCGACAACGAGGTCGCAGGATGCCCGCCGGCAAGACACCGGTCCGGCAGACCGCTCAAGACGCTCTCTCAGCGTCTGAAAGGTAAAGACGGCCGTTTCCGCGGATCCTTATCCGGTAAGCGTGTCAACTTCTCCGCCCGTACGGTCATCTCTCCGGACCCGAACCTTTCGATCGGCGAAGTCGGTATTCCGCTTGCGATCGCAAACGAGATGTCCGTTCCGGTCAGAGTGACCAAGCAGAACCTTGAGGATATGCGTGCGCTTATCCGGATCGGTCAGCACAGACCGACCCTTCGCGACCCCTGCGGTGCGAACTATGTCAACAGACCCGACGGCCGCCGTATCAGACTGATCGCCGGCGAAGAAGGTAACTGCGACACTGTCGCCGAAATGATCGAACCCGGATGGAAGATCGACAGACAGCTGCGTGACGGAGATATCGTTCTCTTCAACCGTCAGCCGTCTCTGCACCGTATGTCCATCATGTCCCACCACATCAAAGTCATGAACGGCAGAACGTTCCGCCTTAACCCGGCAGTATGTCCCCCGTACAACGCAGACTTTGATGGAGATGAAATGAACCTGCACGTTCCTCAGACCGAGGAAGCACGTGCAGAAGCGGAACTTCTCGTCGCGGTCCAGGAAAACATTCTCTCGCCGCGTTTCGGCGGTCCGATCATCGGCGGTCTTCACGACCACATCTCCGGTATCTTCCTGCTGACGAACCAGCTGAAGTGGTACACGAAATCCGAGTTCCTCTATCTCCTGAAATACACCGCGATGGAGCACCTTCCCGAGCCGGGCAAGGTCGAAAACGGTATTCCCTACTGGAGCAACAAACAGGCATTCTCGATGATCCTGCCAAAGGACGTCAACATGTTCTACAAAGCGACATGCTGCCGGAACTGCGATCCCTGTACGAAGAACACGTTCTGCCCGAACGATGCCTTCGTCAGAATCGTCGACGGAGAACTTATCAGCGGAACCATCGACAAGAAGTCTGTCGGAGCAATGGACGGAGCCATCCTTAACAGGATCATCCGTCTGCACGGTACGCAGCGTGCAAAAGAGTATATCGACGATCTGACGAAGCTCTCGATCCGTGCAATCATGCTGTACGGATTCTCGTACGGTATCAACGATACCGATCTCGGTAAGGAAGAGTACAAGCAGATCCGCGATGTGCTCGACACTGCAGAACACGATGTCGCCAACCGTATCAATATCTTCGAGCAGGGACACTTAGAGCCCATGCCCGGAAGAACGCCTGAAGAGACCCTTGAAATGCAGGTCATGAAAGAGCTGGGTAAAGCCCGTGACCGGACTGGTGATATCGCATCCCGTCACTTAGGTTTCGAAAACTCCGCTGTGGTCATGGCCGTTTCCGGAGCAAGAGGTTCGATGCTGAACATCGCACAGATGGCCGGTTGTATCGGTCAGCAGGCAGTGCGTGGTGAGCGTATCGTTCGTGGATACGAAGACCGCACCCTCCCGCACTTCAAACGTGGCGACAAAGGGGCGGATGCGCATGGTTTCGTCCGCAATTCCTACAAGTCCGGTCTGAACCCGACCGAGTTCTTCTTCCATGCAATCGGAGGTCGTGAAGGTCTTGTGGATACTGCAGTTCGTACATCCCAGTCCGGTTACCTCCAGCGTCGTATGATCAACGCACTGCAGGATCTCAAAGTCGCGTACGACGGAACCGTCCGCAGTACCGGTGGAAAGATCATCCAGTTCGTCTACGGAGAAGACGGTACCGACCCGGCCAAGTCCGCTTCCGGTCTGCCGGTCGATGTCAAGGGTATTGCCGAATCCGTTCTCAAGGAGGAGATCTAACATGGTTCCAAACAATGACGAGTTCGACGAGGAGTTCGATACCTTCGAAGAAGTCATCGAAGAAACTCCCGTAACGACCTCAAAGAAATCCCTCGCGGAAAAGGTCGAAGAGGCTCTTGAAACGGAATCGGTCGAGGAGACCTCTTCCGAATCCGTAGAAAAGAAACCCCGGTCGAAGAAAGCAAAGAAGACCGAAGAGGTCGTCGAAGAGCCCGAGTCGGCAATCGCCGTCGAGCTGCACGGCTGGGGTCTTCCAAAGACCCTCTTCCAGCAGCTGAAGGTCTGGCTCGAAAACAAATCCGAAGAGGATCTCGAACTCATCGATTTCCCCCTCATGAAGTCCCGTGTAAGGAGACTCGTGGATGAGAACATGCCGGTCTCTACGACCAACGAACTCACGAAGATCCTTATCTCGAAGTATGATTCGGGCAAGGGAGTAACCGACGAGCAGTTCGAACAGATCGTTGACCGTATCAACACCGAATACGAACGCACCCGCGTTCAGCCCTGCGAAGCGGTCGGTATCAACGCCGCCCACTCAATTGGTGAACCGGGTACGCAGATGACGATGCGTACGTTCCACTACGCGGGTGTGGCTGAAATCAACGTTACTCTTGGTCTGCCGCGTCTTATCGAAATCATGGACGCGAGAAAAGAGCCGTCGACGCCGACCATGACCATCTTCCTGGATAAAGACTACCGCGAGAGCCGTGATAAGGCACGTGAGGTCTCCTGGAAGATCGAAGCCGCTCCGCTTCACGAGTTCGGCGATATCGAGACCGACATCGCAGAGATGTGCGTTCTCGTTCAGGTCAACAAAGACGTCTGCAAGAAACGTAAGATCGCAGTATCCGAAGTTCTTGCCCGCGCTCCGCAGAAGATCAAAGACAAGCGTCACTACCGCGACTTCGAGGTCGATGAGGCGAATGGCGTCTTAAAGTTCCTCCCGAAAAACGAGGACTCCTATCAGAACCTCTTCCAGCTCGCAGAACATGTCCGTCAGGTCATCGTTCAGGGTATCGATGATATCAAGAGGGTCGTTGTTCGAAAGGAAAACGACGAGTACATTCTCCATACGGAAGGTTCCAACCTCAAAGACGTCTTCGAGATCGACGGCGTCGACTGTACGAGAACCCGTACGAACAACATCTCCGAGATCGCAAGCACGCTTGGTGTCGAGGCAGCACGTTCCGCCATCATCTACGAAGCATTCAATACTCTGAAAGAACAGGGTATCTCGGTCGATCTCCGCCACATCATGCTTGTCGCAGACATTATGTGCATGGACGGCGAGGTCAAACAGATCGGTCGTCACGGAATTGCCGGGGAGAAGGAATCGGTCCTTTCCCGTGCAAGCTTCGAAGTTACGGTCAACCACCTGCTGGATGCCGCGGTGGCGCATGAATTCGATGAACTTTCCGGAGTTACGGAAAACGTCATTGTCGGTCAGCCGATTCTCCTCGGTACCGGCGATGTCAAACTGATGGTCCGCCGCGTGGCACCTCAGTAATCTTTTTTTTATCATGGATATTCCTGAACTCTTATCTCCTGCGGGTTCGCCCGAAGCTTTGAAAGCCGCCGTGTATGCCGGCTGCGATGCTGTTTATCTCGGCGGAAAATCATTCGGCGCACGCCAGTATGCGGCGAACTTCACCAACGAGGAGCTGACCAGTGCGGTCATCTTCGCCCATCAGTACGGCGTCAAGGTGTATGTGACCGTCAACACGCTCGCCTACGATGACGATATGCCGGGAATCGCCGGGTATCTTCGGTTCCTTTCGGACATCGGCGTGGATGCGATCCTTGTTCAGGATGTCGGCGTCCTCTCTCTCGCAAGAGAGATCGTGCCGGATCTTCCGCTGCATGCAAGCACGCAGATGACGATTCATAACGCGGCAGGCGTCCGGTTTGCCGCCGAACACGGCGTCTCGCGTGTGGTTCTTTCCCGCGAACTTCCGTTCGATGATGTGAAAAAAATCGCCGAAGCCGCCAAAGAGGTCGGCGTCGAGCTGGAGATTTTTATTCACGGAGCGATATGCTATGCATACTCGGGACAGTGTCTCTTTTCTTCCGTGATCGGCGGACGAAGCGGAAATCAGGGGGCATGCGCCCAGCCGTGCCGAAAACCCTACACTCTCCTTGCCGACGGAGAGACTCTGCCGACCCAGGGAGATTATCATCTCTCCCCGCGTGACCTGTGTATGTATCCCTACCTTGAGGAGATCTGCAGTCTCGGGGTCGCTGCTGTCAAGATCGAAGGAAGGATGAAGACGCCTGAGTATGTTGGGATCGTCACCGATGCCTACCGCAGGGGTCTTGATACGATCGCCGCAGGCGAAGAGTTCGTTCCCGATAACGAAACGATGGAGGATCTTGCCTTTGCATTCAACCGCGGGTTTACGAAAGGATATCTCTTCGGTGACAAGTGGGGAACCTTCATCAATGCGAAAAAGCCCGACAACCGTGGCGTTTATGCTGGATTTGTGTCCGGGCTGGACGAGTCCCGCGGCAAAGTGATCGTGAAAATCGAAGGTCCGGTCCCCGATACGGGAGACGGCCTGGTGTTCAAGATCGCCGGCCGCGAGACCGGGTTCGCTTTGAATAAAGAGCCGTATATCTTCCCGGAAGGAGACGCCTATAAGATCCCCGCACCGGCCGACGTTGTCTTAGGCAGTGAACTCTGGATCACCCGCCGGATGAAGACCGAACGAAAAGCGGCCGCGATTCTTTCAAAACCTTTCGCCGGCAGAATCCCGCTCGACATCGTCGTCTCGGTCGACAAAGCAGGACGGCTGACCGTCTCTTCGGATGGCGTTGAGGTCAAAACCGAGATGCCGATGCTTGAGGCGCTGAATAAACCCGTCTCCAAAGAGTCGGTCGAGACACAGATGCGAAAGACCGGCGGGACTCCGTTCTTTATTCAAACGCTTTCGATGCAGTACGACGGCACGATGTTTCTGCCGATGAGCGTCATCACGGATCTTCGCCGGAAGTTTCTGGATGCAACGGCGCTGGCCCGAAAACCGATCCGGATCACTCGTCCGTATGCGGAAAAAGGCACGGCGGTCCCGGAGCGGATGACGCCGATCATCCAGGTCTATACTGACAGTGTTGTCGGGGCAAAGGCCGCCCACTCTGCCGGAGCAGGACAGGTTGTCTACGAAGGATTTGAGGAGATCTACGATCTTCCGATCATCTACAAACTTCCGCGGATCGTTCAGGAACACGAGTTTGCTTCCGCTTTTTCGAAGATCCCTGCCGGAGCCGCCGGCGTGATGGTTGACGGAGTCGGGGCTGCCGAGAGTATCAAGGGCGTGCCCAAATACGGCGGGTCTGGTCTGAACATCACGAACGCCCGCTCTGCCGTTACGTATGGAAAGAGCTGTCGTCAGGTCTGTCTTTCGCCGGAACTCTCGGGAAAACAGATCAGGACTTTGATGGAACATCTCTCGGCATATGCTCATCCGCCGAAGACTGAGGTGATCGTTCAGGGCAGTCTTGAGGTGATGGTCTCCGAGAACTGTATTCCGGCAACGGTCCAGGGATGCCGGAGTTGCAATCAGTCCTGGGCCCTTAAAGATAAAACGAACAGAATATTCCGGGTCAGGACCGATTCCCAGTGCCGGGGCCATATCCTGAACTCATCCGAGACCTGCCTGATCGAGTATGTCGGAAAACTCGCGTCGGCCGGCGTCTCCGTGATTTCGATCGATGCCCGAGGTGGGAGTCCTGAGTATATCCGGCGGATGACGGCTATATACACGGCGGTCGTTGACGGAACCGGCGACCCGAAAGAACTCAAAGAACAGATAAAAGATATCGCGTCCGGCGGCATCACGGCGGGGCATTACCTGCGCGGCGTCGTCAGAGAATAATTCCTCTCCTTCTTTTTTTCTTGAGTTTTGTGTATCTTTTGTTCCTGTGTCATGTGGCGTGTCTTTGCCTGCCGATTTTGTAAATCATATATTATTTACATTTTTATTTTTTAAAGAAAAATATTTATTATGTTGGGGATGAATATTGACTGTCGATATTCTGTCATCCGTGGTGTCCGGCATCGAGTAGTTCCCCTGGACGGACATCATGAATCCTTGACTGTCGTACATCCATGTTTCCGGTGGATCTTCGTATCCGAGGCAGGGCGAACGATCTTTAGCCGAGTATGCATTCGAAAGTAAGGGGAAACATCTCCTCTTTAGCATAGATAAAACCTCGCGGGAAAATAGTTCTACACCAGCTCTTCCCGCATATTTTTTGATTATTCTTTTGTCAGTGTTTTCTCTCGAATTACATGTTGCAGGTTTATTTTATTAATCTAATTTAATTTACTTATTCAAAATGTAAGTAATAATATATTTATGTTGTTACTAACGAATATTGATGGTCGATAACCTGTCATACGTGGCGCGTCTGTAATAGAGTCAGCTAGTGCGGGCAGTATGGCCATATTCCCGCATGTCCATAGAATGGTTTCAGACGAATGGAACGTTGGTTCTATCTAAAATGTATTTTTCAATCTGAGGAATTCCCACATGGTCTTGAGTACAATGTATCCAAAATATTCCATGAGAAGAGAGGGGAAGAACGTTGTCATGGAGCAAAAACTTCTTCAACGCATTTCCCATCTTCTCTTAGATACTACGCGGTGCGCCGGTTGTGGTATCTGTGCCGACGCATGTCCGAAGGAAGCAATTTCTCTTGGTATGGTCGGAGCATCCATCCGTGGTGTCGCTTCCGGCGACGCACCAATCAGCGTTGACCCCGCAAAATGTTCATACTGCGGTGTCTGCACGATTATGTGTCCGTTTGATGCACTTCTCGTAGAAGTTGACGGTGAACCGAGCCTCCCGATTCTGGAGCAGGAAGGTTTCCCCGAGTATGATTTCACTGCTGAGATCGATGAGGAGAAGTGTGTTCGCTGTACATCCTGTCACGAGGCCTGCCCGCATGATGCGATCGTCAGAAACGTGCCTGTCTATGAAGGCGAAGTTGACGGCGGCATGCAGCGTCAGACCGCTCTTACCGGCGAGGTCGTCTTCCATGTCGATACGGAAAAATGTACGATCTGCGGTATCTGCGGTACCTTATGTCCGGCAATTACCGTTGCCAGAGATCCTTTCTATCCGGGCACGATGAAGCCGACCGGCGAGGTTGTCTGGGATAAGGAGGTATGCGATGCCTGCCAGATCTGCGTGAATGCCTGCCCGGAGAAAGCACTTAGCGTTGAGCGTGAGGTTCCCAAAGACCTGAAGCTCCCCGGCAGTGTTTCTATCGACAAATCCGAGTGTATTACGTGCACGTGGTGTGAACACGTCTGCCCGAGCGAGGCCGTTACCGTCACGAAATTCTTCGACGGCGAACTTATCGTTGATGCTTCCAAGTGTCCCGGCGGCTGCTCGACGTGTGTCGATGTCTGCCCGTGCAAGGCTCTGTATCTTCCAAGCCCGATGCCTGCCGTCAATATGAAGAGAGACAGCATCGAGGCCAACATCGCGATCAACAATGATCTGTGTATCCTCTGCGGTGCCTGCGTGAATGCCTGCCCGTCCGAAGATGCTCTCACGCTGAAGAGAACCGGTATCCACATTAAAGGAACGGAGACAGACCTGTACAAAACGATTGCTGCGAAACTGTGCGTACCCCGTACGTCCAAGCTTGTGGAGTCTACCTTTGGTCAGGTTGAAACGAAAAATCTGGAGTGAACAACCATGACAAGTGCAAAAGCATACAAAGATGCTGCCCTTGCAGCACGTCTGTCTGACCGGTATTACCGTCCACGACAGGACAGCGACCCGTCGTTCACTGCCGAAGTTGAAAAGATTGGAGGAACTGAAGCCCACATCTGTTTCCAGTGCGGAACCTGTACCGGGTCCTGCCCGTCAGGTGCCCGCAGCACCTACCGTATTCGGAACTTCATGCGCCGCGTGAATCTCGGTATGAGAGATGTCTGTCTCAACGATCCTGATCTCTGGCTGTGTACGACCTGCTATACCTGCTCCGACCGCTGTCCCCGTGACCTCATCCCGACCGATGTCATCATGGCCATGCGCAATATTGCTGCCAGGCAGGGTATCGTTCCGAAGAACTTCCTTGCAACGGTGAACTTCATCTATGATACCGGTCACGGTGTCCCGAACAGTGATGCCAACCGTGCAGCCCGTGTTAGACTCGGTCTCGAAGCTGAACCGGAAACCACCTGCAAATATCCCGAATACCTTCCGGCAATTCGGAAAATCCTCGAGGCCTACGGCACTAAACAGCTTGCAGACAAAGTCCTTGCGGAGGATCAGTAATTATGTCACACGAGACGCACAAATACGCATTCTTCCTTGGATGCATTGCGCCGAACCGGTATCCCGGTATCGAAGCCTCTGCAATCCGTACCGGTAAGAAAGTCGGCATCGATCTTGTTCCGCTGAAAGGAGCTTCCTGCTGCCCTGCCCCCGGTGCATTCGGGTCCATCGACCTCAATGTCTGGTATGCCATGGCTGCCCGCAACCTCATCCTGGCAGAACAGATGAATATGGATATCGCCCTGATCTGTAACGGCTGTTACAAATCGATCTGGGAAGTCAACCACAAACTGAAACACAACGACGAGCTTCGCGACTCCGTCAATGAAGTCTTAAAGGAAGTCGACATGGAATACAAAGGTACTACCAATGTCTACCACCTTGCCGAACTTTACTACAACGACGAAGTCTGCGGTCTTGACAAACTCAAAGACAGCGTCACGACCCCTCTTAGCGGCGTGAAAGTTGCCTGCCACTACGGCTGCCACTTACTCAAACCCGCCAAGGACCGTGAGTTTGCCGGCGGAAAGATCGGCGATTCCGAACACCCGATGTGGTTCGAAGAACTCGTCAATGCTCTTGGTGCAGAAGCCGTTGAATACCGCAACAAAATGCAGTGCTGCGGTGCCGGCGGAGGCGTTCGCGGTTACGACATCGCTCACGCTCTCGACATCACCAACGAGAAACTCACCAATATGACTGCTGCCGGTGCCGACGCGATTGTCGATACCTGTCCGTTCTGTCAGCTTCAGTTCGACCGCGGTGAGTTCGAAATCGGTCAGAAATTCGGTGTCGCATGGAACATCCCGGTACTTCACTTCTGTGAAATGCTCGGTCTTGCCCAGGGCATGTCTCCGGTCGAACTTGGTCTCGACCTTCACCAGACTTCCTGCGTACCGTTCCTTGACAAACTGAAGGGAGGACAGTAACATGGTATATACAGGTAAAAACGCCGCATCATCCCCTGCAGCCGAAGAACCGAGAATCGGTGTCTTCATCTGCCACTGCGGTACCAACATCGCCGGTTCCCTTGACGTCCCTGCGTTAAAAGAGTATGCAGAAACCATTCCGCACGTTGTCGTTGCCCAGAACTATGCATACATGTGTTCGACCCCCGGTCAGAACATGATCAAAGAGGCAATCGAACAGTATCACCTTACCGGAATCGTCGTTGCAGCTTGCACTCCCCGTCTCCACGAACAGACCTTCAGAACTGCCACTGCAAACGGCGGTCTGAACCAGTTCAGATTCGAGATGGCCAACATTCGTGACCAGGGCTCCTGGGTCCACATGCACGACTGGGAAGGCGGAACGGAAAAGGCCAAAGACGCCGTCCGTATCGCCGTTGCCAAAGCCGCAAAACTCGAAGACCTTTATCCGATGGCCGTGCCGGTCGAACACCGTGCCTTAGTCGTCGGTGCAGGTATTGGCGGTATTCAGGCCTCCATGGACCTCGCCGCTGCCGGTATCGAGACCTACTTAATTGAGAAGGAACCGACAATCGGCGGTCGTATGTCCCAGCTCGACAAGACCTTCCCGACCCTCGACTGTTCCCAGTGCATTCTTTCTCCGAAGATGGCAGAAGCCGGCAGAACACCGAACATCAAACTCTACACCCTCGCTGAAGTCGAGAACGTAGAAGGATACATCGGTAACTTCGATGTTACCATCCGCCGCCACGCCCGTGGTGTAATGACCCCGACCGAAGCTGCTGCAAAAGGCATCGTCGGCGGAGGATGTACCGGCTGCGGTGACTGTGCAATTGTCTGCCCAGTCGTCAAACCCAACACCTGGGAATTCGGTATGTCGCCACGCAAGGCTATCTACATCCAGCACGCACAGGTTGTCCCGCTCATCTACACCATCGACTTCGATGCATGTGTGAAATGCGGTCTGTGTATTACTGCCTGCGGAACCAAGAAGGCAATCGACCTCGAAATGGAAGATGAACTCTTCACGATCAAAGTCGGTACCGTCATCCTTGCAACCGGTTACGAAACCTTCCCGATCGAACAGAAGAAAGAGTGGGGTTACAAACTCTACGACAACGTCATCACCTCTCTCGAGTTCGAGCGTCTGATCTGTGCATCCGGTCCGACCATCGGTCACCTTGTCCGTCCCTCCGACGGTGAGACCCCGAAGTCCGTTGCTTTCGTCCTTTGTGCAGGTTCCCGAGACAACACCGGTATCGGCAAGCCGTACTGTTCCAGATTCTGCTGCATGTACTCGCTGAAACACGCCCACCAGGTCATCGAAAAGATCCCCGGCTGTAAAGCATACATCTTCTACATGGACATCCGTTCCTTCGGTAAGGCATACGAAGAGTTCTACTACCGTATCCAGCACGAAGGCGCCAAGTTCATCCGCGGTCGTGTCGCCATGATCCAGGAACTTCCAAACAAGAACCTCCTGGTCATTGCCGAAGACACGCTCCTGAGCATGCCTGTCGAGATTGAAGTTGATCTCGTCGTCCTCGCAGCCGCAATTCAGCCGACTGCAGAAACGGAAATCGTGCGCAGACACTTCGGTGTTTCCTGCTCGATCGACAAGTGGCTCCTTGAAGCCCACCCGAAACTGAACCCCTGTGGAACCACCACTGCTGGTGTGTACCTTGCTGGTGTCTGTCAGGGTCCAAAAGACATTCCCGACACCGTAGCACAGGCTGAAGGTGCAGCATCCGCAGCATCCATCCCAATCCACGCAGGTCAGGTCGAACTTGAGCCCTACTATGCCCAGTGCATTCAGGAACTCTGTGCCGGCTGTGGCATGTGTACCAACCAATGCCCATACTCTGCTCTGTCCATGACAATCATCGATGGCAGAACAGTAATGGAAGTCACTGCAGCAAAGTGTAAGGGCTGTGGAACGTGCGGCGGTTTCTGCCCCGGCGGCGCCATCAAGATGCAGCACTTCACGAGCCCGCAGATTCTGGCTCAGATCGATGCATTCTTCCTTGGAGGTGAACAGTAATGTCTGACGAGTGGAAACCCAAGATTATCGGTATCATCTGCAACTGGTGTTCCTATGCCGGAGCAGACGGTGCAGGTTCAGCCCGTACCCAGTATCCTCCGGACATCCGTATCGTCCGTGTTATGTGTACCGGTCGTATCGACACCCTGTTCGTCCTGAAAGCCTTCGCTGACGGCGCAGACGGTGTTCTCGTGTCCGGCTGTCACTTCGGTGACTGCCACTACCTTGCAGGCAACTTCAAGGCAGCCAAGAGAATGTTCCTCGTAAAGAGCATCCTCAACAACATGGGTATCGAACACAGACGCTTCCGTATGACATTCGTGTCGGCATCGGAAGGTGCAAAATGGGCAGTCGTCATCACTGATGTGATCAACACGATCAAAGAGATTGGCCCGTCACCTATCGGTGAAGAGAGAAAACGCAGAGGACTCTGAATATTCTATATTCACAAAAACCGGTGGGAGTGTCAGGATAAAACCTGTCCACATTCTCCCGCCAATATTTTTTAAGACTTTTCCAATAGAAAAACTGCCAATTATCTGCAAGAAGTTTTTATTTTGCCTGATCAGATTATTCTTCTAAAGGCTATTCTCTCCTCTTTTGGACAGTTTTTCCCTTCAAGAAAATCGTTTCCCTGCTTGGTGATCCTGTATTCGCCGTCTGATGGCCTCATTCCGTACACGTAGCTCCCGTTTAGATACCCCTTTCTCTTCAGATAATCGACCTCCCTGTCGAGATCGACATCAGAAACACAAAACTTGTTAGCAAGATGCCCGCAGGAACAGACCTGTGAATGGCCCTCACTATATGCATACGCCCGATAAAATCGCAGGATCTCGATTCTCAATGCATAGCTGTCCATACGGCAATAGATAACATTGTGATGTTTTTCTATAATTAATCTATTGGATGGGGTAAATCTGCGGAAAAATGTAATCTAATGACGTGAAAGGGAATGATTCGGAATTTTCCCGGAAGTTTACCTCTCCCGCCACTCGATGTCGGGCGTCTGCAAAACGGCATTTGCCGTTTTTTCCCCAACACCCTTCACGCGGAGCAGATCTTCTTTCGAAGCCGACATGACGCTTCGAAGCGAGCCGAACTCCCGCAGAAGATCGCGTGCGGCTTTCGGCCCTATTTCAGGAAATGCGGTCAGGATGTATTCAACTGCCGCTTTGCCGGATCTGCCTGTCTTCGATTTATGGAGGCCATGCGGCGAACCTGGACCCCCCGCTTCCCGTTTTGCGAACGCGTGGATCATCTCGGCAGTCTCGTTGGCGTCTTTTGTGAAGAGGATTGAGACATCGAAGTCTGCGGCGATCGATGCAAGCGCGTTTCGAATCGCATTCGGGTGAAGATTTCGCAGATTATAAAGGTCGGCGATACTCCCGCCTTCGATGATAAGGATCGGGCGAATCGATGACTCGGCGAGATCCTTCATCTGGCCGAACAGATCCCGGTCAACGAGCGTATCCACGAAATCCTGGAGCGTTTTTCGTTCGATCAGGATCCTGTCTCCTACTGTATAATCGCCGACGGGCAGCTGTGCAAGCGTGATCTTCACGCCGAGATTACTGAGATGCACGGCGACCCGCGAATGGGTCTCGCGGTTGTCGACGGTGACGGCAGGCCGCTCATCGTTTTCATCGGAGACTGCCCGGATCACCGCGTCCGCAAGGGTCAGCTGTCCCTCGGCCAGGGCATATGCCGCTTCGCCTGCGGGAGGCACTTTCGCCGACTGCGGGACGGGGACGTTTCCGGTTCTCATCGCCTTCACGCCTTTCTGCATCTGCTTTTCGCGGGAGATGCTCACCCAGCGGTAGGTCTCGTCGGTCGTCCCCCGGGTGACCAGCACGATGATCTTTCCTGTAGCGTTCCTGCCGGTCCGCCCCTTTCGCTGGATACTGCGGATCTCTGACGGGACCGCCTCATAAAATATCACGAGATCCGTTGAGGGGATGTCGAGTCCCTCTTCGCCGACCGATGTCGCGACCAGAACCGTGTATTCGCCTTCGCGGAACTGCCGGATTGCCTCGATCTGTTCCTTCTGCGAAAGGCCTTTCTCAGTATCGCGGGAAGCCTGGCCGACGAATCGTTTTGCCGGGATGCCGGCTTCCGCCAGATGGTCGACGAGCATCGACACCCCGTCCCGGTACGTCGCAAAAACGATGATCCGCGAATCGGGAGCCGTGATCAGCTGTTCCTGAATGACCCTCACGACTTCATCGGCTTTCGGGTGAAGCTCTTTGGTCCAGTTCTGGCAAAGAGCAAGCAGCCGCTTGAACCGGGCATCCTCATAGATCCGTTTTGCGGCTTTGCTTCCGGCGCCTCCCGCCCCTTCGGTTTCGAGCCGGAGGAGGTAGGCCTTGAAGGCGGTCGTTCCCTGCGACTCGGCAAGCGTGACCCCGTGCCGGAGCTTCATCAGCTCGGCATGGATCGAGATGGCGGAGTAGGCCGAAGGATCCTTCTCCTGCATCCGGGTCTGGATCTGGGCCATCAGTGCGTTGAGCGCTTTCATCGAAAGGGCCTCGCGTTTCGGCACGCGGTAGTTGAGGGCCGCAAGACTCGTGAGCCGGTCATCGATCATCGTATTCAGAACCGAGACCGCAAGCCAGAGATCTTCTGGGAGATCGACCGTCCGATATTCGATCTCGCGTTCATGGACATACGGCCGGACGTCCGGGTCCGACTCGGTCCGGCTCTCCACGACCGAGATCGAAAGATGCTGACAGATCTCGGCGACCTGTTCTGGATCCGAACCAGGCGATGCCGTCATGCCGAGAAGAAGCGGGTCACGTGCCTCGGTATTGTAGCGTTCGGCGATGAAGACATAGGCATAGTTTCCAACCGTCCGGTGACATTCATCGACGACCAGAAGAGAGACGTCTTTGAGGTCGTATCTCTCTGCGATCAGATCGTTTTTGATGACCTCCGGTGTTGAAATGCAGAACCGTGCTTTTTTCCACTGATCGATACGCTTTGCCGGCGGCGTCGTGCCGGTGAACATGATGATCTCATCCGGGTCGATCAGAAGATTTTTTGAAAAATAGCGGAGATGCTGCTCGACCAAAGGTTTGGTCGGCGCAAGCATCAGTATTTTTCCGGCAGGGATCCGCTCGGCAGCCACAAGCAAAGCGACCGCGGTTTTTCCCATACCGGTCGGGAGAACGACGAGCGTGTTTCCCGAAAGGGCATGTTTTGCAATATTCGTCTGGTATGCCCGTTCTTCCAGCGTGTTTTCAGGGATGTTTTTTCTGCTGATATAACTCATAACGAGGATGTATCGAAGGGAAGTTTTCCTTTCAGAAGATCGGGGAGAGCTTTAAGAACGGCTGCGGCGGGCCCTCTGATCTGCTGCATCGAATCACGATCCCTTAAGGTCACGGAGGTGTCGTCTTTGGTGTCGTAGTCGACGGTAATACAGTACGGTGTTCCGATCTCGTCCTGTCTTCTGTATCTCCGCCCGATCGCTCCGGCATCGTCGTATTCGGTCTGGATGCCTTCGTTCTGCAGTTCGAGGACAAGGTTCTTTGCGATTTCGTCGAGTCCGTCGCGGGCCATCAGCGGAAGGACGGCGACCTGGATCGGGGCAACGCCTTTCTTGAACCGCATGACCGTGCGTGCTTCTCCGTCGGCCACGTCTTCGGCATAGGCGTGCTCAAGGACCATATAACACATCCTGTCGATACCGTAGGAAGGTTCGATCACATGGGGCATGACATCTTCGCCGAAGACATCGACGATCTCGTCTTTCACGGTGTACATCTCGGGGCCGACAAGGATCTCCTCGCCGTCTATTGTAAGATGGATACCGTCAGCTTCCGGGGTAGCGGTGAGTATCTGCTCAGAGATCGGCTTTGCCTTTCCTTTGAATGCCGGGCCGAGCTTGCCGAAGTTCGGAACGATCGCTTTGTGGTGGACCTTCTTTGCTTCCGGATACTGGACAAAGACGGTGTTTTTCTGACCCGAGACCCGGGAGTGGGCTTTCAGATCATAATTGGTCCGGTCGGCGATTCCGACGATCTCGACCCAGCCGAATCTGTCGGAAAGCGCCTCGGCGTCCCAGCAGTCTGTCGCGTAGTGGGCACGCTCATCAGGCATGTGCTGCCGGAATCTGATCTTGTCGGGGTTGAATCCAACCGTGCAGAGGATGTCGTGGGTCATCGCGACGTAGTAGGCAACGTATTCGTTTGCGATGATCCCTTCGTCGACCGCTTCACGCATGGATTTGACGACCGCAGGTGTTTCTTTTTCCTGCTGGGCGATGCCCCAAAGCGGCATTTTGTAGTCTGCGTATCTGGAGAAGTTCGGGTGATCCTTTTCTTCGGGGTGGACGAAGATCTCGGCTTCGGCCTGGGTGAATTCCCGGAGGCGGATCATTCCCTGACGGGGGGAGATCTCGTTTCTGTAGGATTTTCCGACCTGGACCGCACCGAACGGGAGGTGGTCGCGATAGAATCTGAGAAGTCTTGGGAAGTCGACGAACATTCCCTGGGCCGTTTCCGGACGGAGGTAGCCTTTTCTCTGGCCTCCGGGTCCTATCGAGGTGGTGAACATGAGGTTGAAGTCGAAGACTTCCACTTCACCGAGAACTTTTCCGCAGGCCGGGCATTCTTTGTCGACGAGGACGTTGTGCAGTTCCTCTTTCGACATGGTTCCTGCATGGGGGATGCCGAATGCTTCGGCGACGTGGTCTGCCCGCAGGAATTCCTGACAGTGCGGGCACTGGAACATTTTATCGGAGAATCCGCCGACGTGTCCGGAGGCAACGTAGATCGGTTCGATACCAACAGTCGGGCATTCGATCTCATAGTATCCCTCCTGTACTACATAGAAACGGCGCCAGGTCGATTCGATCCGGCGTTTGAGCATTGCGCCGAGGGGGCCGTAGTCGATGAAGCCGGCTACGGATCCGTATATTTCAGATGAGGGCCAGACAAAACCTCTTCTGCGTGCAAGTTCGATGACCTTTTCATAGGTGTCTTCATACTCTGCCATGGGGATATCTGGATATTTATGGGCTTTGAATCCATATAGAATTACTGTGGGTGTTGATTCCCTTTTTCGGTGTGAGGGCTGATTAAGGGCGGTCAAAGTTTTAACAAGTTTTCTAAGGGAACTTGAGAGTGGCGGGTTGAATGCAAGCGAGGAGACTTTGAGCGTATTCAGTCATAACATGAAAAGCACAAAAGACTATGAAAACACGAAATGATCAAAAATCAGCGAAGCAATTTTTTTTTACTTTTTCATACTAACACCCACACAAAAGGGAGCATAATTATCACTGCATCTTAAATCAGAGAATTCCCCGACGCGTCGGGCTCCGCTGAGGCTACCCTTGCGGGGCAACCCGCAGTCGCCCTCCCGCACCCCGAATCAAAAAAAGAATGACGGACAAAAAGAAGAACCGGCACGCCGGTTTTTCCTCAGCATTTTTCCAGACGGCGTGCGATTCCTGCGCAGGCGAAGCCCAAACAGGCAAAGCCTGTTTGAGGCGGCACGCAAATCTTCGATTTGCACGCATAAGCCGGAGCAGAGCACGACGGCGCAAGAAAAATGCGATTCGCGATTATTCGCGGTGGGATTTCTCATGTATCCACACACAACAATCTCCTTTCTTTTCAGAGATTCGGTGTATTCCAGCTGTAATTAACTAAAAAAGAAAAAAAGATGAACTGGTCTTTATACGAGTCTCTTCAGCATCCGTTCCTTCTTTGCCCGTGCCGCGTCCGCCGCCCGGTCGATACCCTTCTTCATCTCGTCAAAGTCCCTGCCCGGCCGGTCCACCACCTTCTTCACCGGCGTATACGGGGCCTCGCGGAACTTCGGCTGGAACTCTCCCTCCACGCCGTCCTTGATCAGGCGGGACACCCCCGGACCCTCGCGGACGAACCCGATACGTTCCATCTGAACACCCGCCGTCCCGACGACCCGGATGATCTCGTCCGCATACTCAGGCGGCGCGATCACGAGAAGGGCATCCAGGCTCACGCCCAGATAATCGATACCAAGCTTATCTAGCAAAGCAAGAACCTTCGGCGCGATAAGGCCCCGAAGCGGCGCATCCTCGACGACGACCGTCGCTTTCGCCGTTTCTGCGATCTCGAACACATCGCCCCGGAGACCGCCGTTCGTGATATCCGTCATCGCGTGGATATGCGGGAAAAACTCCGAACTGATCAGTGCATCACAGGCTTTCAGGAAATGCAGATTGATCGTCTCCTCGACCACGTCCGCATTCCCCGAATACAAAGCAGCCGTCGCGATCGTCCCGCCGCCGGCCCCTCTCGTCATCAGAAGAACATCTCCCGGAACCGAGGATCTGCGGGCCGTCACGTGATTTGCCACGCCCACAACGCCCACACAGCCCGTCATCCGGTCGCCGAGAACCATGTCCCCGCCGATCCTCAGAGTCGAGCCGGCGACAAGCGGCACGCCCAAAGCGTCCGAGACCGTCGTGATACCTGCCGTGTAGTCGAACAGTTTCGCCACGTCACCGTCGTCCGCGATATGCACGTCCGAGATCAGCCCGACTGGTTTTGCGCCCATCACATACACATCGCGAAGCGTCGCCCGGGTCGCGTGGAATCCCGCAAGATAGGGGAAGTCCGACAGACGCGAGTGCATGCCGTCCACGGTGGTAATAATATACTGCCCATTCGCCTCGACGACCCCGCCGTCGTCCATCTGATCCACGCCGACCTCTACCGACGTGCTGCCGATCACGTGGGCGATCTTCCGGTGAGCGTAGAAATCTCCCGAGCCGCGGGACCCGACACCGAACTCGCCCATCGAAACGCCGGCATGTTCATACTCGAACAGATCGCCATTTAACCCGCTCGTCACCTTCACCTCTTCGATGACGGCCCGTGCGAATTCCCGTGCAAACCCCTCATCAATATTTTTTATATCCAGTATGCGTTCCTGAAGAAGTTTCTCGATATCCTCTTCAGAGATATCCTTAAGCATGCTCCGCCGAACGAAGCCTTCCACGTCCATACAAAATAGATGTGATGGGACAGACCATAAAGACATGAGTTTAAACTTTCGAAGAAGTATTTTTTCAGGGAGCACACTAATATATCAGATATGACTTCCCGCGAAAACAAAATGGCCTTCGCCACGACGATCGCAGGCTCCGACCCCTCCGCCGGCGCAGGGATCCAGGTCGACCTGAAAACCATGGCCGCCTGCGGCGTCTGGGGGATGACCGTGATCGCGGCACTCACCGCCCAGAACGCGACGCACGTTCTCAATGCAGGAAGCGTCCCTGCTGACTTCATCAAAAAACAGATCGACGCCCTCGAAGAGGACTTCCCTATCGGGTGCTATAAAACGGGCATGCTGAAAAATGCGGAGACGGTACAAATCGTCGCTAAAAGCATTCCCGAGGGGAGAAATATCGTCGTCGATCCGGTGCTTCTCGCAACAAAAGAGTACCGTCTTCTCGACGAGCCGGGCCAGGAGCGGCTCGTTGCCGAACTTCTGCCGCGGACGACCGTCATAACGCCGAACCTGCCGGAAGCCGCGGCTCTCACCGGGATACAAATCACCGGCCCTGAATCCATGGAAGAGGCGGCATACTGGTTCATCGACCGCGGGGCAAAGGCCGCGGTGATCAAAGGAGGGCACGCACATTTCAGGCTCGGGACCGACGTCTTCGCCGACAAAGACGGCCTGATGCTGGTCGAAGGGGAGGTCGCGCCTTTCACGGACGTGCACGGATCGGGCTGCTGCTACGCCTCCGCGATCGCCGCCCACATTGCTCTGGGCTATCCCGTCAGGGAAGCCGTACTTGAAGCAAAAAAGTTCGTCACCGGCGCCATAAAATACTCATGGGAATATGCTCCGGGACGAAGAACCATGAATCCCGGCTGGCAGCAGCACAAAACCTATTATAAAAAATTCTGACCCTCTTTTTTTCCGTCGTGAAAAACCCACCTCTATCTTTATGATAAAATAAAGCAAACTATAACCCCATGACCGAAACGGCACGCAAAGCCGGGCGCAGTAATCGTCCGGCCGAACGCGAGCATAAATCCGAGGGATTTGTGCCCCACAACATGATGGACTACGAGGAAACCTATTCCACGTTTTCTATTGCGGTGCCTGAGTATTACAACTTCGGCTTCGACGTTGTAGATGCATGGGCGAAAAAAGATCGAAATAAACTCGCCATGATCTGGACCAACCAGGAAGGAAAGGAGAAGTACTTCACCTTCCGGCAGATGATGAATCTGTCCAACCAGATCGCGAACATGATGTTCAAACAGCATATCGGCAAAGGAGACAGAGTCATGCTCCTTCTACCGCGTGTCCCCGAGTGGTGGACCTTTGCTCTTGCTGCAATCAAAATCGGCGCAGTGATTTGCCCCTCCCCGGTCATTCTAACTCCTCATGACCTAAAATACCGAATAAACCAGGGCAGATTCAAGATGATCGTCACGAACGCCGAGAATGCCTGGAAGATCGAGGAGATTGCAAACGACTGCCCGTCCCTGCATGTCAAATTCTTAACGGACGGCGATGCGCCCGGATGGATAAACTATCAGAAGGAACTGATTCACCCGGCACGTGCCTCGACCAAGCTCAGTTCGATCGTCCGGAGCGTCCGGACCAAAGCGACCGATCCGATGCTGATCTTCTTCTCGTCGGGGACGACCGCCGACCCGAAGATGGTTCTGCACAATCATGCCTATCCGCTCGGCCACATCGTGACCGGCAGGTTCTGGTATGATCTGACCGAAAACGACCTCCACTTCACGGTAGCCGATATGGGCTGGGGTAAATCCTCCTGGGGTAAGTTCTACGGTCCGTGGATGCAGGGCGCCTGCGTCTTCGTCTACGACTACCGCGGGAAGTTCAACGCGACGGAGCTTCTGCCGCTGATCGAGAAATACGAGATCACGACGTTCTGTGCCCCGCCAACGATCTACCGTATGCTGATCCTTGCAGATCTGGAGACCTTCGACTTTTCCGAGCTGCGTCACTACCTTTCTGCAGGCGAGACGCTGAACCCGGAGGTAAACCGTGTGTGGGAAGAAGGCACCGGGAAGAAGATCTACGAGGCATACGGCCAGACGGAAACGGTGACCGTGATCGGCACGTTCCCGTGCATGGAAGTCAGACCCGGTTCGATCGGCAAACCCGCTCCGGGCTGGAGGATCGAACTCCACGACGATATGGGCAACAAGGTCCCGCCGGGAGTCGAGGGCAGGATCGCGATCAAGACGAGCGACCCGTCACCGGTCGGTCTGTTTACCGAGTATCTGGATGACCCGAAGGCAACCGCGAAGGTGTTCATCAACGGCTGGTACTACACGGGAGACAAGGCAACGGTGGATGAGGACGGCTACTTCTGGTTTATGGGCCGCGACGATGATATGATCAAGTCGTCCGGATACCGTGTTTCTCCGGCAGAAGTCGAGTCAGCATTGATCGAGCACCCGGCAGTGAAGGAGTCTGCGGTCGTCGGCAGCCCCGACCCGATCCGTGGCGTGATCATCAAGGCGTTCGTCGTCTTAAAAGACGGTTATAAGGGATCGGATGTTCTGATCAAAGAGATGCAGAACCATGTCAAGACGACGACCGCCCCGTATAAGTATCCGCGTGCGATCGAGTTCGTGGAAGAGCTTCCAAAGACAATTTCCGGAAAGGTTCGGAGAGTTGAGCTCCGCAATCTCGAGATGAAGAGATATCAGGAAGCACACCACGAAGAGTTCTCTGAAAAGAAGAACTAACTTTTTTTCTTTTTTTTAGCGTTTGTATTCGATCGTTTTGTAGAAAACTATTTGGCTCCCCTCATATCCTAGATAGGCCAATAATTTTGAGCGGGATTTTTGGGATGGGATAAATCATCACGCGAACAGATGTATACGACGATGTCTTAGGGTTAGGCGGGATACCCAACTACATCAATTTCTCACCCCATATACATCTCTTGTACATGGGCACAACACCGCCGGCAAACGAGTACTACAAAGACTCAGAAGGATGGATATACAAACACATCAACGGAGGGAGACCACTTGAATGGGACATTACCCAGGAAGAAGGAAAACCACTCAAAGACGCCATAGCACAGAAACTCACATATCTCGCATCACACGCAGCACTATTCCCGTCAGAATCAGGAAAGATGCATGATGTAATTCACTACACAGGATTGTTCGCACCAAGAGCATCCGTAACAGAAAAAGATACAGACGGAAAAATAACAATCAGAAAAAAATACTACACAAACGTCGACTGCGAGAAATGCGGAACAGGAAACCATCTCGTGTTATGCAGCAAGGATACAGAAGAGCCAATAATTGGAAGAAACGGCGAAATACTCGCACACAGCAAGATAATCATCCCAAGAAAGCGGCTGACACAAAACGGCATAAACAAGCTGCAAAGGTACTTAACCCTTAATTGGGCTGTAAGCAGGATACAGAGTGAGGTGTACGGGAAAACACCGGCCTTTACACCCCCCAAAATACCCCAAAACACCCCCGACCCCCCGCCGCAAAAAACCTAAAAGCCCTCACAAGGCCCATCTAACAACGAAAACGATGCTCAAAAAGCACGAAAAGAGAGCGGATGCCGTCCACAAAGGCCTTGGATGATTATATTTAAAGTTTTCTATACATAAATACTTTGTGGTCGAATTCCCTCACACGCGTGCGTACGCGTGCGCGAGAAAGAAATCAACGGGTTTCCGAATCAAAAAACCAGGAAAAAACGAGGAGCAACGAACACAAGAATAACAGAAGAAAGGGCAGAAGAGAAGGTGCAGGAAGAACAGCGTAACAACCGCACCATAATTTTATAGAAACAACAAGGCTGGATGAAAACAGGAAAAGAGCCACGAGTCTGTAACTTTCCGCCACTGTCAAAACACGAAATACAAGACACAACAGCAGCACGGAGCAGGAAGAATGTTTATGCAGGCGCCGTGTGCCGGAACCAAGATACAAGGAAGATACAACAATATAACAAACCACCACTGACGGATAAAAAAGCGGAACAGAGAAACATAAGGCCGTAAAGGCACCATTAAAGCCCGATCGCCAAGTCGGCAAGGCAACCAGCATGAATTCCAGTCAAAGCCCGCAAACACCCGCTAATCAAGCGCAGCAGGGCAAACAGCACACACAAGACCAGAACCAGCAGATATCTGCAGAAGCAGAACGGAAACAAGAGCATGGCAGGAAAACCAAAGTATAACCCGTCAAAGAGGCTATTCAAAAAATCAATACAAAAACTGGCGCGAAAGCTCATAGTATCAGCAGTACGCGACACCATCAGGAAGCAAGCAAAGTAACAGATACAACATCAAGACAGCCAAAACGGCCATACGACTTTTTTCAACACGACACAAGTATTCCAACCCATTTCGAGACAAAACAGAAACACGAATGTGCTGACGGTTTATCAAGAGAGCAGCGGGAACCACCTCAACGCGTGATCATTATATCAATGAAACAGCCTGAGGCGAACCCTGTTCACACACCAAACACAGACAGGTTCCAATGTATCCACACTATCAGGGTCCAGGCGTTTGGTCTTCGGGACCACTCTCTTCACAATCCTCCATCATATCAGCTTCAGCCGCAAGAGCATTGAGCAAGCTCTGAAGCTCCTTTTTGTCAACATCACTGAGATTACTCCACTCACCGGTAAAACCGCACACAACACCACACTTCGGCTTTTCATCAGTGCACACACTCTTTTTACCACGAGATCGTTTCGAAACTACCATACCATTACATACACACCAAGTCCAGATAAACAAATCCCCAATTCATGACCAGCACAACCGCATGTCAACGAATCATGGCCTCAACCACAACGACCCGCTGGCGCCGCCCCTTACGCAGGGGCTCAATTAGGATAGGGTGGACCTGCAGGCCCGGGCATAGGGCCTTCGGTCCCCTGTTAACACACCGATGAGAGGGAACACATACCGCTTGATCATACAACACCGCGAAAAAGAAAACCGCTAGCCTGAAACCAAAAACCACAACCACAGCAGTAAAAAAGAAAGAAGAAGGGTTAGTGGGCGTAGATAGTCGCTTCACATTAGGCGAGCGGTTGACCCGAGCTTTAAACACGCACGCCCACGACCGTATAGGTGTCATATCCAACACAACCCGCGTCTTTATAATGCGGAGACGCGTTTATGGCGACAAGCATGACCATACAGAAGATGGATTTACTTCCCACATATTGTTAAAACCACACATGAACAAATACAGACACGAGTGTAGACGCGATTAGGACGACAGAAGTTATACCCACCCAATAAATATCATTATGACAGAGTTTTTGTAACAATCGCCCCGTTTTTCCAAACGGCCGGTGTGCCAACGCAATAAGCAGAAAACTAAGCAAACACCATTCAAAACAAATAAAAATGAAATATCCTCGCCATAGCGACTGCAAATCGCCAAGATCTACATTGTAAACAAACGTACTACCCGAGACGATCATAAAGAAAGCCAAAAACCCCAAATAAAAAGACATAAATCGATTTATCGGTTTTGTATCGAGAGTAACATCTTGTGGCATTTACAATTCCTCTTTCACACCATCATCATGATACACATCACGAAGACCAAGGTTTTCGAGATATCCCGCTACACTATTTTTGATGTCAGCATTCTTCAACACGCCATCCACAAAACGACCACCCGACCACGCAGCACCCCCCACACCACCCACACACAAAACCGTAGCCACCCCAAAAGTCGCAGGAGCCCCGATGCAACCCAGAACCGCTAGCCTGAAACCAAAAACCAATATCGTCGACCGACGACTGTTTATCAACGAGTTTCGTTACGAGATCGATGTAATTCCGGTCATCGGTTGACAATACCCCCTTCAAATCGAACGTTTTGTTGACGAAAACGATTTCTTTTTGATCGTTTGGATATATGTCAAACTTCGTATTATACGTGAAAATCCTTTTTGGAGTGAATGAGATTTTTACTATGAATTTATTATCGTTATTGAGATTATTTTTGTAGGACACGTGTAATGTTCCACTACTGTAAACATCTTTATCAAGCCACCCCTGATTCGCAATTTTCGCCTTTAAACGTGCGATTCTGTCACGACGCATGTCCGTGAGCGGCGTTAAACCAATATCATCATCCAATTTGGAGTATGGTATTTTACCAGTGATCGATTTGGCGCACCGTTCCTTCATACTGGAGGGCAAACTCTTCCAACACTTCTCATCTAACGCACAATACGTGAGAATCGGGCATAAAGTTCTATCACTCCATTTATCATTTAAGGTAAAGTTAACCAATTTTGCATGGAAATCGTCGATCACAACGTCTTTCGATGGTGAATCTGTTATGATTTTCGCGTCTGATGCCGCAACAGGCGCGACGCAGAACGCACTCAATACGAGCGTGATCACCAAGATATTTATTAACTTCACGCATTTGGTCATTACATCCAATATGCGTTTATATTAACATAATATTATCTCGTGTTTTTAGTCTTTAGTATCAAACCTATATGTTCACATGACGCCAGCAACGCAAATACAAACGAGCCATATCCCACACCAACTCACCTCTCATGTTCACAACTTAGGGATAGATGCAACCTATCATAAAGAAGCAGAGATATCACAAACCATCCTTCAACCAAACGATGTGGTCACAAACACCGGACCCAAGCCCCCCACGGCTGGCGCCAGTCCCCCTGTGGGGGACTTCAAGCAGGATAGAGCGGGAAGGGGATGAGAGGGTATCAAAAACGTCCAAAAAACGGCCATGGACACACACAAAAACGTCCGGAAAAACGCAGTAAACACCCCCGGACGCGCGCCAAGCGTCCGAGAATCATGGACCACAACCATAACGACCCGCTGGCGCCGCCCCTTACGCAGGGGCTCAGTGGGGACAGGGAGGACCTGCAGGCCCGGGCATAGGGCCTTCGGTCCACTGAGAACGATTAGCCCAACACCAGGACACCATAGAACCCACATGGGATTATCAGTCCAAGCAATGTTGATAGGGTCATGCAGACAGCGTAATCATACAACAGCGTGAGAACAAGCATCACAGGGCCCAAGCCCCTCACGGCGGGCGCCAGCCCCCCGGAGGGGGAATTCAATTAGAATAGGATGGGAAGAGAGAGAGGACGCCATGATATACCCCGCGAAAAAGGAAGAGGGAAGGGTTAGTGGGTATAGATAGTCGCTTCACGGTCGGTGAGCGGGTGTTCCTGAGATATAGTCACCCACGGACGCGGTCGCACATCTTTCAATTCAGCGAACCTCTCGTTCGGGGTGAAATTTGGTTTCCCTTCCGGCGACCAATCGACGACCACATCACCATCATACGCGTTCACATACCCGTACCCATCACTATTTCGAAAAACCCACACCGGGAGGAGGTAATCACAACGAAGCCCCCAATCCGTTTCAACCGCAGGCGGATAATACCACTTGAGTTTAATAGACGTCACGGGAACACCAGCCCACGGGAACAGTTTCTCGCTTTTGGCGTGATTCAAGGGCCGACTAATCATACTGATATCATTACCTTCGTTGAGGAGCTTATGAGCTTCCTGTGCAGACAGGATCTTAGCCTCGCCAACTTTCTCGAGCTTGTAGTTTTCATACCCAACGAAAGTCGTATCCTTAAAGTCCGGCGATGTTTTTGCATCAAAATCGTGGGTGGTGCTTATATAAACGTGAAAAGGATACACTTCCAGACCATCGATTCGCGAATAGAGATCAAAACCAGTATGATATGTCGGCCCGGCAGATCCTATAGGGTCAATATATTCGGGTATCGGCACCCCGTCAGGCAACGGCAGATTAAGCCCGTCTTCGAGCACATGCGCCATCCACGCTCGTGCGACGGTTGGATCCGTTTCGTCACCATCAAACTCATATTTCATGTCCGTATCTACGGCAATCGAGACGAAATCCGTTACTTTATACACAGGCAGGTGGTCAGGCTGATCGGCCGGATACGGCGGGTACAGGTGTTCACTAAGCGACCCAAGCCCGCCGCCACCCATAGTACCAGGGACAGCATAGGGCAATATCGGAAGATAGAACACAGCCAGGACAAACGCGACGGCGAGCGCCCCGACCACAACAAATTTCGGATGATTTACTTTCATGGTTTACACCTCACGTTGCATAATTACAAATCAGTTTTCTTTACAGGTCCGCGAATAACCTTGTTTCCGCGAATAACGTCAGCTCTTCCCATAGGGAACTCGCCGCAATTGTCATAGTCCGGAGGATACATATAAAACTGGTATTTTGTGCCTGTTTTGAGCGAGGTTATTGTCACTTCCCACTTTTTCTTAGAAAAACCGATCTCCACATCACACCGGACAATATCTTCAGGCTCGACGGCAGCACTCGCCGCGTCCAACCGGTCATGTATACTACGACCCACATTCCGGAAAAACGACCGGACGACGACTGGCTCATCATAACGGTTCATATTGTCAATACTTGCTTTCTGCCACGCTTTCGCGATCGGCATACCACGCGTCATCAGCCGAGAAAAGTCCGCAAGGAAATGACCGGTGGTGTAGGCAACGCTGCCGAACCCCAAGATACCATGCGTACCACTCCCTTCGAGAACACGGGACCATGATTCATCTTCGAGCACATGGCATGAATGGACAGCAATCCATTTACAATGGTTCCATTTGCCTTTCACATCCCCTGCGGTGACCGCGTTGTTTGGTAATGGATGGTTCTCCAATGCCATATGACCAAACAGACCAAAAAAAGCAAGACCGTGACCAACATGGAAATGAATATCAGACTTATCCAGTTCGCGGGTAAAATCTTCCATGGTGGTAGTTTTGCTGTCGTGATGGAACCGCCGGTGCCACCCAGAGCGATCCATGTTTTGTTTGGTCTGACCCAGGTCAATATCACAAAGCCCCGAGACATCGCGATTGACGGGAAACACCGTTTCGACCGGCGTACCATCAGTAGTGAAAGTGTATTTACTGCTTTGGGTAATCGAATAACTTCCCGGCACCGCCGCACACGGGCCCACTGTCAGACCAAGGAGCAGCAACACGACCACAAAACCAAGGAAAACAGACTTACCGGCCATTTAGTTCTATCTAGTAGCTAACATGATATATAGGTATCCACACCCAGAAAGAAAACCCCAAATCCAAGACGCAACAACGGCGCCGAGAAATAGAAGACCGCAAAGGCATCATAAAAACCAGATCGTCCGTCAGCCAAGGGAACACATCAAATAAGCATGAAACCCCGTCAAAGCCCAACAGCGTCCGCCAACCAGGCATATCGGTTGAGCACACACAGTCCGAAGCAGAAACAAGGACGAAAGGACCGAAAACACCCCCACGACTGGCGCCAGCCCCCGGAGGAGGACTTCAAGGAGGACAGGGTGGGGGCAGAGTGGACGCGTCCACACGATTCAAAGTGGGCACCCAAGAATCATGGACAGCATCAATCACGACCCGCTTACGCCGCCCCTTACGCAGGAGCTCAAGCAGGATGAGGCGGACACAAAGGCCTGTGTGCTCGAATCGATGATTTTTATAATCATAGTCTTTACACTTATCGTTCTTCCACGCCTTCATTACAGTCTGCGTGAGTGTTTGTACCTCGGCTAACAACGGTGTTAGTTTGTCTGGAGTGATTTTCACGCCTTCGCCGGCTAACACACTCGCAGGTGTCGAATCCATACCAACTCTAAACTCTAGGATTTTATCATTATGTGCGCTTTTCGTTCTATGGGATTGGTACCCTTTCCATATCTGGGTCTCGTCCTCAGTGAGCCATGGGCGTGGGGCGGCAGCATAGCTCATAGGCGGGTGCCAGCCATGGGTGGTGTGTGTTATGTGTTGATACACGGATCTGTATCGGTTTCGTCCACGGCAAAGTAATATCTACAGTATTTGGGTTTCTGGTTCTTTAATTCGTAGAATTTTTCGTTTGGTGTGAATTTTGGATTTCCTTCCGGCGACCAGTTGATGTCTATACTGCCGTCCACAGCGTTGACCGAGCACTCGTGTATCCGGTATCCGCGACCGTCATTGTAACTAAATAACCAAATTGGTGTGATATACGGGGAATCAATTTCTCCATACCATCCATGCATGTACTCAAATTCGATGACTGCTCTGTTGAACCATGCTAATGATGGATCTTTGAGGGGGGTAACCTTTAGTGTATCTCTGTCGATGCAGTTTCCGGCGATGCCCTTCCCTAGTTTGAGTTGCTCAATTGCTTCATTGGGTGACATTATGTCTATCTCACCGACTTTTACAACTGTATATTCGCCGTATATGAAATCGCTAAAGGCGTTGTCGACTTTTGAAAAGAATAATCCTAAATATCCCGGCGTCACGGGTATTCCGTCGATCTCAGATGCGCACGAGAACGATTCTGGGACTAACTGGCCTTTACCATCTAGGAACGACCAATATAGTGTCTCGAATTTTTCTTCGCCGGGAACTTGTATATTGAGATGCTTGTATTTTTTTATGAGTTCCTGGTAGATTTCCCGTGCTTCTTTTAGGGTCGGGTGCACGTTTTCCGGATAACGATACTTGTTTTCATCGATATATATGGATCCTGTTTTGAATTTGATTACTTGATATACCGGCAGTTTTGTCGGCGGGTTTTCCGGGAACGTGATTCCATGCAGCATATCTGCGGGTGTTCGAAACTCGCATCCCATCTTTCCCGGCGGCGCTCCTATGGGTATTATCGGAAGGAACAGAAATGCGGTGATGACGGCAGCTGCTAACACCACTGCTGTAATAGTTATTTTTTTATTCATACGTTCCACTTGATGCCGGGAGATTATAAGTCTATCTTCGTTCCAGCAGTGTTTGTGTTTATGTATCTCTTTTCTGCTGATACTACCGTTTTTGGTGATGATGATGAATATGTGATATTATAGATGAATTTAAATTCTTTATCTGAATTTAATGCTTTACACGAGCCTTCTATTTGACTTTTACCGACTTTCTTCTTACCTAATTGCATGTCGCATATGACTGTTTCCTCGTTCATGTTGGTTGAAGGGGTGCCGAGTGTGTCGGTTTTGTATTGATCTATGTTTCTGAAGATTGTCCTGACTTTAACTGGTTCTAATTTGAGGCTTAACTGGTTTTTCAAGCCTGCAGATTCCCACGCTTCGGTGATTGGTTTCTGGTATTTAACAGCTGCTTCGGTAAAATCTGCGAGTAAATGACCGGTTGAATATTCAGTGCTTCCGAATCCGAGTATCCCGTGCATTTTACTGTTTCTTAATACCTCAGCCCATTGATGATCGGTTTCGAGGACGTGGCATGAATGAATCACTGTCCATAATTTTGGTGATTTATGTTTCCAGGCTTCCTTTACCTCGTGTGTGGATACCCATCCTCCTCTCCCTTGAGATATACTTGGAACAACATAATCTGAGAGTTCTATATGTCCTCCAATGAATGGTATATTATATCCATGCCCGACGTGTATATGCAGATCCGAATTTTGCAGTTCGTTTTGGAAAACCGATTCTTTTACCGCATGATTCCTTTTGTGAAACTTCATGTTCCATCCTGCATTCCGAAGATTTTCTTTTGCTGCGTGAAGGTCGGGTTCGCTCAATGGGGTTAAATCACTGTGTATGTGTATCATGAGTATGCTTGCTTCGAAATCATACTTCGATACCTCGGTTATTGAATATGATTTTTCAGCAGCAGCAGGGTGAGTAAAACAGATGATGAGCAGTATTATCACCAGAATATATATGAATTTGTGGTTTTCCATGGTGCTTGTTATAGCTTTCCGGAATTATTAATCAGATGGCTCATGTAATGCACCCGCATTGGATTAGTAGACCAAGACGTCACAAAACGACGCAAAAAGCGTCACACGACACGACCACACGTAAACATCCCAACATCAAAAAACGTCTCAATTCTACGCTAAAGCGTCACACACGACGTCAATCCACCAGAATGAGACGTCTCAAAACGTCTCAATTCTACGCAAAAACGTCACACGACACGACCACACGCAGACACCCAACATCAAAAAACGTCTCAATTCGACGGTCTCACCCCCACACGCGACGTCAACCCCCCGGAAGGAGACGGCAAAGAGGATACGACGGGGACAGAGCGGACGGCAACAAAAACACCCAGAAAAACACACCAAACGTCCGAAAAACGTCCAGAAAACAGCACCGATAGATATATTAACACACAGATTACATGTTAAACTAAAAAATCGAAAAAGGGTCTTACGTGCTACAAACACGAAAGTTTTCGCACCCCTGTACGCTCAATCTAATAAGAAATCATTGCGTTACAGGGGCAATAAGACTTTCGTTCCCGAGACACGCTGGAACCTTTTTTCGGTGAAGGAGTAAAATGAACCTCACCATATTAAATCAAAACAACGAGAAATCAACAGAAAGCAGTGTAGATTCCCTCAAAACGCCAAAAAAGAACACAGAAGAACGCAGATCCAGGCCGGTAACAAAAAGGGCAAACACCCAAAAAAACAGCAAAACCAGTCTAACAGCCAAAATTGAGTCAATTTTAAATCCCCAGCAAACAACACAATGGCAGGCGCTCCCGAAGTTACCGTCTTTTGCCGAAAAAAACGAAAAATGCGGGGAAATTTCAGCAATTCACAAGTGCAAAACGTGCAAAAAAACATATCCACTCCTCCACATCTGTCATAGGCTTGAGTGTCCGGAATGCCATCGAGCGGTAGCGGCGCGCATAGGAGCACGCGGAAGCAGGAACATTCGCGCAGCGCACGCGGCAGCAGTTGAAGCACTCAATCCAGACAACGCCGCGGACGTGTAAGGTCGTGTGCTGCCCAACGCTCGACTCGACGCAGAATACGATGACCAAGCAACACAGCTCCTCTCAAAGATAAGATACGGGGGTATACGTCACCTCGTCATATCACCGCCGCCAAACCTCTATGATGCATGGAAAGACTATGACAGCAGTAAAATGACCAGGGAAGTATCCAAGCACACGCAAAAATACTTCCCACGCATCATCGGCTCAGCATACGTATATCACCCATACAGAATTCAAACAGACATCATCTCCCAACTCAAAAAATACCGATACGAAAACCCGGGCAGGATCATACAGATAGTAAAACGAGAAAAGGAGGATATAACCGTAAACTATCAAGAAACACTCAGTCTCGCGAAAAACAACCCCGGAGAGCCCGCAACATACGGCGCCTCCGGGTTCTGGGCAGATGTATACGACGATGTCTTAGGGTTAGGCGGGATACCCAACTACATCAATTTCTCACCCCATATACATCTCTTGTACATGGGCACAACACCGCCGGCAAACGAGTACTACAAAGACTCAGAAGGATGGATATACAAACACATCAACGGAGGGAGACCACTTGAATGGGACATTACCCAGGAAGAAGGAAAACCACTCAAAGACGCCATAGCACAGAAACTCACATATCTCGCATCACACGCAGCACTATTCCCGTCAGAATCAGGAAAGATGCATGATGTAATTCACTACACAGGATTGTTCGCACCAAGAGCATCCGTAACAGAAAAAGATACAGACGGAAAAATAACAATCAGAAAAAAATACTACACAAACGTCGACTGCGAGAAATGCGGAACAGGAAACCATCTCGTGTTATGCAGCAAGGATACAGAAGAGCCAATAATTGGAAGAAACGGCGAAATACTCGCACACAGCAAGATAATCATCCCAAGAAAGCGGCTGACACAAAACGGCATAAACAAGCTGCAAAGGTACTTAACCCTTAATTGGGCTGTAAGCAGGATACAGAGTGAGGTGTACGGGAAAACACCGGCCTTTACACCCCCCAAAATACCCCAAAACACCCCCGACCCCCCGCCGCAAAAAACCTAAAAGCCCTCACAAGGCCCAGCGAAAGCCGAAAATGACGCTCAAAAAGCACGAAAAGAGAGCGGATGCCGTCCACAAAGGCCTTGGATGATTATATTTAAAGTTTTCTATACATAAATACTTTGTGGTCGAATTCCCTCACACGCGTGCGTACGCGTGCGCGAGAAAGAAATCAACGGGTTTCCGAATCAAAAAACCAGGAAAAAACGAGGAGCAACGAACACAAGAATAACAGAAGAAAGGGCAGAAGAGAAGGTGCAGGAAGAACAGCGTAACAACCGCACCATAATTTTATAGAAACAACAAGGCTGGATGAAAACAGGAAAAGAGCCACGAGTCTGTAACTTTCCGCCACTGTCAAAACACGAAATACAAGACACAACAGCAGCACGGAGCAGGAAGAATGTTTATGCAGGCGCCGTGTGCCGGAACCAAGATACAAGGAAGATACAACAATATAACAAACCACCACTGACGGATAAAAAAGCGGAACAGAGAAACATAAGGCCGTAAAGGCACCATTAAAGCCCGATCGCCAAGTCGGCAAGGCAACCAGCATGAATTCCAGTCAAAGCCCGCAAACACCCGCTAATCAAGCGCAGCAGGGCAAACAGCACACACAAGACCAGAACCAGCAGATATCTGCAGAAGCAGAACGGAAACAAGAGCATGGCAGGAAAACCAAAGTATAACCCGTCAAAGAGGCTATTCAAAAAATCAATACAAAAACTGGCGCGAAAGCTCATAGTATCAGCAGTACGCGACACCATCAGGAAGCAAGCAAAGTAACAGATACAACATCAAGACAGCCAAAACGACCATACGACTTTTTTCAACACGACAAAAGTATTCCAACCCATTTCGAGACAAAACAGAAACACGAATGTGCTGACGGTTTATCAAGAGAGCAGCGGGAACCACCTCAACGCGTGATCATTATATCAATGAAACAGCCTGAGGCGAACCCTGTTCACACACCAAACACAGACAGGTTCCAATGTATCCACACTATCAGGGTTCAGAAACCAGTGCAATTTTCCAACCATCACATGTTACACACCCACAAGCAAGAGCATAAGCATGAGCTTCAGCCCAGAGCCGAAGCTCCTGCAGGTCACTATCCTCAAGTTTGCTCAACTTGCCGTCAAGACCGCAAACACAACCGGTCACCAGGTCTATGTCCAAATACGGACGCTTTTTACCACGAGATCGTTTCGAAGCTGCCATACCATTACATTCACACCAAGTCCAGATAAACTGTTCCCCAATTCACGACCAGCACAACCGCACAGCAGCGAGTCCGGCGCACGCTGCAGCACGGCACACAAGGTGTAACGCGATGCAACACCGCTTAACACTCACAGACCCAAACCACCTGTCAGCGATTCATGGACCTCAACCACCACGACCCGCTTGCGCCGCCCCTTACGCAGGGGCTCAAGTGGGATAGGGTGGACCTGCAGGCCCGGGTATAGGGCCTTCGGTCCCCTGTTAACACACCGATGAGAGGGAACACATACCGCTTGATCATACACGGAATCCAAACATGGCGTTTCAATTTGGATAGGAACGGAAGAGGGAGGAAACCACAGCAGTAAAAAAGAAAGAAGAAGGGTTAGTGGGCGTAGATAGTCGCTTCATATTAGGCGAGCGGTTGACCCGAGCTTTAAACACCCACACCCACGACCGTATAGGTGTCATATCCAACACAACCCGCGTCTTTATAATGCGGAGACGCGTTTATGGCGACAAGCATGACCAGGCAGAAGATGGATTTACTTCCCACATATTGTTAAAACCGCACATGAACAAATACAGACACGAGTGTAGACGCGATTAGGACGACAGAAGTTATACCCACCCAATAAATATCATTATGACAGAGTTTTTGCAACAACCACCCAGTTTTTCCAAACGGCCGATGTGCCAACGCAATAAGCAGAAAACTAAACAAACCCCATTCCAAACAAACAAAAAGGAAATATCCTCGCCATAGCGACTGCAAATCGCCAAGATCTACGTTGTAAACAAACGTACTACCCGAGACGATCATAAAGAAAACCAAAAAACCCAAATAAAAAGACATAAATCGATTTATCGGTTTTGTATCGAGAGTAACATCTTGTGGCATTTACAATTCCTCTTTCACACCATCATCATGATACACTTCACGAAGACTAAGGTTTTCGAGATATCCCGCTACACTATTTTTGACGTCAGCATTCTTTATCACATCACCCATAAGAAAACCCCCCGACGCCACAACGCCCCCCACACCACCCACACACAAAACCGTAGTCAACCCAAATGTTGCAGGAGCCCCGATGCAACCCAGAACCGCAAACCCACCCGAAACAAACAAAGCACCCCCCTTGATCACCAAACCAAGATCGTCAACCGACGACTGTTTATCAACAAGTTTCGTTACAAGCTCGATGTAATCCCGGTCATCGGCTGACAATACCCCCGTCAAATCGAACGTTTTGTTGATGAGAACGATTTCTTTTTGATCATTTGGATATATGTCAAACTTCGTATTATACGTAAAAATCTTTTTTGGAGTGAATGAGATTTTTACTACAATTTTATTATCGTTATTGAGATTATTTTCGTAGGACAGTTGTAATGTTCCACTACTGTAAACATCTTTATCAAGCCACCCCTGATTTGCGAGTTTCGCCTGTAAACGTGCGATTTTGTCACGACGAGCATCGGCGTGCTGTTTTATAACAATATGCCCACTCAATTCTGCGTGCCCTAGTCTACCACAGAGTAATCCGTCGAACCTTTCCTTCATACCGGAGGGCAAACTCTTCCAACACCTTTCATCTAACGCACAACACCCGAGAATCGGACATAAAGTTCGATCACTCCATTTATCATTTAAGGTAAAGTTAACCATTTTTGCATGGAAATCGTTGACCACAACTTCTTTCGATGGCGAATCTGTTATGATTTTCGCGTCTGATGCCGCAACAGGTGCAACACAGAACGCACTCAACATGAGCATGATCACCAAGATATTTATTAACTTTAAGTGTTTGGTCATTACATTCAATATGCGTTTATTTTAACATAATACTATCTCGTGTTTTTAGTATGTAGTATCAATCCTATATGATCACATCTATTCCCGCCGACGGCACCGGTAACACAACATCAAGTGAGCCATATCCCACCACCACCTAAACACACCTATCACTTCCACAACTTAGGGATAGATACAACCTATCAGAAAGAGGCAGAGATATAACAAGCCATACTTCAACCAAGTCCAGATAAACAGATCCCCAATTCACGACCAACATAACCACACACCAACGAGTTCGTAACACGGTGCAACGTGACACATATGTTTCAACGCGATGTAACATATACATAACACACACAAACCCAAAACACCTATCAGGGAACCACGGACCACAACCATAACGACCCCGCCGGCGCCGCCCCTTACGCAGGGGCTCAACTAGGATAGGGTGGACCTGCAGGCCCGGGCATAGGGCCTTCGGTCCACCGATAACAAGTTGCACAACACTCAGAGGGTTCACAACAAAGAAGAGGCAGAGATACCCAAAACCAAACATTCCCATTCTACGACGGGTAACCATCACGCGAACAAAAACGCAGCAAACCGAGACGATGACCGCGAGCACACAAGACCTCCAACAACCTGCACCAGAGAGCGGTGAGCATAAACAAAATCAAAAGCCGAGAACACACAACAAATTCGGCTGTATTTTCGATGTTGAGATATCCAAAACAAACACAGAGACCAAAACCATAACCGCATACACAGTTGACAGAAAACTCCGGCACATATTCAAACTAACAATAGCATACAAACAGCAGCCGGGATTAGTAGAACAAGCAATGATGATAGGGGCATACATACTGCTTGATCACGCACTCATAAGAGAGAAAACACAAATGGCATATACCGAAATAAAACCAGCACAGCGAAAACTCGTGAAAACATGCATACAGGACATAGTGAACGCAAACGAAGAGATATTTATCAATGTATACAATAACGGAAGAAGCCTGTCATTAAAAAAACACAGTCTCAGTCTCCTCCCAAAAATAAACACAAAACACATATTCGCCATAGCAGACGCAAAACGATATCATCCGTTCACAAGTTTCAAGGATCTCGAAACAAAAGTGCCGACCATAAAAGACGCAGCAGCACCGATTGTAGCAAGGCTAATAAAAGAAATGGAAAACCCAGACGAAGAGTTCAGAATACTAACACTATCCGGCATTACCCCAATATTAAACATGGCAAAACCGCAGATGAAGAAAACCGCCGACCGCAAACCAAAGGGGAATACCGCCAGCAGTACGCAAAAAATATAACAGATACAACACCAAGACAACCACAATTGAAACAGTAATTTTTCAGGCATGTCACGATGCAGCGTTACACAGGCGTTACACAACGTTACACAGCGTTACGTTACAGAACCAAACAGTAACGATTTCATAACGATAACAACCGGCATGTCACGGGAACGCGACACAGGCGTTACACAGCGTTACACACCGTTGCGTTACATAAACACGAACGGCGGAAAAACACAGATCTAACACAACGGTCAGCGAATCATAGACACCAACCATAACGACCCCACTGGCGCCGCCCCTTACGCAGGGGCTCAATTAGGATAGGGTGGACCTGCAGGCCCGGGCATAGGGCCTTCGGTCCACCGCGAGCGAACAACACAACACCAGGGAACCACGATGCACTCACGAGAAAAGAAGAGGGAAGGGATAGAGGAACCGGTGAAAAACCCGGGTGCTGTCGAGACTATGATAAATACAACAATATCACCCTTGGCTACAGCATATCGACAGCAAAACAGTTTCTAGACACCATTTTATCAACAGTCACACCAAACATCTCACCATGGCACCAAAAGTCATCACATCAGTAGACGTGAAATCCTCAGCGATCATAACCGCGGTAATACTTTTCTTTGTAGGTATGTTTGAATTAATCTTGTATTGGCTTATATCAAGTCTAACCGAACACCCGATTCTTGCGGTTGATAACCCCCTTTGGATTCCTACAATCCTTTTCGGCGCAGTTATATGTGCTATTTTCGGGTTTGTATTCGGGTGCATATGGGCGTGGGCTTATAACCTCACCGCGAAGCATTTCGGCGGGCAAAAACTCGATATTGAAGACGAATAAGGGTTTTCACCAATTACATCAATCTCCAATCAAAAACAAAACAACCTGATTGGCGCAAGAGGTTTGGAATGAGGGTATAAAACCCATCCAACCCCAAATCATCTCATCAGCGTGATAACACCAGACGTTTCCCGTTTTTTTATTCAATAATATCCCCGAAGCACTTCCCCGTCATCATACTCGGTGTCGTATATATCCCAGAACGGTTTACCGTTTATGGATGTTTTTTTGAGAAGATCCTCCGTGCGTCCCACTGACCCGAACCCCAGGTCTATTCTTTCTGCAGGAAGTTTCACCGGGTCGAAGACGAAACTTATACATTTGCCGTTTTCTTTGATTCTGATTTCTAATCCGTTATAATTATCAAAACAGTTTTCGAGGACTTCTTCATTGAATGGTTCACCGTCTACGTCTGCCGTTTTGAACAACTCCGATTTATCTTCGAATAGCCCAAATGTTATATCTAATCTTTCTACAGGGAGTTTTGGCGGTTCGTGTGGTATTTTCCCATTGCCCCCCATGATGTCAGATCATTTTTCCCGAGTCCATATTTGTATCCGTTGTGCTCGAAAAAGCAGCCACCGCCGGAGACAGCCTCACGTTTTGCATCTTCGATTTTCGGCGGCGTGCAGGCCGGCTGATAGGATAGATACCGTAATATATCAACCCGTTCGTCAAACACTACGGTGTTTCCTCGGATAAAGTCATCAACCGTCTCCTCATCGAATTCCAACAGCACCTCTACCTCATCCGGAAAAGAATAAAGAGAACCGCACCAGGTATGTCGGATGAGGTAGCCATGTCCTTTCCCATCTTTGGTAAAATTACCTGACGTGAAAGCGAGGGTGAAAGAACCGTTTACTCTGTCAAAGGTTATAACTCCGCCGGACCGTCAACGAGTTTCTTGAAATCATCTAATCTGGTCATTTTCAAAGATCTTTGGCTAACACACTCGCAGGTGTAGAATCTATACCAACTCCAAACTCTAGGATTTTATCATTATGTGCGCTTTTCGTTCTATGGGATTGGTGCCCTTTCCATACCCGGGACCCGTCCTCAGTGAGCCCCTCAGTGAGCCATGGGTGGTGTGTGGTGTGTGTTATATGTTGATACACGGATCTGTATCGGTTTCATCCACGGCAAAGTGATATCTACAGTATTTGGGTTTCTGGTTCTTTAATTCGTAGAATTTTTCGTTGGGTGTGAATTTTTGATTTCCTTCCGGCGACCAGTTAATGTCTATACTGCCGTCCACAGCGTTGACCATGCACTCGTGTATCCGGTAACCGCGACCGTCATTGTAACTAAATTGCCAAATTGGTGTGATATACGGTGAATCAATTTCTCCATACCATCCATGCATGTACACAAATTCGACGGTTGCTCTGTTGAACCATGCTAATGATGGATCTTTGAGGGGGGTAACCTTTAGTGTATCTCTGTCGATGCAGTTTCCGGCGATACCCTTTCCCTGTTTGAGTTGCTCAATTGCTTCATCGGGTGACATTATGTCTATCTCACCTACTTTCACAACTGTATATTCGCCGTAAATTCCATGACCAAATGCGTTGCCGGCACCCAGGAATGATAATCCTAAATATCCCGGTGACACAGGTATTCCGTTGATCTCAGATGCGCATGAGAAAAAGTTTGGGGGTAACTGACCTTTATCATCCGGGAATGACCAGTATAATGTCTTGAATTTTTCTTCACCGGGAACTTGTATATTGAGATGCTTGTATTTTTTTATGAGTTCCTGGTAGATTTCCCGTGCTTCTTTTAGGGTTGGGTGCACGTTTTCCGGATAACGATACTTGTCCGTGTCGAGATGTATGGTTCCTGTTTTGAATTTGATTACTTGATATACCGGCAGTTTTGTCGGCGGGTTTTCCGGGAACGTGATTCCATGCAGCATATCTGCTGGTGTTCGAAACTCGCATCCCATCTTTCCCGGCGGCGCTCCTATGGGTATTATCGGAAGGAACAGAAATGCGGTGATGACGGCAACTGCTAACACCGCTGCTGCAATAGTTATTTTTTTATTCATATGTTTCACTTGATGCCGGGAGATTATAAGTCTATCTTCGTTCCAGCAGTGTTTGTGTTTATGTATCTCTTTTCTGCTGATACTACCGTTTTTGGTGACGATGATGATGATGAATATGTGATATTATAGATGAAATCGGTTTTTTGTCCTGAATTTAATGCTTTACACCAGCCTTCTATTTGTTCGTCACCGACCATATCCTTATCCAATTGCATGTCGCATACGACTGTTTCCTCGTTCATGCTGGTTGAAGGGGTACCGAGTGTGTCGGTTTTGTATTGATCTATGTTTCTGAAGATTGTCCTGACTTTAACTGGATCTAATTGGATGCTTAACTGGTTTTTCAAGCCTGCAGATTCCCATGCTTCGGTGATTGGTTTCTGGTATTTAGCAGCTGCTTCGGTAAAATCTGCGAGTAAATGACCGGTTGAATATTCAGTGCTTCCGAATCCGAGTATCCCGTGCATTTTGCTGTTTCTTAATACCTCAGCCCATTGATGATCGGTTTCGAGGACGTGGCATGAATGAATCACTGTCCATAATTTTGGTGATTTATGTTTCCAGGCTTCCTTTACCTCGTGTGTGGATACCCATCCTCCTCTCCCTTGAGATATACTTGGAACAACATAATCTGAGAGTTCTATATGCCCTCCAATTAATGGTATATTATATCCATGCCCGACGTGTATATGCAGATCCGAATTTTACAGTTCGTTTTGGAAAACCGATTCTTTTACCGCATGGTTCCTTTTGTGAAACTTCATGTTCCATCCTGCATTCCGAAGATTTTCTTTTGCTGCGCGGAGGTCGGGTTCGCTCAATGGGGTTAAATCACCGTGTATATGTATCATGAGTATGCTTGCTTCGAAATCATACTTCGATACCTCGGTTATCGAATATGAATTTCCAGCGCCAGCGGGGTGAGCAAAACAGATGATGACCAGTATTATCATCAGAATGTATCTGAATTTGTGGTTTCCCATGGTGCTTGTTATAGCTTTCCCGAATTATAAATCAGATGGCTCATGTAATGCATCCGCATTGGATTAGCAGACCAAGACGTCTCAAAACATTACAACAGGTAGACATCACAGGCGACAAAAACGTCTCAAAACGACGCTAAAGCGTCACACGACGCGACCACAAGCAGACACCCAACATCAAAAAACGTCTCAAAACGACGCAAAAGCGTCACACGACGCGACCACACGTAGACTCCCCAACATCAAAAAACGTCTCAAAACGACGCAAAAGCGTCACACGACGCGACCACACGTAGACACCCCAACATCAAAAAACATCTCAAAACGTCTCAATTCGACGCTAAAGCGTCGCACACGACGTCAATCCACCATAATAAGACGTCTCAAAACGTCTCAATTCGACGCTAAAGCGTCACACACGACGTCAATCCACCATAATAAGACGTCTCAAAACGTCTCAATTCGACGCTAAAGCGTCGCACACGACGTCAATCCACCATAATAAGACGTCTCAAAACGTCTCAATTCGACGCTAAAGCGTCACACACGACGTCAATCCACCATAATAAGACGTCTCAAAACGTCTCAATTCTACGCAAAAACGTCACACGACACGACCACACGCAGACACCCAACATCAAAAAACGTCTCAATTCGACGGTCTCACCCCCACACGCGACGTCAACCCCCCGGAAGGAGACGGCAAAGAGGATACGACGGGGACAGAGCGGACGGCAACAAAAACACCCAGAAAAACACACCAAACGTCCGAAAAACGTCCAGAAAACAGCACCGATAGATATATTAACACACAGATTACATGTTAAACTAAAAAATCGAAAAAGGGTCTTACGTGCTACAAACACGAAAGTTTTCGCACCCCTGTACGCTCAATCTAATAAGAAATCATTGCGTTACAGGGGCAATAAGACTTTCGTTCCCGAGACACGCTGGAACCTTTTTTCGGTGAAGGAGTAAAATGAACCTTACCATAGCAAACCAGAACCCCGAGAAAGCATCTGAAACCAACGTAAACCACATAAAAACAGCCAAAAAGAGCACAGAAGAACGCAGATCCAGGCCGGTAACACGAAGGGCAAACACCCAAAAAAACAGCAAAACCAGTCTAACAGCCAAAATTGAGTCAATTTTAAATCCCCAGCAAACAACACAATGGCAGGCGCTCCCGAAGTTACCGTCTTTTGCCGAAAAAAACGAAAAATGCGGGGAAATTTCAGCAATTCACAAGTGCAAAACGTGCAAAAAAACATATCCACTCCTCCACATCTGTCATATGCTTGAGTGTCCGGAATGCCATCGAGCGGTAGCGGCGCGCATAGGAGCACGCGGAAGCAGGAACATTCGCGCAGCGCACGCGGCAGCAGTTGAAGCACTCAATCCAGACAACGCCGCGGACGTGTAAGGTCGTGTGCTGCCCAACGCTCGACTCGACGCCGAATACAATGATCAAGCAGCACAGCTGCTGTCAAAGATAAGATACGGGGGTATTCGTCACATCGTCTTATCACCACCGCCAAACCTCTATGATGCATGGAAAGACTATGACAGCATCAAAATGACCAGGGAAGTAACCAAGCACATGGAAAAGTACTTTCCACACATCATCGGCTCAGCATACGTATATCACCCATACAGAATTCAAACAGACATCATCTCCCAACTCAAAAAATACCGATACGAAAACCCGGGCAGGATCATACAGATAGTAAAACGAGAAAAGGAGGATATAACCGTAAACTATCAAGAAACACTCAGTCTCGCGAAAAACAACCCCGGAGAGCCCGCAACATACGGCGCCTCCGGGTTCTGGGCAGATGTATACGACGATGTCTTAGGGTTAGGCGGGATACCCAACTACATCAATTTCTCACCCCATATACATCTCTTGTACATGGGCACAACACCGCCGGCAAACGAATACTATGAAGACTCAGAAGGATGGATATACAAACACATCAACGGAGGGAGACCACTTGAATGGGACATTACCCAGGAAGAAGGAAAACCACTCAAAGACGCCATAGCACAGAAACTCACATATCTCGCATCACACGCAGCACTATTCCCGTCAGAATCAGGAAAGATGCATGATGTAATTCACTACACAGGATTGTTCGCACCAAGAGCATCCGTAACAGAAAAAGATACAGACGGAAAAATAACAATCAGAAAAAAATACTACACAAACGTCGACTGCGAGAAATGCGGAACAGGAAACCATCTCGTGTTATGCAGCAAGGATACAGAAGAGCCAATAATTGGAAGAAACGGCGAAATACTCGCACACAGCAAGATAATCATCCCAAGAAAGCGGCTGACACAAAACGGCATAAACAAGCTGCAAAGGTACTTAACCCTTAATTGGGCTGTAAGCAGGATACAGAGTGAGGTGTACGGGAAAACACCGGCCTTTACACCCCCCAAAATACCCCAAAACACCCCCGACCCCCCGCCGCAAAAAACCTAAAAGCCCTCACAAGGCCCATCTAACAACGAAAACGATGCTCAAAAAGCACGAAAAGAGAGCGGATGCCGTCCACAAAGGCCTTGGATGATTATATTTAAAGTTTTCTATACATAAATACTTTATGGTCGAATTCCCTCACACGCGTGCGTACGCGTGCGCGAGAAAGAAATCAACGGGTTTCCGAATCAAAAAACCAGGAAAAAACGAGGAGCAACGAACACAAGAATAACAGAAGAAAGGGCAGAAGAGAAGGTGCAGGAAGAACAGCGTAACAACCGCACCATAATTTTATAGAAACAACAAGGCTAGATGAAAACAGGAAAAGAGCCACGAGTCTGTAACTTTCCGCCACTGTCAAAACACGAAATACAAGACATAACAACAGCATGGAGCAGGAAGATTGTTTATGCAAGCGCCGTGCGCCAGAACCAAGATACAAGGAAGATACAACAATATAACAAACCACCACTGACGGATAAAAAAGCGGAACAGAGAAACATAAGGCCGTAAAGGCACCATTAAAGCCCGATCGCCAAGTCGGCAAGGCAACCAGCATGAATTCCAGTCAAAGCCCGCAAACACCCGCTAATCAAGCGCAGCAGGGCAAACAGCACACACAAGACCAGAACCAGCAGATATCTGCAGAAGCAGAACGGAAACAAGAGCATGGCAGGAAAACCAAAGTATAACCCGTCAAAGAGGCTATTCAAAAAATCAATACAAAAACTGGCGCGAAAGCTCATAGTATCAGCAGTACGCGACACCATCAGGAAGCAATCAAAGTAACAGATACAACAGCAAGACAGCCAAAACAGCCATACGACTTTTTTCAACACGACACAAGTATTCCAACCCAATTCGAGACAAAACAGAAACACGAATATGCTGACGGTTTATCAAGAGAGCAGCGGGAACCACCTCAGCGCGTGATCATTATATCAATGAAACAGCCTGATGCGAACCCTGTTCACACACCAAACACAGACAGGTTCCAATGTATCCACACTATCAGGGTCCAGGCGTTTGGTCTTCGGGACCACTCTCTTCACAATCCTCCATCATATCAGCTTCAGCCGCAAGAGCATTGAGCAAACTCTGAAGCTCCTTTTTGTCAGCATCACTGAGATTACTCCACTCACCGGTAAAACCGCACGCAACACCACACTCCGGCTTTTCATCAGTGCACACACTCTTTTTACCACGAGATCGTTTCGAAACTACCATACCATTACATACACACCAAGTCCAGATAAACAAATCCCCAATTCATGACCAGCATAACCGCACAACAGTGAGTTCGGCGCACGCTGCAGCACGGCACACAAGGTGTAACGCGATGCAACACCCGCTTAACACACACAGACCCAAACCACATGTCAGCGATTCATGGACCTCAACCACCACGACCCGCTGGCGCCGCCCCTTACGCAGGGGCTCAATGGGGATAGGGTGGACCTGCAGGCCCGGGCATAGGGCCTTCGGTCCACAGCAAACGAGCAGCACAACACCAGGGAACCATAGAACCCGCATGGGATTATCAGTCCAAGCAATGTTGACAGGGTCATGCACACCGCTTGATCATACAACAGCGTGAGAATAAGCATCACAGGACCCAAGCCCCTCACGGCTGGCGCCAGCCCCTGAGGGGGACTTCAAAGAGGATACAGCGGGAAGCGGGGACGCCATGATATACCCCGCGAAAAAGGAAGAGGGAAGGGTTAGTGGGCGTAGATAATCGCTTCACGGTCGGTGAGCGGATGATTCTGACTTTTCATCACCCACGGACGCGGTCGCACATCTTTCAATTCAGCGAACCTCTCGTTCGGCGTGAAATTCGGTTTCCCTTCCGGCGACCAATCAATGATCACATCACCATCATACGCGTTCACATACCCATATCCATCACGATTTCGAAATTCCCACACAGGAAGGAGGTAATCACAGCGAAGCCCCCAATCCGTTTCAACCGCAGGCGGATAATACCACTTGAGTTTAATAGACGTCACATGAACACCAGCCCACGGGAGCAGCTTTTCGCTTTTGGCGTGATTAAGGAACCGACTAACAATACAAATATCATTGCCTTCGTTGAGGAGTTTATGAGCTTCCTGTGCAGACAGGATCTTGGCGTCTCCAACGTTCACGAGTTTGTAGTTTCTATACCCAACGAGATTCGTATCCTTGTAATTCGGCGACGTTTTTGCATCAAAATCGTTGGTGGTACTTATATAAACACGAAAAGGATACACTTCCATACCATTGATTCGCGAATCGAGATCAAAACCAGTATGATACGTCGGCCCGGCAGGTCCTATAGGGTCAATATATTCGGGTATCGGCACCCCGTCAGGCAAAGGCAGATTAAGCCCGTCTTCGAGCACATGTGCCATCCACGCTCGTGCGACGGTTGAATCCTTTTCGTCACCATCAAACTCATATTTATTGTCTGTTTTCGTCACAATCGAGACGAAATCCGTTACTTTATACACAGGCAGGCGGTCAGGCTGATCGGCCGGATACGGCGGATACAGGCGTTCACTAAGCGACCCAAACCCGCCGCCACCCATGGTGCCAGGGACAGCATAGGGCAAGATCGGAAGATAGAACACAGCCAGGACAAACGCGACGACGAGCGCCCCGACCACAATGAATTTCGGATGTTTTACTTTCATGGTTTACACCTCATGTTGCATAATTACAAATCAGTTTTCTTTACAGGTCCGCGAATAACCTTGTTTCCACGAATCACCTCAGATTTCGCCGTGGGGAAAATACCAAAGTTTTCATAATCTTCAACTTCCATCCTAATGCTGTATATCGCGCCCGTTTTGAGTGACGTTATCGTCACATCCCACTTATCCCGAAACGAACCGATCTCCACATCACACCGGACAATATCTTCAGGCTCGACAGCAGCAATCACCGCGTCCAGCCGGTCATGTATACTATGACCTGCGTTCCGGAAAAACGACCGGACGACGACTGGCTCATCATGACGGTTCATATTGTCAATACTTGCTTTATGCCACGCTTTCGCGATCGGCATACCACGCGTCATCAGCCGAGAAAAGTCCGCAAGGAAATGACCGGTGGTGTAGGCAACACTGCCGAACCCCAAGATACCATGCGTATCACTCCCTTCGAGAACACGGACCCAGGATTCATCTTCGAGCACATGGCATGAATGGACAGCAATCCATTTACAATGGTTCCATTTCCCTTTCACATCACCCGCCATTACCGCATTGTTTGGCATCGGATGGTTCTTCAATTCCATATGACCAACCCGACCGAAAACAGCAAAACCATGACCAACATGGAAATGAATATCAGACTTATCCAACTCGCGGGTAAAATCTTCCATTTTGGTAGTTTTACTGTCGTGATGGAACCGGAGTCGCCACCCGGAGAGATTCATGTTTTTTTTGGTCTGAGTCAGATCAGGATCGGCATACGACGAGATATCGTGATGAAACTCCGGGGAACCAATCTGCCCGCGAATATCCTTTACAACCGGCATATCATCGCTAGAAAAAGTATATTTACTGCTTTGGGTAATCGAATAACTTCCCGGCACCGCCGCACACGGCCCCACCGTCAGACCAAGGAGCAGCAGCACGACCACAAAACCAAGGAAAACAGACTTACCGGCCATTTAGTTCTATCTAGTAGCTAACATGATATATAGGTATCCACACCCAGAAAGCACCAAAAAAGAATATGAAAGCCCGTCAGGGAATCATGGACCACAACCATAACGACCCGCTGGCGCCGCCCCTTACGCAGGGGCTCAAGTAAGATAGGGTGGACCTGCAGGCCCGGGCATAGGGCCTTCGGTCCACTGACAACAAGTTGCACAACACCCAGAACCCAGAAGGCAGAGATACCAAAAAACCATTCTCCAATCGAAGATACAACGCAGAAGGACACCGGACCAAACCCACATACCAGCGAATCACGGACACCAAAGAGGATAGAGCGGAACGTGGAAGATACCCAAAACCAAACATTTCCATTCTCCAACGGGTAATCATCACGCGAACAAAAACGCAGCAAGCCGAGACGATGACCACGAGCACACAAGACCTCCAACAACCTGCACCAGAGAACGGTGAGCATAAACAAAATCAAAAGCCGAGAACACACAACAAATTCGGCTGCGTTTTCGATGTTGAGATATCCAAAACAAACACAGAGACCAAAACCACAACCGCATACACAGTTGACAGAAAACTCCGGTATATATTCAAACTAACAATAGCATGCAAGCAGCAGCCGGGATTAGTAGAACAAGCAATGATGATAGGGGCATACATACTGCTTGATCACGCACTCATAAGAGAGAAAACACAAATGGCATATACCGAAATAAAACCAGCACATCGAAAACTCGTGAAAACATGCATACAGGACATAGTGAACGCAAACGAAGAGATATTTATCAATGTATACAATAACGGAAGAAGCCTGTCATTAAAAAACACAGTCTCAGTCTCCTCCCAAAAATAAACACAAAACACATATTCGCCATAGCAGACGCGAAACGATATCACCCGTTCACAAGTTTCAAGGATCTCGAAACAAAAGTGCCGACCATAAAAGACGCAGCAGCACCGATTGTGGCAAGGCTAATAAAAGAAATGGAAAACCCAGACGAAGAGTTCAGAATACTAACACTATCCGGCATTACCCCAATATTAAACATGGCAAAACCGCAGGTGAAGAAAACCACCGACCACAAACCAAAAAAGAAGAGCACCAGCAGTACGCAAAAAATGTAACAGATACAACAGCAAGACAACCACAATTGAAACAGTATTTTTTTAGGCACGGCAAAGGCAGCATAATCCAGATCAAGACAAAACAGAGACGCAAAAACACAACAACGGTACTAAATCGTTACACAACGTTACACAGCGTTACGTTACAGAACCAAACAGTAACGATTTCATAACGATTTCATAACGATAACAACCGGCATGTCACGTGGAACGCGACACAGGCGTTACACAGCGTTACACAACGTTACACAGCGTTGCGTTACATAAACACGAACGGCTGAAAAACACAGATCTAACACAGCGGTCAGCGAATCATGGACACCAACCATAACGACCCCGCTGGCGCCGCCCCTTACGCAGGGGCTCAATTAGGATAGGGTGGACCTGCAGGCCCGGGCATAGGGCCTTCGGTCCGCCGCGAAGCATTTTGGCGGTCAAAAACTCGATATTGAAGACGAATAAGGGTTTCCACCAATTACACCAATCTCCAATCCGTTATAAGCAACAAAACCGTTTTCGAGGAGTTCTTCATCGAATGGTTCACTGTCTAAGTCTGCCGTTTTGAACAACTCCGATTTGTCTTCGAATGGCCCAAATGTTATATCTAATCTTTCTACGGGAGTTTTGGTAGTTCATGTGGTATTTTCCCATTGCCCCCATAATGTCAGATCCTTTTTCCCGAGTCCATATTTGTATCCGTTGTGCTCGAAAAAACAGCCACCGCCGGAGACAGCCTCACGTTTTGCATCTTCGATTTTCGGCGGCGTGCAGGCCGGCTGATAGGATAGATACCGTACTATGTCAACCCGTTCGTCAAACACTACGATGTTTTCCTGGATAAAGTCATCAACCGTCTCCTCATCGAATTCCAACAGCACCTCTACCCCATCCGGAAAAGAATAAAGAGAACCGCACCAGGGGTGTCGGATGAGGCAGCCATGTCCTTTCCCATCTTTGGTAAAATTACCTGACGTGAAAGCGAGGGTGAAAGAACCGAGTAATCTTTCAAAGGTTATAACTCCGCCGGGCCGGCAACGAGTTTCTCGAAACCATCCAATCTGGTCATTTTCAAAGATCTTTGGCTAACACACTCGCAGGTGTAGAATCTATACCAACTCTAAACTCTAGGATTTTATCATTATGTGCGCTTTTCGTTCTATGGGATTAGTGCCCTTTCCATATCTGAGTCTCGTCCTCAGTGAGCCCCTCAGTGAGCCATGGGTGGTGTGTGGTGTGTGTTATGCGTTGATACACGGATCTGTATCGGTTTCATCCACGGCAAAGTGATATCTACAGTATTTGGGTTTCTGGTTCTTTAATTCGTAGAATTTTTCGTTGGGTGTGAATTTCGGATTTCCTTCCGGCGACCAGTTAATGTCTATACTGCCGTCCACAGCGTTGACCGTGCACTCATGTATCCGATAACCGCGACCGTCATTGTAACTAAATAACCAATTTGGTGTGAGATACGGTGAATCAATTTTTCCATACCATCCATGCATGTACTCAAATTCGATGGCTGCTCTGTTGAACCATGCTAATGATGGATCTTTGAGGGGGGTAACCTTTAGTGTATCTCTGTCGATGCAGTTTCCGGCGATACCCTTACCTAGTTTGAGTTGCTCAATTGCTTCATCGGGTGACATTATGTCTATCTCACCTACTTTCACAACTGTATATTCGCCGTATATGAAATCGTAAAAGGCGTTGCCGGCATCCAGGAATGACCAGTATAATGTCTTGAATTTTTCTTCACCGGGAACTTGTATATTGAGATGTTTGTATTTTTTTATGAGTTCCTGGTAGATTTCCCGTGCTTCTTTTAGGGTTGGGTGCACATTTTCTGGATAACGATACTTGTCCGTGTCGAGATGTATGGTTCCTGTTTTGAATTTGATTACTTGATATACCGGCAGTTTTGTCGGCGGGTTTTCCGGGAACGTGATTCCATGCAGCATATCTGCGGGTGTTCGAAACTCGCATCCCATCTTTCCCGGCGGCGCTCCTATGGGTATTATCGGAAGGAACAGAAATGCGGTGATGACGACAGCTGCTAACACAACTGCTGTAATAGTTATTTTTTTTATTCATACGTTTCACTTGATGCCGGGAGATTACAAGTCTATCTTCGTTCCAGCGGCAGTGTTTGTGTTTATGTAACTTTTTTTTGCCGATACTACCGTTTTTGGTGATGATGATGATGATGAATATCTGATATCATAGCTGAAATGGGTTTTTTGTCCTGAATTTAATGCTTTACACGAGCCTTTTATTTGACTTTTACCGACCTTATCCTTATCTAATTGCATGTCGCATACGACCGTTTCCTCGTTCATGTTGGTTGACGGGGTACCGAGTGTGTCGGTTTTGTATTGATCTATGTTTCTGAAGATTGTCCTGACTTTAACTGGATCTAATTGGACGCTCAATTGGTTTTTCAAGCCTGCAGATTCCCACGCTTCGGTGATTGGTTTCTGGTATTTAACAGCTGCTTCGGTAAAATCTGCGAGTAAATGACCGGTTGAATATTCAGTGCTTCCGAATCCGAGTATCCCGTGCATTTTACTGTTTCTTAATACCTCAGCCCATTGATGATCGGTTTCGAGGACGTGGCATGAATGAATCACTGTCCATAATTTTGGTGATTTATGTTTCCAGGCTTCCTTTACCTCGTGTGTGGATACCCATCCTCCTCTCCCTTGAGATATACTTGGAACAACATAATCTGAGAGTTCTATATGTCCTCCAATGAATGGTATATTATATCCATGCCCGACGTGTATATGCAGATCCGAATTTTACAGTTCGTTTTGGAAAACCGATTCTTTTACCGCATGATTCCTTTTGTGAAACTTCATGTTCCATCCTGCATTCCGAAGATTTTCTTTTGCTGCGTGAAGGTCGGGTTCGCTCAATGGGGTTAAATCACCGTGTATGTGTATCATGAGTATGCTTGCTTCGAAATCATACTTCGATACCTCGGTTATTGAATATGATTTTTCAGCAGCAGCAGGGTGAGTAAAACAGATGATGAGCAGTATTATCACCAGAATATATATGAATTTGTGGTTTTCCATGGTGCTTGTTACAGCTTTCCTGAATTATAAATCAGATGGCTCATGTAATGCACCCGCATTGGATTAGCAGACCAAGACGTCTCAAAACATTACAACAGGCAGACACCACAGGCGACAAAAACGTCTCAATTCGACGCTAAAGCGTCACACACGACGTCAATCCACCAGAATGAGACGTCTCAAAACATCTCAAAACGACGCAAAAGCGCCACACGACACGACCACACGCAGACACCCAACATCAAAAAACGTCTCAATTCGACGCAAAAGCGTCACACACGACGTCAATTCACCAGAATGAGACGTCTCAAAACGTCTCAATTCTACGCAAAAACGTCACACGACACGACCACACGCAGACACCCAACATCAAAAAACGTCTCAATTCGACGGTCTCACCCCCACACGCGACGTCAACCCCCCGGAAGGAGACGGCAAAGAGGATACGACGGGGACAGAGCGGACGGCAACAAAAACACCCAGAAAAACACACCAAACGTCCGAAAAACGTCCAGAAAACAGCACCGATAGATATATTAACACACAGATTACATGTTAAACTAAAAAATCGAAAAAGGGTCTTACGTGCTACAAACACGAAAGTTTTCGCACCCCTGTACGCTCAATCTAATAAGAAATCATTGCGTTACAGGGGCAATAAGACTTTCGTTCCCGAGACACGCTGGAACCTTTTTTCGGTGAAGGAGTAAAATGAACCTCACCATAGTAAATCAAAACAACGAGAAATCAACAGAAAGCAGTGTAGATTCCCTCAAAACGCCAAAAAGAACACAGAAGAACGCAGATCCAGACCGGTAACAAAAAGGACAAACACCCAAAAAAGCAGCAAAACCAGTCTAACAGCCAAAATTGAGTCAATTTTAAATCCCCAGCAAACAACACAATGGCAGGCGCTCCCGAAGTTACCGTCTTTTGCCGAAAAAAACGAAAAATGCGGGGAAATTTCAGCAATTCACAAGTGCAAAACATGCGGAGAGACGTATCCGCTTCTCCACATTTGTCACCGTCTCGAGTGCCCGGAATGCCATCGAGCAGCGGCGGCGCGCATAGGAGCACGCGGAAGCAGGAACATTCGCGCAGCGCACGCGGCAGCAATTGAAGCACTCAATCCAGACAACGCCACGGATGTATACGGCCGGGTGTTACCCAACGCACGACTCGACGCAGAATACGATGACCAAGCAACACAGCTCCTCTCAAAGATAAGATACGGGGGTATACGTCACCTCGTCATATCACCGCCGCCAAACCTCTATGATGCATGGAAAGACTATGACAGCATCAAAATGACCAGGGAAGTATCCAAGCACACGCAAAAGTACTTCCCACGCATCATCGGCTCAGCATACGTATATCACCCATACAGAATTCAAACAGACATCATCTCCCAACTCAAAAAATACCGATACGAAAACCCGGGCAGGATCATACAGATAGTAAAACGAGAAAAGGAGGATATAACCGTAAACCACCAGCAAACACTAAGTCTCGCGAAAAACAATCCCGGAGAACCCGCAACATACGGCACCTCCGGGTTCTGGGCAGATGTATACGACGATGTCTTAGGGTTAGGCGGGATACCCAACTACATCAATTTCTCACCCCATATACATCTCTTGTACATGGGCACAACACCGCCGGCAAACGAGTACTATGAAGACTCAGAAGGATGGATATACAAACACATCAACGGAGGGAGACCACTTGAATGGGACATTACCCAGGAAGAAGGAAAACCACTCAAAGACGCCATAGCACAGAAACTCACATATCTCGCATCACACGCAGCACTATTCCCGTCAGAATCAGGAAAGATGCATGATGTAATTCACTACACAGGATTGTTCGCACCAAGAGCATCCGTAACAGAAAAAGATACAGACGGAAAAATAACAATCAGAAAAAAATACTACACAAACGTCGACTGCGAGAAATGCGGAACAGGAAACCATCTCGTGTTATGCAGCAAGGATACAGAAGAGCCAATAATTGGAAGAAACGGCGAAATACTCGCACACAGCAAGATAATCATCCCAAGAAAGCGGCTGACACAAAACGGCATAAACAAGCTGCAAAGGTACTTAACCCTTAATTGGGCTGTAAGCAGGATACAGAGTGAGGTGTACGGGAAAACACCGGCCTTTACACCCCCCAAAATACCCCAAAACACCCCCGACCCCCCGCCGCAAAAAACCTAAAAGCCCTCACAAGGCCCATCTAACAACGAAAACGATGCTCAAAAAGCACGAAAAGAGAGCGGATGCCGTCCACAAAGGCCTTGGATGATTATATTTAAAGTTTTCTATACATAAATACTTTATGGTCGAATTCCCTCACACGCGTGCGTACGCGTGCGCGAGAAAGAAATCAACGGGTTTCCGAATCAAAAAACCAGGAAAAAACGAGGAGCAACGAACACAAGAATAACAGAAGAAAGGGCAGAAGAGAAGGTGCAGGAAGAACAGCGTAACAACCGCACCATAATTTTATAGAAACAACAAGGCTAGATGAAAACAGGAAAAGAGCCACGAGTCTGTAACTTTCCGCCACTGTCAAAACACGAAATACAAGACATAACAACAGCATGGAGCAGGAAGATTGTTTATGCAAGCGCCGTGCGCCAGAACCAAGATACAAGGAAGATACAACAATATAACAAACCACCACTGACGGATAAAAAAGCGGAACAGAGAAACATAAGGCCGTAAAGGCACCATTAAAGCCCGATCGCCAAGTCGGCAAGGCAACCAGCATGAATTCCAGTCAAAGCCCGCAAACACCCGCTAATCAAGCGCAGCAGGGCAAACAGCACACACAAGACCAGAACCAGCAGATATCTGCAGAAGCAGAACGGAAACAAGAGCATGGCAGGAAAACCAAAGTATAACCCGTCAAAGAGGCTATTCAAAAAATCAATACAAAAACTGGCGCGAAAGCTCATAGTATCAGCAGTACGCGACACCATCAGGAAGCAATCAAAGTAACAGATACAACAGCAAGACAGCCAAAACAGCCATACGACTTTTTTCAACACGACACAAGTATTCCAACCCAATTCGAGACAAAACAGAAACACGAATATGCTGACGGTTTATCAAGAGAGCAGCGGGAACCACCTCAGCGCGTGATCATTATATCAATGAAACAGCCTGATGCGAACCCTGTTCACACACCAAACACAGACAGGTTCCAATGTATCCACACTATCAGGGTCCAGGCGTTTGGTCTTCGGGACCACTCTCTTCACAATCCTCCATCATATCAGCTTCAGCCGCAAGAGCATTGAGCAAACTCTGAAGCTCCTTTTTGTCAGCATCACTGAGATTACTCCACTCACCGGTAAAACCGCACGCAACACCACACTCCGGCTTTTCATCAGTGCACACACTCTTTTTACCACGAGATCGTTTCGAAACTACCATACCATTACATACACACCAAGTCCAGATAAACAAATCCCCAATTCATGACCAGCATAACCGCACAACAGTGAGTTCGGCGCACGCTGCAGCACGGCACACAAGGTGTAACGCGATGCAACACCCGCTTAACACACACAGACCCAAACCACATGTCAGCGATTCATGGACCTCAACCACCACGACCCGCTGGCGCCGCCCCTTACGCAGGGGCTCAATGGGGATAGGGTGGACCTGCAGGCCCGGGCATAGGGCCTTCGGTCCACAGCAAACGAGCAGCACAACACCAGGGAACCATAGAACCCGCATGGGATTATCAGTCCAAGCAATGTTGACAGGGTCATGCACACCGCTTGATCATACAACAGCGTGAGAATAAGCATCACAGGACCCAAGCCCCTCACGGCTGGCGCCAGCCCCTGAGGGGGACTTCAAAGAGGATACAGCGGGAAGCGGGGACGCCATGATATACCCCGCGAAAAAGGAAGAGGGAAGGGTTAGTGGGCGTAGATAATCGCTTCACGGTCGGTGAGCGGATGATTCTGACTTTTCATCACCCACGGACGCGGTCGCACATCTTTCAATTCAGCGAACCTCTCGTTCGGCGTGAAATTCGGTTTCCCTTCCGGCGACCAATCAATGATCACATCACCATCATACGCGTTCACATACCCATATCCATCACGATTTCGAAATTCCCACACAGGAAGGAGGTAATCACAGCGAAGCCCCCAATCCGTTTCAACCGCAGGCGGATAATACCACTTGAGTTTAATAGACGTCACATGAACACCAGCCCACGGGAGCAGCTTTTCGCTTTTGGCGTGATTAAGGAACCGACTAACAATACAAATATCATTGCCTTCGTTGAGGAGTTTATGAGCTTCCTGTGCAGACAGGATCTTGGCGTCTCCAACGTTCACGAGTTTGTAGTTTCTATACCCAACGAGATTCGTATCCTTGTAATTCGGCGACGTTTTTGCATCAAAATCGTTGGTGGTACTTATATAAACACGAAAAGGATACACTTCCATACCATTGATTCGCGAATCGAGATCAAAACCAGTATGATACGTCGGCCCGGCAGGTCCTATAGGGTCAATATATTCGGGTATCGGCACCCCGTCAGGCAAAGGCAGATTAAGCCCGTCTTCGAGCACATGTGCCATCCACGCTCGTGCGACGGTTGAATCCTTTTCGTCACCATCAAACTCATATTTATTGTCTGTTTTCGTCACAATCGAGACGAAATCCGTTACTTTATACACAGGCAGGCGGTCAGGCTGATCGGCCGGATACGGCGGATACAGGCGTTCACTAAGCGACCCAAACCCGCCGCCACCCATGGTGCCAGGGACAGCATAGGGCAAGATCGGAAGATAGAACACAGCCAGGACAAACGCGACGACGAGCGCCCCGACCACAATGAATTTCGGATGTTTTACTTTCATGGTTTACACCTCATGTTGCATAATTACAAATCAGTTTTCTTTACAGGTCCGCGAATAACCTTGTTTCCACGAATCACCTCAGATTTCGCCGTGGGGAAAATACCAAAGTTTTCATAATCTTCAACTTCCATCCTAATGCTGTATATCGCGCCCGTTTTGAGTGACGTTATCGTCACATCCCACTTATCCCGAAACGAACCGATCTCCACATCACACCGGACAATATCTTCAGGCTCGACAGCAGCAATCACCGCGTCCAGCCGGTCATGTATACTATGACCTGCGTTCCGGAAAAACGACCGGACGACGACTGGCTCATCATGACGGTTCATATTGTCAATACTTGCTTTATGCCACGCTTTCGCGATCGGCATACCACGCGTCATCAGCCGAGAAAAGTCCGCAAGGAAATGACCGGTGGTGTAGGCAACACTGCCGAACCCCAAGATACCATGCGTATCACTCCCTTCGAGAACACGGACCCAGGATTCATCTTCGAGCACATGGCATGAATGGACAGCAATCCATTTACAATGGTTCCATTTCCCTTTCACATCACCCGCCATTACCGCATTGTTTGGCATCGGATGGTTCTTCAATTCCATATGACCAACCCGACCGAAAACAGCAAAACCATGACCAACATGGAAATGAATATCAGACTTATCCAACTCGCGGGTAAAATCTTCCATTTTGGTAGTTTTACTGTCGTGATGGAACCGGAGTCGCCACCCGGAGAGATTCATGTTTTTTTTGGTCTGAGTCAGATCAGGATCGGCATACGACGAGATATCGTGATGAAACTCCGGGGAACCAATCTGCCCGCGAATATCCTTTACAACCGGCATATCATCGCTAGAAAAAGTATATTTACTGCTTTGGGTAATCGAATAACTTCCCGGCACCGCCGCACACGGCCCCACCGTCAGACCAAGGAGCAGCAGCACGACCACAAAACCAAGGAAAACAGACTTACCGGCCATTTAGTTCTATCTAGTAGCTAACATGATATATAGGTATCCACACCCAGAAAGCACCAAAAAAGAATATGAAAGCCCGTCAGGGAATCATGGACCACAACCATAACGACCCGCTGGCGCCGCCCCTTACGCAGGGGCTCAAGTAAGATAGGGTGGACCTGCAGGCCCGGGCATAGGGCCTTCGGTCCACTGACAACAAGTTGCACAACACCCAGAACCCAGAAGGCAGAGATACCAAAAAACCATTCTCCAATCGAAGATACAACGCAGAAGGACACCGGACCAAACCCACATACCAGCGAATCACGGACACCAAAGAGGATAGAGCGGAACGTGGAAGATACCCAAAACCAAACATTTCCATTCTCCAACGGGTAATCATCACGCGAACAAAAACGCAGCAAGCCGAGACGATGACCACGAGCACACAAGACCTCCAACAACCTGCACCAGAGAACGGTGAGCATAAACAAAATCAAAAGCCGAGAACACACAACAAATTCGGCTGCGTTTTCGATGTTGAGATATCCAAAACAAACACAGAGACCAAAACCACAACCGCATACACAGTTGACAGAAAACTCCGGTATATATTCAAACTAACAATAGCATGCAAGCAGCAGCCGGGATTAGTAGAACAAGCAATGATGATAGGGGCATACATACTGCTTGATCACGCACTCATAAGAGAGAAAACACAAATGGCATATACCGAAATAAAACCAGCACATCGAAAACTCGTGAAAACATGCATACAGGACATAGTGAACGCAAACGAAGAGATATTTATCAATGTATACAATAACGGAAGAAGCCTGTCATTAAAAAACACAGTCTCAGTCTCCTCCCAAAAATAAACACAAAACACATATTCGCCATAGCAGACGCGAAACGATATCACCCGTTCACAAGTTTCAAGGATCTCGAAACAAAAGTGCCGACCATAAAAGACGCAGCAGCACCGATTGTGGCAAGGCTAATAAAAGAAATGGAAAACCCAGACGAAGAGTTCAGAATACTAACACTATCCGGCATTACCCCAATATTAAACATGGCAAAACCGCAGGTGAAGAAAACCACCGACCACAAACCAAAAAAGAAGAGCACCAGCAGTACGCAAAAAATGTAACAGATACAACAGCAAGACAACCACAATTGAAACAGTATTTTTTTAGGCACGGCAAAGGCAGCATAATCCAGATCAAGACAAAACAGAGACGCAAAAACACAACAACGGTACTAAATCGTTACACAACGTTACACAGCGTTACGTTACAGAACCAAACAGTAACGATTTCATAACGATTTCATAACGATAACAACCGGCATGTCACGTGGAACGCGACACAGGCGTTACACAGCGTTACACAACGTTACACAGCGTTGCGTTACATAAACACGAACGGCTGAAAAACACAGATCTAACACAGCGGTCAGCGAATCATGGACACCAACCATAACGACCCCGCTGGCGCCGCCCCTTACGCAGGGGCTCAATTAGGATAGGGTGGACCTGCAGGCCCGGGCATAGGGCCTTCGGTCCGCCGTGAAGCATTTTGGCGGTCAAAAACTCGATATTGAAGACGAATAAGGGTTTCCACCAATTACACCAATCTCCAATCCGTTATAAGCAACAAAACCGTTTTCGAGGAGTTCTTCATCGAATGGTTCACTGTCTAAGTCTGCCGTTTTGAACAACTCCGATTTGTCTTCGAATGGCCCAAATGTTATATCTAATCTTTCTACGTGAGTTTTGGCGGTTCATGTAGTATTTTCCCATTACCCCATGATGTCAGATCCTTTTCCCCGAGTCCATATTTGTATCCATTGTGCTCGAAAAAACAGCCACCCCCGGAGACAGCCTCACGTTTCACATCTTCGATTTTCGGCGGCGTGCAGGCCGGCTGATAGGATAGATACCGTACTATGTCAACCCGTTCGTCAAACACTACGATGTTTTCCTGGATAAAGTCATCAACCGTCTCATCATCGAATTCCAACAGCACCTCTACCTCATCCGGAAAAGAATAAAGAGAACCGCACCAGGGGTGCCGTATGAGGCAGCCATATCCTTTCCCATCTTTGGTAAAATTACCTGACGTGAAAGCGAGGGTGAAAGAACCGAGTAATCTTTCAAAGGTTATAACTCCGCCGGGCCGGCAACGAGTTTCTCGAAACCATCCAATCTGGTCATTTTCAAAGATCTTTGGCTAACACACTCGCAGGTGTAGAATCTATACCAACTCTAAACTCTAGGATTTTATCATTATGTGCGCTTTTCGTTCTATGGGATTAGTGCCCTTTCCATATCTGAGTCTCGTCCTCAGTGAGCCCCTCAGTGAGCCATGGGTGGTGTGTGGTGTGTGTTATGCGTTGATACACGGATCTGTATCGGTTTCATCCACGGCAAAGTGATATCTACAGTATTTGGGTTTCTGGTTCTTTAATTCGTAGAATTTTTCGTTGGGTGTGAATTTCGGATTTCCTTCCGGCGACCAGTTAATGTCTATACTGCCGTCCACAGCGTTGACCGTGCACTCATGTATCCGATAACCGCGACCGTCATTGTAACTAAATAACCAATTTGGTGTGAGATACGGTGAATCAATTTTTCCATACCATCCATGCATGTACTCAAATTCGATGGCTGCTCTGTTGAACCATGCTAATGATGGATCTTTGAGGGGGGTAACCTTTAGTGTATCTCTGTCGATGCAGTTTCCGGCGATACCCTTACCTAGTTTGAGTTGCTCAATTGCTTCATCGGGTGACATTATGTCTATCTCACCTACTTTCACAACTGTATATTCGCCGTATATGAAATCGTAAAAGGCGTTGCCGGCATCCAGGAATGACCAGTATAATGTCTTGAATTTTTCTTCACCGGGAACTTGTATATTGAGATGTTTGTATTTTTTTATGAGTTCCTGGTAGATTTCCCGTGCTTCTTTTAGGGTTGGGTGCACATTTTCTGGATAACGATACTTGTCCGTGTCGAGATGTATGGTTCCTGTTTTGAATTTGATTACTTGATATACCGGCAGTTTTGTCGGCGGGTTTTCCGGGAACGTGATTCCATGCAGCATATCTGCGGGTGTTCGAAACTCGCATCCCATCTTTCCCGGCGGCGCTCCTATGGGTATTATCGGAAGGAACAGAAATGCGGTGATGACGACAGCTGCTAACACAACTGCTGTAATAGTTATTTTTTTTATTCATACGTTTCACTTGATGCCGGGAGATTACAAGTCTATCTTCGTTCCAGCGGCAGTGTTTGTGTTTATGTAACTTTTTTTTGCCGATACTACCGTTTTTGGTGATGATGATGATGATGAATATCTGATATCATAGCTGAAATGGGTTTTTTGTCCTGAATTTAATGCTTTACACGAGCCTTTTATTTGACTTTTACCGACCTTATCCTTATCTAATTGCATGTCGCATACGACCGTTTCCTCGTTCATGTTGGTTGACGGGGTACCGAGTGTGTCGGTTTTGTATTGATCTATGTTTCTGAAGATTGTCCTGACTTTAACTGGATCTAATTGGACGCTCAATTGGTTTTTCAAGCCTGCAGATTCCCACGCTTCGGTGATTGGTTTCTGGTATTTAACAGCTGCTTCGGTAAAATCTGCGAGTAAATGACCGGTTGAATATTCAGTGCTTCCGAATCCGAGTATCCCGTGCATTTTACTGTTTCTTAATACCTCAGCCCATTGATGATCGGTTTCGAGGACGTGGCATGAATGAATCACTGTCCATAATTTTGGTGATTTATGTTTCCAGGCTTCCTTTACCTCGTGTGTGGATACCCATCCTCCTCTCCCTTGAGATATACTTGGAACAACATAATCTGAGAGTTCTATATGTCCTCCAATGAATGGTATATTATATCCATGCCCGACGTGTATATGCAGATCCGAATTTTACAGTTCGTTTTGGAAAACCGATTCTTTTACCGCATGATTCCTTTTGTGAAACTTCATGTTCCATCCTGCATTCCGAAGATTTTCTTTTGCTGCGTGAAGGTCGGGTTCGCTCAATGGGGTTAAATCACCGTGTATGTGTATCATGAGTATGCTTGCTTCGAAATCATACTTCGATACCTCGGTTATTGAATATGATTTTTCAGCAGCAGCAGGGTGAGTAAAACAGATGATGAGCAGTATTATCACCAGAATATATATGAATTTGTGGTTTTCCATGGTGCTTGTTACAGCTTTCCTGAATTATAAATCAGATGGCTCATGTAATGCACCCGCATTGGATTAGCAGACCAAGACGTCTCAAAACATTACAACAGGCAGACACCACAGGCGACAAAAACGTCTCAATTCGACGCTAAAGCGTCACACACGACGTCAATCCACCAGAATGAGACGTCTCAAAACATCTCAAAACGACGCAAAAGCGCCACACGACACGACCACACGCAGACACCCAACATCAAAAAACGTCTCAATTCGACGCAAAAGCGTCACACACGACGTCAATTCACCAGAATGAGACGTCTCAAAACGTCTCAATTCTACGCAAAAACGTCACACGACACGACCACACGCAGACACCCAACATCAAAAAACGTCTCAATTCGACGGTCTCACCCCCACACGCGACGTCAACCCCCCGGAAGGAGACGGCAAAGAGGATACGACGGGGACAGAGCGGACGGCAACAAAAACACCCAGAAAAACACACCAAACGTCCGAAAAACGTCCAGAAAACAGCACCGATAGATATATTAACACACAGATTACATGTTAAACTAAAAAATCGAAAAAGGGTCTTACGTGCTACAAACACGAAAGTTTTCGCACCCCTGTACGCTCAATCTAATAAGAAATCATTGCGTTACAGGGGCAATAAGACTTTCGTTCCCGAGACACGCTGGAACCTTTTTTCGGTGAAGGAGTAAAATGAACCTCACCATATTAAATCAAAACAACGAGAAATCAACAGAAAGCAGTGTAGATTCCCTCAAAACGCCAAAAAAGAACACAGAAGAACGCAGATCCAGGCCGGTAACAAAAAGGGCAAACACCCAAAAAAGCAGCAAAACCAGTCTAACAGCCAAAATTGAGTCAATTTTAAATCCCCAGCAAACAACACAATGGCAGGCGCTCCCGAAGTTACCGTCTTTTGCCGAAAAAAACGAAAAATGCGGGGAAATTTCAGCAATTCACAAGTGCAAAACATGCGGAGAGACGTATCCGCTTCTCCACATTTGTCACCGTCTCGAGTGCCCGGAATGCCATCGAGCAGCGGCGGCGCGCATAGGAGCACGCGGAAGCAGGAACATTCGCGCAGCGCACGCGGCAGCAGTTGAAGCACTCAATCCAGACAACGCCGCGGACGTGTAAGGTCGTGTGCTGCCCAACGCTCGACTCGACGCCGAATACAATGATCAAGCAGCACAGCTGCTGTCAAAGATAAGATACGGGGGTATTCGTCACATCGTCTTATCACCACCGCCAAACCTCTATGATGCATGGAAAGACTATGACAGCATCAAAATGACCAGGGAAGTAACCAAGCACATGGAAAAGTACTTTCCACGCATCATCGGATCAGCATACGTATATCACCCATACAGAATTCAAACAGACATCATCTCCCAACTCAAAAAATACCGATACGAAAACCCGGGCAGGATCATACAGATAGTAAAACGAGAAAAGGAGGATATAACCGTAAACCACCAGCAAACACTAAGTCTCGCGAAAAACAATCCCGGAGAGCCCGCAACATACGGCACCTCCGGGTTCTGGGCAGATGTATACGACGATGTCTTAGGGTTAGGCGGGATACCCAACTACATCAATTTCTCACCCCATATACATCTCTTGTACATGGGCACAACACCGCCGGCAAACGAATACTATGAAGACTCAGAAGGATGGATATACAAACACATCAACGGAGGCAAACCACTCGAATGGGACATTACCCAGGAAGAAGGAAAACCACTCAAAGACGCCATAGCACAGAAACTCACATATCTCGCATCACACGCAGCACTATTCCCGTCAGAATCAGGAAAGATGCATGATGTAATTCACTACACAGGATTGTTCGCACCAAGAGCATCCGTAACAGAAAAAGATACAGACGGAAAAATAACAATCAGAAAAAAATACTACACAAACGTCGACTGCGAGAAATGCGGAACAGGAAACCATCTCGTGTTATGCAGCAAGGATACAGAAGAGCCAATAATTGGAAGAAACGGCGAAATACTCGCACACAGCAAGATAATCATCCCAAGAAAGCGGCTGACACAAAACGGCATAAACAAGCTGCAAAGGTACTTAACCCTTAATTGGGCTGTAAGCAGGATACAGAGTGAGGTGTACGGGAAAACACCGGCCTTTACACCCCCCAAAATACCCCAAAACACCCCCGACCCCCCGCCGCAAAAAACCTAAAAGCCCTCACAAGGCCCAGCGAAAGCCGAAAATGACGCTCAAAAAGCACGAAAAGAGAGCGGATGCCGTCCACAAAGGCCTTGGATGATTATATTTAAAGTTTTCTATACATAAATACTTTGTGGTCGAATTCCCTCACACGCGTGCGTACGCGTGCGCGAGAAAGAAATCAACGGGTTTCCGAATCAAAAAACCAGGAAAAAACGAGGAGCAACGAACACAAGAATAACAGAAGAAAGGGCAGAAGAGAAGGTGCAGGAAGAACAGCGTAACAACCGCACCATAATTTTATAGAAACAACAAGGCTGGATGAAAACAGGAAAAGAGCCACGAGTCTGTAACTTTCCGCCACTGTCAAAACACGAAATACAAGACACAACAGCAGCACGGAGCAGGAAGAATGTTTATGCAGGCGCCGTGTGCCGGAACCAAGATACAAGGAAGATACAACAATATAACAAACCACCACTGACGGATAAAAAAGCGGAACAGAGAAACATAAGGCCGTAAAGGCACCATTAAAGCCCGATCGCCAAGTCGGCAAGGCAACCAGCATGAATTCCAGTCAAAGCCCGCAAACACCCGCTAATCAAGCGCAGCAGGGCAAACAGCACACACAAGACCAGAACCAGCAGATATCTGCAGAAGCAGAACGGAAACAAGAGCATGGCAGGAAAACCAAAGTATAACCCGTCAAAGAGGCTATTCAAAAAATCAATACAAAAACTGGCGCGAAAGCTCATAGTATCAGCAGTACGCGACACCATCAGGAAGCAAGCAAAGTAACAGATACAACATCAAGACAGCCAAAACGGCCATACGACTTTTTTCAACACGACAAAAGTATCCCAACCCATTTCGAGACAAAACAGAAACACGAATGTGCTGACGGTTTATCAAGAGAGCAGCGGGAATCACCCCAGCGCGTGATCATTATATCAATGAAACAGCCTGAGGCGAACCCTGTTCACACACCAAACACAGACAGGTTCCAATGTATCCACACTATCAGGGTCCAGGCGTTTGGTCTTCGGGACCACTCTCTTCACAATCCTCCATCATATCAGCTTCAGCCGCAAGAGCATTGAGCAAGCTCTGAAGCTCCTTTTTGTCAACATCACTGAGATTACTCCACTCACCGGTAAAACCGCACACAACACCACACTCCGGCTTTTCATCAGAGCACACACTCTTTTTACCACGAGACCGTTTCGAAACTGCCATACCATTACATACACACCAAGTCCAGATAAACAAATCCCCAATTCATGACCAGCATAACCGCACAACAGTGAGTTCGGCGCACACTGCAACACGGCACACAAGGTGTAACGCGATGCAACACCCGCTTAACACACACAGACCCAAACCACCTGTCAGCGATTCACGGACCTCAACCACCACGACCCGCTTGCGCCGCCCTTTACGCAGGGCTCAAGTGGGATAGTGAGGACCTGCAGGCCCGGGCATAGGGCCTTCGGTCCGCCGCCAACGAGTAACACCCACACTGGATCATTAAAACAAGCAAAGACGACAAGGTCATGCAGACTGCGTAATCACACAACAGCGCGAGAATAAACATCACAGGGCCCAAGCCCCTCACGGCTGGCGCCAGCCCCGGGAGGGGGACTTCAAAGAGGATAAAGCGGGAAGTGGGGGACGCCATGATATACCCGCGAAAAAGGAAGAGGGAAGGGTTAGTGGGCGTAGATAATCGCTTCACGTTCAGTGAGCGGATGATTCTGACTTTTCATCACCCACGGACGAGGTCGTACATCTTTCAATTCAGCGAACCTCTCATTCGGCGTGAAATTCGGTTTTCCTTCCGGCGACCAATCAATGATCACATCACCATCATACGCGTTCACACACCCATATCCCTCACTATTTCGAAATTCCCACACAGGAAGGAGGTAATCACAGCTAAGCCCCCAATCCTTTTCAACCGCAGGCGGATAATACCACATGAGTTGAACAGATGTCACCGGAACACCGGCCCACGGCAAACGTTTCTCGCTTTTGGCGTGATTAAGGAACCGACTAACAATACAAATATCATTGCCTTCGTTGAGGAGTTTGTGAGCTTCCTGTGCAGACAAGATTTTAGCTTCTCCAACTTTCTCGAGCTTGTAATTATCATATCCAACGAAAGTCGTATCCTTGAAATCAGGTGAGGTTTTCGCATCAAAATCGTGGGTGGTGCTTATATAAACGTTAAAAGGATACACTTCCATACCATCGATTCGCGGATAGAGAGTAAACCCCTTATGATATGTCGGCCCGGCAGGTCCTATAGGGTCAATATATTCGGGTATCGGCACACCTTCAGGCAAAGGAAGATTAAGCCCGTCTTCGAGCACATGCGCCATCCACGCTCGTGCGACGGCTGGATCCGTTTCGTCACCATCAAACTCATATTTCGTGTCCGTATCTACGGCAATCGAGACGAAATCCGTTACTTTATACACAGGCAGGTGGTCAGGCTGGTCGGCAGGATACGGCGGATACAGGCGTTCACTAAGCGACCCAAACCCGCCGCCACCCATGGTGCCAGGGACAGCATAGGGCAATATCGGAAGATAGAACACAGCCAGGACAAACGCGACGACGAGCACCCCGACCACAAGGAATTTCGGATGATTTACTTTCATGGTTTACACCTCAAGTTGCATAATTACAAATCAGTTTTCTTTACAGGTCCGCGAATAACCTCGTTTCCGCGAATAATGTCAGCTCTTCCCACAGGGAACTCACCGTAATTGTCATAGTCCGGAGGATACATATCAAACTTGTATATCGTGCCTGTTTTGAGCGAAGTTATTGTCACGCCCCAGTTCCTCTTAGAAGAACCGATCTCCACATCGCACCGGACAATATCTTCATGTCCGACACCGCTCCCCGCGTCCAGCCGGTCATGTACACTATGACCTGCGTTCCGGAAAAATGACCGGACGACAATATGGTCTCTCGCAGTGTTCATATTGTCAATACCTGCTTTCTGCCACGCTTTCGCGATCGGCATACCACGCGTCATCAGCCGAGAAAAATCCGCAAGGAAATGACCGGTGGTGTAGGCAACACTGCCGAACCCCAAGATACCATGCGTATCACTCCCTTCGAGAACACGGGCCCAGGATTCATCTTCGAGCACATGGCATGAATGGACAGCAATCCATTTACAATGGTTCCATTTCCCTTTCACATCACCCGCCATTACCGCATTGTTTGGCATCGGATGGTTCTTCAATTCCATATGACCAACCCGACCGAAAACAGCAAAACCATGACCAACATGGAAATGAATATCAGACTTATCCAACTCGCGGGTAAAATCTTCCATTTTGGTAGTTTTACTGTCGTGATGGAACCGGAGTCGCCACCCGGAGAGATTCATGTTTTTTTTGGTCTGAGTCAGGTCAGGATCGGCATACGACGAGATATCGTGATGAAACTCCGGGGAACCAAACTGCCCGCGAATATCCTTTACAACCGGCATATCATCGCTAGAAAAAGTATATTTACTGCTTTGGGTAATCGAATAACTTCCCGGCACCGCCGCACACGGCCCCACCGTCAGACCAAGGAGCAGCAGCACGACCACAAAACCAAGGAAAACAGACTTACCGGCCATTTAGTTCTATCTAGTAGCTAACATGATATATAGGTATCCACACCCAGAAAGCACCAAAAAAGAATATGAAAGCCCGTCAGGGAATCATGGACCACAACCATAACGACCCGCTGGCGCCGCCCCTTACGCAGGGGCTCAAGTAAGATAGGGTGGACCTGCAGGCCCGGGCATAGGGCCTTCGGTCCACTGACAACAAGTTGCACAACACCCAGAACCCAGAAGGCAGAGATACCAAAAAACCATTCTCCAATCGAAGATACAACGCAGAAGGACACCGGACCAAACCCACATACCAGCGAATCACGGACACCAAAGAGGATAGAGCGGAACGTGGAAGATACCCAAAACCAAACATTTCCATTCTCCAACGGGTAATCATCACGCGAACAAAAACGCAGCAAGCCGAGACGATGACCACGAGCACACAAGACCTCCAACAACCTGCACCAGAGAACGGTGAGCATAAACAAAATCAAAAGCCGAGAACACACAACAAATTCGGCTGCGTTTTCGATGTTGAGATATCCAAAACAAACACAGAGACCAAAACCACAACCGCATACACAGTTGACAGAAAACTCCGGTATATATTCAAACTAACAATAGCATGCAAGCAGCAGCCGGGATTAGTAGAACAAGCAATGATGATAGGGGCATACATACTGCTTGATCACGCACTCATAAGAGAGAAAACACAAATGGCATATACCGAAATAAAACCAGCACATCGAAAACTCGTGAAAACATGCATACAGGACATAGTGAACGCAAACGAAGAGATATTTATCAATGTATACAATAACGGAAGAAGCCTGTCATTAAAAAACACAGTCTCAGTCTCCTCCCAAAAATAAACACAAAACACATATTCGCCATAGCAGACGCGAAACGATATCACCCGTTCACAAGTTTCAAGGATCTCGAAACAAAAGTGCCGACCATAAAAGACGCAGCAGCACCGATTGTGGCAAGGCTAATAAAAGAAATGGAAAACCCAGACGAAGAGTTCAGAATACTAACACTATCCGGCATTACCCCAATATTAAACATGGCAAAACCGCAGGTGAAGAAAACCACCGACCACAAACCAAAAAAGAAGAGCACCAGCAGTACGCAAAAAATGTAACAGATACAACAGCAAGACAACCACAATTGAAACAGTATTTTTTTAGGCACGGCAAAGGCAGCATAATCCAGATCAAGACAAAACAGAGACGCAAAAACACAACAACGGTACTAAATCGTTACACAACGTTACACAGCGTTACGTTACAGAACCAAACAGTAACGATTTCATAACGATTTCATAACGATAACAACCGGCATGTCACGTGGAACGCGACACAGGCGTTACACAGCGTTACACAACGTTACACAGCGTTGCGTTACATAAACACGAACGGCTGAAAAACACAGATCTAACACAGCGGTCAGCGAATCATGGACACCAACCATAACGACCCCGCTGGCGCCGCCCCTTACGCAGGGGCTCAATTAGGATAGGGTGGACCTGCAGGCCCGGGCATAGGGCCTTCGGTCCGCCGCGAAGCATTTTGGCGGTCAAAAACTCGATATTGAAGACGAATAAGGGTTTCCACCAATTACACCAATCTCCAATCCGTTATAAGTAACAAAACCGTTTTCGAGGAGTTCTTCATCGAATGGTTCACTGTCTAAGTCTGCCGTTTTGAACAACTCCGATTTGTCTTCGAATGGCCCAAATGTTATATCTAATCTTTCTACGGGAGTTTTGGTAGTTCGTGTGGTATTTTCCCATTGCCCCCCATGATGTCAGATCATTTTTCCCGAGTCCATATTTGTATCCGTTGTGCTCGATAAAACAGCCACCGCCGGAGACAGCCTCACGTTTTGCATCTTCGATTTCCGGCGGCGTGCAGGCCGGCTGATAGGATAGATACCGTACTATGTCAACCCGTTCGTCAAACACTACGGTGTTTTCCTGGATAAAGTCATCAACCGTCTCCTCATCGAATTCCAACAGCACCTCTACCTCATCCGGAAAAGAATATAGAGAACCACCCCAGGTATGTCGGATGAGGCAGCCATGTCCTTTCCCATCTTTGGCAAACCTGCCCGATGCAAAAACGAGGGTGAAAGAACCGAGTAATCTTTCAAAGGTTATAACTCCGCCGGGCCGGCAACGAGTTTCTCGAAACCATCCAATCTGGTCATTTTCAAAGATCTTTGGCTAACACACTCGCAGGTGTAGAATCGATACCAACTCTAAACTCTAGGATTTTATCATTATGTGCGCTTTTCGTTCTATGGGATTGGTGCCCTATCCATATCTGGGGCTCGTCCTCAGTGAGCCCCTCAGTGAGCCATAGTTTTTGTGTGTGGTGTGTGTTATGTGTTGATACACGGATCTGTATCGGTTTCATCCACGGCAAAGTGATATCTACAGTATTTGGATTTCTGGTTCTTTAATTCGTAGAATTTTTCGTTTGGTGTGAATTTTGGATTTCCTTCCGGCGACCAATTGATGTCTATACTGCCGTCCACAGCGTTGACCATGCACTCGTGTATCCGATAACCGCGACCGTCATTGTAACTAAATTGCCAAATTGGTGTGATATACGGTGAATCAATTTCTCCATACCATCCATGCATGTAAACAAATTCGATGGCTGCTCTGTTGAACCATGCTAATGATGGATCTTTGAGGGGGGTAACCTTTAGTGTATCTCTGTCGATGCAGTTTCCGGCGATACCCTTCCCCTGTTTGAGTTGCTCAATTGCTTCATCGGGTGACATTATGTCTATCTCACCGACTTTCACAACTGTATATTCGCCGTATATGAAATCGTAAAAGGCGTTGCCGGCATCCAGGAATGATAATCCTAAACATCCTGGCGTCACGGGTATTCCGTTGATCTCAGATGCGCATGAGAATAAGTCTGGGACTAACTGGCCTTTATCATCCGGGAATGACCAGTATAATGTCTTGAATTTCTCTTCGCTGGGAACTTGTATATTGAGATGCTTGTATTTTTTTATGAGTTCCCGGTAGATTTCTCGTGCTTCTTTTAGGGTTGGGTGCACGTTTTCTGGATACCTATACTTGTTTTCATCAAGTAGTCCCGACCCTATTTTGAATTTGATTACTTGATATACCGGCAGTTTTGTCGGCGGGTTTTCCGGGAACGTGATTCCATGCAGCATATCTGCTGGTGTTCGAAACTCGCATCCCATCTTTCCCGGCGGCGCTCCTATGGGTATTATCGGAAGGAACAGAAATGCGGTGATAACGGCAGCTGCCAACACCGCTGCTGCAATAGTTATTTTTTTATTCATATGTTTCACTTGATGCTGGGAGATTATAAGTCTATGTGGGTGTTAGAGGTCATCTTTGCTTGCGGGGTTGCAGTTGTGTAACTCTTTTTTGCCGATACTACCGTTTTTGGTGATGATGATGATGATGAATATCTGATATCATAGCTGAAATGGGTTTTTTGTCCTGAATTTAATGCTTTACACGAGCCTTTTATTTGACTTTTACCGACCTTATCCTTATCTAATTGCATGTCGCATACGACCGTTTCCTCGTTCATGTTGGTTGACGGGGTACCGAGTGTGTCGGTTTTGTATTGATCTATGTTTCTGAAGATTGTCCTGACTTTAACTGGATCTAATTGGACGCTCAATTGGTTTTTCAAGCCTGCAGATTCCCACGCTTCGGTGATTGGTTTCTGGTATTTAACAGCTGCTTCGGTAAAATCTGCGAGTAAATGACCGGTTGAATATTCAGTGCTTCCGAATCCGAGTATCCCGTGCATTTTACTGTTTCTTAATACCTCAGCCCATTGATGATCGGTTTCGAGGACGTGGCATGAATGAATCACTGTCCATAATTTTGGTGATTTATGTTTCCAGGCTTCCTTTACCTCGTGTGCGGATACCCATCCTCCTCTCCCTTGAGATATACTTGGAACAACATAATCTGAGAGTTCTATATGCCCTCCAATGAATGGTATATTATATCCATGCCCGACGTGTATATGCAGATCCGAATTTTGCAGTTCATTTTGGAAAACCGATTCTTTTACCGCATGATTCCTTTTGTGAAACTTCATGTTCCATCCTGCATTCCGAAGATTTTCTTTTGCTGCGCGGAGATCGGGTTCGCTCAATGGGGTTAAATCACCGTGTATATGTATCATGAGTATGCTTGCTTCGAAATCATACTTCGACACCTCGGTTATCGAATATGATTTTTCAGCAGCAGCAAGGTGAGCAAAACAGATGATGACCAGTATTATCATCAGAATGTATCTGAATTTGTGGTTTCCCATGGTGCTTGTTATAGCTTTCCCGAATTATAAATCAGATGGCTCATGTAATGCACCCGCATTGGATTAGCAGACCAAGACGTCTCAAAACATTACAACAGGCAGACACCACAGGCGACAAAAACGTCTCAATTCTACGCTAAAGCGTCACACACGACGTCAATCCACCAGAATGAGACGTCTCAAAACATCTCAAAACATCTCAAAACGTCGCAAAAGCGCCACACGACACGACCACACGCAGACACCCAACATCAAAAAACGTCTCAATTCGACGCTAAAGCGTCACACACGACGTCAATTCACCAGAATGAGACGTCTCAAAACGTCTCAATTCGACGCTAAAGCGTCTCACACGACGTCAATCCACCAGAATGAGACGTCTCAAAACGTCTCAATTCGACGCTAAAGCGTCACACACGACGTCAATCCACCAGAATGAGACGTCTCAAAACGTCTCAATTCGACGCTAAAGCGTCACACACGACGTCAATTCACCAGAATGAGACGTCTCAAAACGTCTCAAAACGACGCAAAAGCGTCACACACGACGTCAATCCACCATAATAAGACGTCTCAATTCTACGCTAAAGCGTCTCAATTCGACGGTCTCACTCCCCACACACAACGTCAATCCCCGGAAGGAGACGGCAAAGAGGATACGACGGGACAGAGCGGACGGCAACAAAAACGTCCAGAAAAACACACCAAACGTCCGAAAAACGTCCAGAAAACAGCACCGATAGATATATTAACAGGTAGATGTTATGTTAAACAAATAAACTGGAATGAGGTCTTTCGTGCCAAAGACACAAGAAAGAAACCGTAACAAACCAGCATACTACAATGTAGACGTTGCGTTACGGTTGTTAATAATACTTGTGTTCCGGGGCACCCAAGAACCTTTTTTCGGTGAAGGAGTAAAATGAACCTTACCATAGCAAACCAGAACCCCGAGAAAGCATCTGAAACCAACGTAAACCACATAAAAACAGCCAAAAAGAGCACAGAAGAACGCAGATCCAGGCCGGTAACACGAAGGGCAAACACCCAAAAAAACAGCAAAACCAGTCTAACAGCCAAAATTGAGTCAATTTTAAATCCCCAGCAAACAACACAATGGCAGGCGCTCCCGAAGTTACCGTCTTTTGCCGAAAAAAACGAAAAATGCGGGGAAATTTCAGCAATTCACAAGTGCAAAACGTGCAAAAAAACATATCCACTCCTCCACATCTGTCATAGGCTTGAGTGTCCGGAATGCCATCGAGCGGTAGCGGCGCGCATAGGAGCACGCGGAAGCAGGAACATTCGCGCAGCGCACGCGGCAGCAGTTGAAGCACTCAATCCAGACAACGCCGCGGACGTGTAAGGTCGTGTGCTGCCCAACGCTCGACTCGACGCCGAATACAATGATCAAGCAGCACAGCTGCTGTCAAAGATAAGATACGGGGGTATTCGTCACATCGTCTTATCACCACCGCCAAACCTCTATGATGCATGGAAAGACTATGACAGCATCAAAATGACCAGGGAAGTAACCAAGCACATGGAAAAGTACTTTCCACACATCATCGGCTCAGCATACGTATATCACCCATACAGAATTCAAACAGACATCATCTCCCAACTCAAAAAATACCGATACGAAAACCCGGGCAGGATCATACAGATAGTAAAACGAGAAAAGGAGGATATAACCGTAAACTATCAAGAAACACTCAGTCTCGCGAAAAACAACCCCGGAGAGCCCGCAACATACGGCACCTCCGGGTTCTGGGCAGATGTATACGACGATGTCTTAGGGTTAGGCGGGATACCCAACTACATCAATTTCTCACCCCATATACATCTCTTGTACATGGGCACAACACCGCCGGCAAACGAGTACTACAAAGACTCAGAAGGATGGATATACAAACACATCAACGGAGGGAGACCACTTGAATGGGACATTACCCAGGAAGAAGGAAAACCACTCAAAGACGCCATAGCACAGAAACTCACATATCTCGCATCACACGCAGCACTATTCCCGTCAGAATCAGGAAAGATGCATGATGTAATTCACTACACAGGATTGTTCGCACCAAGAGCATCCGTAACAGAAAAAGATACAGACGGAAAAATAACAATCAGAAAAAAATACTACACAAACGTCGACTGCGAGAAATGCGGAACAGGAAACCATCTCGTGTTATGCAGCAAGGATACAGAAGAGCCAATAATTGGAAGAAACGGCGAAATACTCGCACACAGCAAGATAATCATCCCAAGAAAGCGGCTGACACAAAACGGCATAAACAAGCTGCAAAGGTACTTAACCCTTAATTGGGCTGTAAGCAGGATACAGAGTGAGGTGTACGGGAAAACACCGGCCTTTACACCCCCCAAAATACCCCAAAACACCCCCGACCCCCCGCCGCAAAAAACCTAAAAGCCCTCACAAGGCCCAGCGAACGCCGAAAATGACGCTCAAAAAGCACGAAAAGAGAGCGGATGCCGTCCACAAAGGCCTTGGATGATTATATTTAAAGTTTTCTATACATAAATACTTTATGGTCGAATTCCCTCACACGCGTGCGTACGCGTGCGCGAGAAAGAAATCAACGGGTTTCTGAATCAAAAAAGCCGGGAAAAACGAGGAGCGGAGAACACAAGAATAATAGAAGAAAGGTATGAAGAGAAGGTGCAGGAAGAACAGCGTAACATCCGCACCATAATTTTATAGAAACAACAAGGCTAGATGAAAACAGGAAAAGAGCCACGAGTCTGTAACTTTCCGCCACTGTCAAAACACGAAATACAAGACACAGCACCGGCGCCGAGAAACAGAAGGCCGTAAAGGCACCACAAAAACCCGATCGTGAGGCGACCAAGATAATCCATCATCAAAGAGCACGAAACCCCGTCAAAGCCCGCAAACACCCGCTAATCAAGCGCAGCAGGGCAAACAGCACACACAAGACCAGAACCGGCAGATATCTGCAGAAGCAGAACGGAAACAAGAGCATGACAGGAAAACCAAAGTATAACCCGGCAAAGAGGTTATTCAAAAAATCAATACAAAAGCTGGCGCGAAAGCTCATAGTATCAGCAGTATGCGACACCATCAGGAAGCAAGCAAAGTAACAGATACAACAGCAAGACAGCCAAAACGGCCATACGACTTTTTTTCAACACGACAAAAGTATTCCAACCCAATTCGAGACAAAACAGAAACACGAATATGCTGACGGTTTATCAAGAGAGCAGCGGGAATCACCTCAGCGCGTGATCATTATATCAATGAAACAGCCTGAGGCGAACCCTGTTCACACACCAAACACAGACAGGTTCCAATGCATCCACACTATCAGGGTCCAGAAACCAGTGAAAATTCCCAACCATCACACGATACACACCCACAAGCAAGAGCATAAGCATGAGCTTCAGCCCAGAACCGAAGCACCTGCAGGTCACCATCCTCAAGTTTGATCAACTCACCGTCAAGACCACAAACACAACCGGTCACCAGGTCTATGTCCAAATACGGACGCTTTTCACCACGAGATCGTTTCGAAGCTGTCATACCATTACATACACACCAAGTCCAGATAAACTGTTCCCCAATTCACGACCAGCACAACCGCACAACAGCGAGTTCGGCGCATGCTGCAGCACGGCACACAAGGTGTAACGCGATGCAACACCCGCTTAACACTCACAGACCCAAACCACCTGTCAGCGATTCATGGACCTCAACCACCACGACCCGCTTGCGCCGCCCCTTACGCAGGGGCTCAATTAGGATAGGGGTGGACCTGCAGGCCCGGGCATAGGGCCTTCGATCCACCGCCAACGAGTAACACCCACACTGGATCATTAGACCAAACAAAGATGACAAGGTCATACATACTGCGTGATCGCACAATATCGAGAGAGAAAACCACCGACCAGAAACCGAAAAGGAATAGCACATACACCGGACCCAACCCCCCCACAGCTGGCGCCAGCCCCCCGAAGGGGGACTTCAAGGAGGATAGGGCGGACCTGCAGGCCCGGGCACAGGGCCTTCGGTCCACTGAGAACGATTAGCCCAACACCAGGACACCATGATGCTCTCACGAGAAAAGAAGAGGGAAGAGATAGGGGAACCGGTGAAAAAACCGGGTGCTGTCGAGACTATGATAAACACAACAAGGTCGCCCGTGTTTACAGCAGGTTGAGAGGAAAACAAGGGGCATCGATACGTTTTTATGAGCAGTCAGACCAAACATATCATCATGGCACCAAAAGTCATCACATCAGTAGACGTGAAATCCTCAGCGATCATAACCGCGGTAATACTTTTCTTTGTAGGTATTTTTGAATTAATCTTGTATTGGCTTATATCAAATCTACCCGAACAACAGATTCTTGCGTTTGATAATCCCCTTTGGATTCCGACAATTATTATCGGCGCAGTTATATGTGCTATTTTCGGGTTTGTATTCGGGTGCATATGGGCGTGGGCTTATAACCTCGCCGCGAAGCATTTCGGCGGTCAAAAACTCGATATTGAAGACGAATAAGGGTTTTCACCAATTACATCAATCTCCAATCAAAATCAAAACAACTCAATTGGCGCAAGAGGTTTGGAATGAGGGTATAAAACCCATCCAACCCCAAATCATCTCATCAGCGTGATAACACCAGACGTTTCCCGTTTTTTTATTCAATAATATCCCCGAAGCACTTCCCCATCATCATATTCGGTGTCGTATATGTCCCAGAACGTTTTTCCGTTTATGCGTGTTTTTTTGAGAAGATCCCCCGTGCGTTCCACTGGCCCGAACCCCATGTCTATTCTTTCTGCAGGGAGTTTCACCGGATCGAAGACGAAACTTATACATTTGCCATTTTCTTTGATTCTGATTTCCAATCCGTTATAATCACCAAAACCATTTACAAGGAGTTCTTCATCGAATGGTTCACCGTCTATGTGTAACATTTTAAATAACGCTGATGTGTCTTCGAATGGCCCAAATGTTATATCCAATCTTTCTGCTGGGAGTTTTGGAGGTTCGTGTATGAAATACAAATAATCACCATTTTCGTCTATGGCGAACCAGAATCCTTTATAAAACCCTGTGTATTCCTCTCCCCAAAGTTCGCTTAAAAACAGACCCACGTCGCATAATTTCCTCCATCCTCTCTGATGTGCGAGTGCATCTTCGACGGTCGTCCCATCGAGAGTGAATTCGGATATGAACGCGTCAAAATCTTCAGCTTTGAAAGAGGAAACCTGTGCACTACGACGTGACCCAGACATCGAGAAGTTCGTGTGGTATTTTTCCATCGCCCCCTGCGTATCCAGCCCGTTTTTATCAAGTACATATTCGTATCCGTTGTGCACGAAATAATAGGATCCCCTTTCGAGCATCTTACTTTTTACACCTTCGATTTTTGTTGGCACGTAGGTTGGCTGATAGGACAGGTACCGCCCGATGTCAACCCGTTCGTCAAACACGACAACGTTTTCTTGAATAAAGTCATCAACCGTCTCATCATCGAATTCCCGCAGCACCTCTACCTCTCCAGGTATAGAGTAAAGAGAACCACCCCAGGGGTGCCGTATGAGGAACCCATGTCCTTTCCCATCTTCGGTAAAATTACCTGACGTGAAAGCGAGGGTGAAAGAACCGTTTACTCTGTCAAAGGTTATAACCCCGCCGGGACCGTCAACGAGTTTCTTGAAATCATCTAATCTGGTCATGTTTAAAGACCCGTGTGCTTGAATCGATGATTTTTATAATCATAGTCTTTACACTTATCATTCTTCCACGCCTTCATTACAGCTTGCGTGAGTGTTTCTACCTCAGCCAACAACAGTGTTAGTTCACCTGTAGTGATTTCCACACCACCACGGGATAAATATTCCACCGTTGTCTCTTTACTCACTCTGAAATCCTTCATCACGGTATTGTGTTTGCTTAGCGAGCCTTTCGGCGCAGGTACCCATTTGTGTATATGGGGAAACACATGAGAATCCGGCTTTCCGTGACTAAAGTCTACATCATAATCTTTCTTGCCGTCCTTATCGAAATATCTGATTTGTTTCGGGCACCCGTTGTCTTTGTCGGCTTTAGTTTGATACGTTCTAATCGATGCGTATCTACCCGAAACACTGCCTTTTTCGATCTTGTCTTCTATTATTTTGATTCCGTCGTGGCCACCTTCTAATATAACATCGTGGTTATTCTCCGTCGGGGTCACATACCGAAGTGCGGTCAGGTATGCAATATGATCTCTCACGCTGGCGTGTAGGGCCTGAATATGGTGTGCAATCTCCCCGAATCTTTCCGACGCAATCGTCACCACACCGGCAACGGTTGCAACACCGAGTGCGTATACCACGGTATCAGCAGATAATTCTGCTACCAAATATCCTGTCCCAACAACAACAACCACCGGCACGGCGGCTCGTGCCCCAGGTAAAAACCAGGTCTGGACGTCCATATCCTCCGGCGGCCGTATTAACGCATATTCCTCACCGTGTGCATTTACAAATATCTCTACTGGATTGTTGTAATCAAGTTCCAACCAATCAGCCCATACCGGGTGGGGATTTGTCGAGTCGTTTAGATCATGCAATTCACAACGGGTCACGCTTCCATCTGGCAGCAGACAATTCGTTATACCCATATATGCATAAGGAAGGGGCGAAAAACTTTCGGGATATTTCTCTTTGAGACTGAGCAGCAATTTATATTCATCAGTCGTTTTGTCGTAGAAGGCGTCACTCATGTGAGTGACACCTTTTGGTTCGTATGTTCCCACGCGAGTTGCATTATCTGCAGTGGTGGCAGCTGCAGGTAGTATACAGAACGCACTGAGAACGAGGAAAATTATGAGAAGATGTATTGCCTTTGTGATGAATGCCATGACAGTTGATATAAGTTCGAAGGACGATAAAAGGTTCGTGCGATAACAAATACCAGGGAATCAGTGACACCAACCATAACAACCAGCTTGCGCCGCCCCTTACGCAGGGGCTCAAGTAAGATAGGGAGGACCTGCAGGCCCGGGCATAGGGCCTTCGGTCCACCACAGGCGAGTAGCAACCACAAAAAAGAGGAGGGAAGGGTTAGTGAGCGTAGATAGTCGCTTCACGCTCGGTGAGCGGCCGTATAAGTGCCATATCCAACACAAACCACGTCTTTAGAATGCGAAGACGTGTTTGCGTCGATAAACATGATCATGTAGAAGGCCGATATACTTCCCACCGGTTGTTAAAATCACATCCAAACGAATACAGACACGAGTGTGTACGCGATTAAGACGACAGAAGTTAGACTCATCCAATAAATATCATTATGACAGAGTTTGTGTAACAAACGCCCTGTTTTTCCAACTGGCCGACGTGCCAATGCAATAAGTAGAAGACAAAACAAACTCCATTCAAAACCCACAACGACGAAATATCCCCACCATAATTTATCCAATTTACCGAGATCTACGTTGTAAATAAACGCACTGATGAAGGCGATTGAGTAGAAAACCATAAACCCCAAATAAAAGGACACAAATCGGTTTATCGGTTTTGTATCAATTTCAGCGATTCGTGACATTTACAAATCCTCTTTCACATGATCATCATAATACACAACACGAAGATCAAGGTTTTCGAGATGTTCTGCCACACTATGTTTGATATCAGCATTCTTCAACACGCCATCCACAAAACGACCACCCGACCACGCAGCACCCCCCACACTAGCCGCACACAAGACCGTAGCCGTTCCAAGTGTCGCAGTAGCCCCGACGCAAGTCAGAACCACAAGCCCTCCCGAAACAACTAAAAAACCTCCATCGATCACCAAACCAAGATCGTCGACCGACGACTGTTTATCAGCAAGTTTCGTTACGAGCTCGATGTAATTCCGGTCATCGGTTGACAATCCCCCCTTCAAATCGAACGTTTTGTTGACGAAAACGATTTCTTTTCGATCGTTTGGATATATGTCAAACTTCGTATTATACGTGAAAATCTTTTTTGGAGTGAATGAGATTTTTACTATGAATTTATTATCGTTATTGAGATTATTTTTGTAGGACAGTTGTAATGTTCCACTACTGTAAACATCTTTATCAAGCCACCCCTGATTCGCGAGTTTCGCCTGGAGACGAGCGATTCTGTCACGACGCGCATCGGCGTGCTGTTTTATAACAGTATGCCCACTCAATTCTGCGTGCCCTAGTCTACCACAGAGTAATCCGTCGAACCTTTCCTTCATACCGGAGGGCAAACTCTTCCAACACTTCTCATCTAACG